>PCCP01000048.1 GCA_002731775.1 Gammaproteobacteria bacterium
CGAGTGGAAACATGTCAAGTTCCGAGACAGAGTGCTTCGCATAGATGTACGTGAAGCCAATTGTATCTATGAAGATAGCTTTGCTTTGCCAGGTGTGGAACGTCCTGATTAGCTATAGCGAGAGTTTCCTGACTTCTGTGTAAACACCCGCGACGCTGTTTAAAGATGATCGGTTACCCGCTCACCAAATTCAATACTGAACCGATTTAATGCCGGCTTCCAATTTCTTATTGGCATAGTCCATTTTTTTGATGCCTCCTGAATTGCCAGGTACACCACCTTCAATGCGGATTGATCGTCAGGAAATATCTTCCGATTGCGTGTCGATTTTCTGATGACACTGTTCAGCGATTCAATGGCGTTGGTGGTATAAATTACCTTAGGTATTTCATTTGCAGGGTCACCCATTAATGAATTTTAGGGGGGGGATAATTTGGCTTTATGTTGGTAGGGATGTTGGTACAGCAGTAGAATACTACCTAAGTAACTGATTTATATAGGTGTTAAAGTCCGCCCACCGGTACCAACTCTTAGTCTCAACCAGGCTAACCCCTTTTACCTAAGCCCAGTAAACACAATACTTACAGACCACTTCCTTGTCTATTGCTGGAAAAAAATGTGCTCAAAAAAAGTCTGCTTGACTCGGGATCGATCTGGGACGGGGAATGACTCTGTCAGCCCCAGAGAGGCTTTAAGTTACTTCGGACCAAACCCCAACTCAGAAAACGCCATCAATATCTAGCAACCAGGTCCAATGACTGTCATGCACAGCTAGCTCTATACACACTCCCTGCTGGACACGAGCGTTTTAGGGTTTATGAATTTTTGCCTGGTATGGTCCAAATGCCATCAGTCTGGCAGGAATATCCCTAAGAAAGGGCGTTTTTAACAATACCCGGACTAACCAGGGCAGATCAAACTCCTTATTGGCAAAGGCGCGTGAAGTGATCTGATTCAAAATCCGCGTTTGAATGCCCTGGATGGTTTTCGTGGCCTTGAAGCGTCTGTTCTGCACTTCAGCAAGATGCATAGAAGTACAGGCGCCAGCCAACAAGGGTTCTGACAAAATATTAGCTGTTTCTATCGCATCGGCAATCGCGAAATTTATCCCAATGCCACCAACAGGAGACATTGCATGTGCAGAATCACCGATTAACAACAATCCATTCAGGTACCAGGTATCCAGCATATCTGCCCTAACGTTTAGAATATGGAGATCGCTGAAATCGGTGATTGTGTCTACCCGGTCTTGCAACCAGGGAATCGTCTGCCGGAGGCCTTGTCTAAAATGCTCGATACCCTTCTCTCGCAGCTGTTTAAAATCACCTTTTGCATGGACAAAGGCTACTTGCCATACGTCTATTCTATTAAGAACAATGCAAAGATTGCCGTCAGCCACGTAAAACCCGGCCTGGTCGTCTTCCTCCGTAGCTAACCTGGGGAAACGCAACCATGCAATATCAATTGGTTGGGACTGGCTCTCGGCCTTGAAACCTGTCAGTCTGCGAAGTGTGGAAAAACGCCCATCACAGGCAACCACCAAATCGGATTCCATTCGCATGGGATTACCATCTTGCTTTCCTTCAACCCCGACAATCCTGTTCTGCTCGTCCCTGAGCAAACTAGTAACCGCTGTACTAAACAATATCTCGAAACAATCAAAGCCCTGAGCACATTCAAGCAAGTAATTCAGGAAGTGTTCCTGTGGCATCATGGTAATGTAAGGATATTTGGTCTTCAGGCGCTTGAAATTAACTAGGTTGATGACCTTGTCTGGTGTGTTGATCGACATCTGTTGTATTTTGCTGTGGGGAAGTTCAAGCGCTCCCTCAGCAAGGCCGATCTGGTCCAGCATTTCGAGCGTCGAGGCATGTACGGTGTCTCCACGAAAGTCACGTGCGAGATCGGGATGTAGTTCCAGTACTTTTACCGAAACCCCCTGACGGGCCAGCAGCAATCCAAGCACAAGGCCCGCAGGACCTGCACCCACAATGCAACATTGCACACGCTCGTGGCCAGGTTTTATGTCCATCGATTCAGACTAACACGGAGTATAGGGAGAATAAAAGCCAGCTTCATTTAAGTCCACGCATTCATGGTTGAAAAACACCAGCGTTAATTTGCAGCGAATATTGACCCAGTAATTGGAGTGAACCCTTGAAGTGAAACAGCCTTCCTTTTTAATTGACCGACTCTGAACCCTTTGATTCTTTTTCCCCATTCAAATCACAATGATTACCCATCGCTTCAACTAAACTGTATAAAAAAGCAGACGTGAACATGTCTGTAACTCTGATAACCGCAATGTGTTCTTCATCACTCAAGGCCTCACGGATATTTCGATGTAGATAAACACCAATGTCTTTCGATAATCTCTCTTGCTAAGAGAATCCAAACATAATTCAGTCTATTCTTCATATTCATACCCAGAAAATACTATAAATATCGGTTATCATGAAGCTGGGTGAGGATGATTAAATGTCTTTCGCCTGAAATCTCCCACTTTGTCCAAGAAATTCTTGGTATATAATAGTGGAGCTTCCTCGTCAAACCAACGCGCCCCTACTTCGGTGTTTATAAGTTTGTGTATCCAAGGATTACCATATAAAAAATCCAGGTCGTAGTCGTTATCAAATGCAACTTCTGCCTTAGCTGTAACTATCAGTGTTTCGCAGTTCGCTAACCACCTATTCACAAATAACGAAAATTGGATTATCTCAATCTCATCTAATGGCTGATTGCTCATTCCTTTCAGATAAATCTCCACAAATTCTTTGTCTCGCATCAATGCATCAAAGTTATTAATGAACATATTGTTTAAATCAACTGATAATTGCGCTGTTACATTTTCATTAGATTTTTCTAGCTCACGATTTTGCATTTTGATTTGTGCAGCCAGATAGAACAACGTGATTAAAACAGCTACTGCTCCTATAATTTCGCCTATCGCTCCTAATGCATCCCAATTCATAGTTAATCCTCCTAATAGATACTTGAAGTATTACCCCTCTAAAAGCTGAAAATCCATTTTTTTCAGATTTTTTTCAAATTCACTTTTAAGTATGGGGTTAGCAACTGTAATTATTAGGGGAGGGGCGAAAGGCTCCCCCGCGGGGTATATGCAAGACCACTCACAAATAGCTTTAAGGGGGGGATAATTTGGCTTTATGTTGGTAGGGATGTTGGTACAGCACTAGAATACCACCTAAGTAGCTGACTTATATAGGTGTTCAAGTCCGCCCACTGGTACCATCCTCCCAAAACCACTGTGTTTTTACTCCGACCCTAATTCTTCGCCCACAGCGGCCCTAATTCATTCGATTGGCACCGGGGCGCGACTTTAGTGAGCCAGCATACGCAACTTGCTGCGCGAGCGTCATCGTGCATGGGAGACTCGCGACCTTGTCACAGTGGAAACCTGGTTCGGGCGATGAAGGCATTTATTGCGGAAAGCAGGTTTTGGCTCTTGTCACAAACGACGAAAACCGACTCTTCGCGTTGCCCCGGCGTAAGGTCATGGTGGTCGATCAGAATTACTTCACCGCCGTGCGACGGAATAACCTGACCATCGAGTGCATAATATTCGGCTTCAGCGATGGCATCGAGCTGCCCGACGTCGAACTCTGCGTAAAGCTGAGCGAAGGTATCGGTCGTTCTGACGATAACGCCATCCGGTGCACGACGATTAACGTCGCGTTCAGCCGCCATGCCTGAAACGACACCGACAGTCTTGCCAATGAAGTCGCTGATGTGCTCGTAGCGCTCCTGCTCTTCAGGATTAATGCGCAAGGCCCGTCGCTCGTATAGAAACGGCGCGGAAAACGTCGCTCCTGAATGCGCACGGTCGGCAAAGTTCGCGACATTGGTCGCGACCAGGTCGACTTCATCTCTGCTGGCAAGCAGCCACGATTCATTGAAGGGAACGACGACCCAAGAGATTGTCAGCTCGTGCTCGACAGCAAACTGCTCGACGTACTGTCTGATCCAGAGCTGCGGATCGTACTGATTCGTGGGGGCGCCCGATGTCACCGCGACGGTCAGCACTCCTGGTCTGAGCGTCTGTATTTGTTGATCTACTGCGCACCCAATTACAGCGATCAACGTACACAATATCACCAGACGGGCGATGACACGCGAAAGAGTGCCTAAGCGATTCATGCTTTCGCCTTCAAGCTGTCGGCGGTCTGAACGGGTGGACCCTATACCTACTATGGAAATTTGCAAGACGGCTGACCTTTCCCCTTAATTAGAACCATTCTCAGGATGAGAAATTCATTTTAAGCTGCTCTCTCAGCAAACACCACTGGGGCAGATAACCCCGGGAGCAGGCATTGTTGATCTTCGAGAGAGATGTTTATACTAGTAATTCCTTCCTAGCAACGGGTAGCTGAGACTTTATTGTGAAGCCGGGTTTTACATATCGTACTGCCACAGTCGGTATCGGCTTGGCTCTGCTTATCAGCAGTTGCCAGCTCAATCGTACCGAGCAAGATTCCATTCGTGAACTCACCGTGCTTTATACCAATGATGAGCATGGCTGGATGGAGGGCATGGAGACTGGTCGGGGTGCAGCCCATTTATTCGGCCTGTGGCAGCGGCAAGAAGGCTATACCGAAGATGGTCCCTTTCTCATCCTCAGTGGCGGTGACAATTTCACCGGCCCCGCCATCTCCACCTGGGTCGAAGGTGAAAGCATGGTGGAAATACTGAACGCGATGCATTACGACGCTGCAGCCGTCGGCAATCATGAGTTCGACTTCGGTCTGGAAGAGTTGAGGCAGCGGACCGAAGAAGCTGACTATCCCTATCTCAGTGCCAATACTCGTTGGCGAGAAAACCACAGGGTGCCATTGGAGATGGGCATTCTTCCATTCACGATTAAACAGGTGAATGATTTGCGTGTCGGCATTATAGGGCTCACTACTACGAGCACACCGACCTCGGGGAGTCCACTTAACACCACAGAACTCGAATTCATCGATTACGAAACAGCGCTGCGCGAAACGGTTGCCGAAATTGATACCGGGAAACTGGATCTGCTTTTCGTCATAGCCCATGTGTGCATGCGGGAATTGGAGCCTCTCGCGCAGCGAGTCAAAGATCTTAACATCGATCTTATGGGTGGTGGCCACTGCAACGAGTTGATAGCTCGGGAGGTGGCCGGCACGGTGTTAGTGGAGGGGGGTTATAATTTTACCGCTTATGCCAAGGCGCAATTTAGCTATGATATAGCTAACAAGCGGCTGGCTTCCGCAGACTACTCCACCAGCTACAACGTCATGGGCGCAGAGAATAATGAAATTTCGGCTATCGTCAGAAAATGGTCAGATGTATCGGAAAGATCACTGGCTGACGTGTTGGCCTATAACTCAGTAGAACTACAGCGCCGGAGTGGTGAACTGGGCCAACTGGTTATCGATTCCTGGTTACTCAGTGACCCCACTGCCGATATTGCACTCACCAATGCTGGCGGCATCCGCTCCGACCTGCCGGCCGGGATTATCACCCTCAGTACCTTGATAGGCATGATGCCATTCGACAATAGCATCATCGCCGTGAATGTTAGCGGCGCGGCCATCGAAGCGGCACTAACAACGGGACGCAGGCCCCTGGTAGCTGGACTGCGGCAACGTGGCGATGTCTGGATTTTGGAAAAAGCCGATGAACCATTAGAGTCCGATCGGGAATACCGTGTGCTACTGAATAGTTATATGTATGCGGGGGGAGACAATTTTCATGGGATTGCAGAAGCTAATCCCGATGGCTATGACACCGGCACAAACTATCGACAACCGTTTTTGGATTGGCTAAGAAGTCAGCACACTACGGCGCAGAACCCTCTCAGGTTTTAATATTTCAACCCTCTAAGCAAATAGCACCACCTGATCCGCACGCATTGCCTGCTGTTTTTAGAGTGCTTTCCACCAGGCTCAATGGATTAACTGGAAGGCCTGATCACCGGATGTATGGGCGGAGAGCTGCCAATTTGTATCTGCCTCGTTACTTCGAACCCGTGTCGCTCATACAATGTGATATTTCGAAACCTGGACCGTCACTGCTCAAGCCGGTAACGGGCAGGAGCTAAGGCGACGGCCAGTTTTGGAATCTGATCTGCAATAGGAGCGCACCCTCGATCCAAACAAAACGAGAGCACGGACCGAGGGGTTGATAGTTCGCAGCCGAAAGTGGACACTTGGAACACAAGAAACTAGGAGCCTCGCCAGGAATTTAAGCAAGCTCCAGTATTTGAGAAAGGGAGCGAGCCTCATAAACAAGGGCGTTCAGCTGGGAAAGGCCATATGGATCGGCATTCAGTAAACCTTCGAGTCGCCAACCCCACGTTGGAAGAGGGACTGGCGTTTGCACACTACGTAGACGAAGCAGCTGAAGGCTTCTTTCGGTTTATGCTCGGCCCCCGTGCTGAACACATAATCGCCAATGCATTTACCCAGCCGGATCACGACCTATCCTACCAATATGTAAGCTTCGCAGAACATGACAACGCAATCGTTGGGATGTTTCTGGGCTACACCGCCGAGCAGCATCGCCGTTGACAAGGCACTTCGCGGTGGTGGCGTAGGCTCTGTCCTGATGGACTCTTTTGAAGAGCGGGCACGCGCGAGTGGATCGACTGCTATATCCCTCGACGTCTCTGCCAGCAATGAGGAGGCTATTCGATTCTACAAGCGTCGTGGGATGGCAATCGAATCGCAGTGGCCCAGGCGCCTGCCCATACCTGGATTGAGATTCTATCGAATGACCAAAACACTCTAAGCCCTCAACAGTGCATCAGCAGGGACGCCTGCAACTTAACAGACACAAGGGATCAAAGGTGACGGAGAGATTAAAAAATAGTGCATCCATCACCTTCCACCCTGGATGCAATAGCCGCGTCCAATCATATAGACCGAACCGATTACCCCCGGCAATTGACTATCAATCTGCCCAAACTTGGGAGCGAAGGAAATGAAAAGCGTTACCGTCAGACTAGGCGTTTTCTCGATTTTTGTCCTGGCCCTTCCCTCCCTGGCTGCAGCGCAATCACGACAGGTTCTTCAGCCCACCGATCACTGCCGGGATCATGGGCCCACAGCCATCGTCAGGTTCGCGGATCCAGACCTGGAGGAGGTGGTTCGAGCTGCGCTCGCGGTCGATGCGCAGGAGGACATCAGTTGCGGCCTTGCATCTCAGTTGACGGAATTGACTGTAGACACAGACATAGCGCGCGTCGTTTATGGAGGCACGCTGCGACCGTCGCCTCCGCATCCGTTCGAAAGCCTTGAGGGGATCCAGAATCTCACAGGCCTGACCAGGCTCAGCATTATCAACCGGTTGATCACGGACATCAGCCCGCTGAGTCAGCTCACGGAACTCACAGAGCTTAATCTCCATACCAACTGGATCAGTGATATAAGTCCATTGAGCGGACTCACGAAACTCACACAACTCATAATCAGTGAGAATCCTATCGCGGACATTAACCCTCTGCGAGCGCTGACGGAGCTGAGGAGGCTTCACGTACACGGCTTATATCCTTTCCAGCTGCGTCACTACCTCGCTTACGACGATGGCCGGGACCCGAATGTGGTCTTTAATGGCATCACCGACATCGGTCCGCTCAGTGGGCTCACCGAGCTGAGATATCTGCGTATCCATCTCCAGAAAATCTCCGATATCGGTCCGCTGAGCGGGCTTACGAAGCTCACCCACCTGCGCCTCTACGACAACAAAATCACTAACATCGGCCCACTGCTTGGGCTCTCAAATCTGAAACTTCTCTGGATACACGACAACTCGATAATGGAACTAAACGCCCTTCGCGAAATGACCAGCATGGTTCAACTCGGCCTCAGTGACAACTCGATCACGGACATCGGCGCGCTGAGTAAAATGACCAGCCTCGAGTATCTCTTCCTCAGCAACAACGAAATCGAGGACATCGGTCCATTGGCTCGGCTCCAAAACCTTGCGGTTCTTCGCCTTGAAAACAACTCGATTACCGATGTTAGCGTGCTGAGAACACTCCCGAATTTCAGAGAGCTCGGGCTAGCCCATAACGATATGCTCTACGACATTCAGCCGCTGCTGGCAAACCAGGGAATTGGAGCGGGCGACGAACTCGATCTGCGCTTTACCCATGTGCCCTGCGCCGACATAGACGAACTCGAGCGCAAAGGGGTGACGATGCTCCGCGTTACCGCCCTGAACGGCTCCGCCTGTGCCGGACGGCGTCTGCAAGACCCGTGATGCTCAGCGTCTAAAGTCATTACACCAGGTGCTGTTAAAGCGGCATAATCAGTCCCCTGGGGAAGTTGGAAACAGCACAGTTACGGTTACTGTCCCCAGAATTACCTGTATAAGAAGAAGAAAACTACGGAGGTGGCGCCATGTCGCGATACATTCTTTGCTGCTCTGTGTTCCTGAGCCTGTTCAGCATCAACGCTTTTCCCGCTGAGACCTGTATCCCGGACGGCGAAGTTCAGTTTGTCTGTGGTACCACCAATCCCGAAGACTTGTACCCGATCCCCGATACCCCCTGGCTTATTGCTTCTGGCCGGGTGTCGGATGTCGACGGGCCGATCTACGCGGTAAACACCCGTGACTACAGCGTGCAGATAGTATTCCCCGAAGGCGCCTTGGCACCTGCGCACGACACCGTGACCTATAGAGACTGCCCCGGTCCAAACTCCAGCGGCTTCCAACCCCACGGCCTTACCCTGCGAGAAGGTAATGCCGGCGTGCACACCCTATATGTTGTAGGCCATGGCGAACGGGAAGCGATCGAAGTATTTAATCTGGATGTTGGTGGCAGCATTCCGTCTCTGCAATGGATCGGCTGTATCATAGCGCCGGAAGGTAGCAGACGAATCAACTCTATTAGCGTCCTGCCCAACGGTGTCATCGCCGCCACCAATTTCGATCCTGCCGGCGGCGAATTATGGGAATGGCATCCAACCAACGCTTGGATGCAAGTGCCGGGAAGCCAGATGCGTGGACCCAACGGCCTGGTATCTTCTGCAGATGGTAATTGGTTGTATATCGGCGGCTGGAGTGATCGGGCACTGATTCGCCTGTCGCGGGGACAGGTCCCTGTACAAATTGACTCAGCCGAAGTCGGATTTAACGTCGACAACGTGCGTTGGGCCACCGATGGAAAACTCGTGGTTGCCGGTCATGTCACCCGTTGCAACGATGCCAGCCCCTGTGAATTGGCGGCTGCCCGTGTCGCCAAAGTCGATCCAGATACGCTTGAGGTGCAACAACTGGTGGACTACAAGGGTAATGATTTTTTCAAGCTGGGCACTGTCGCCATCGAAGTTGGAGATGAGATCTGGGTTGGAGGTATACGGGGAAGCCTGGGCATTGCCAGGTTCCCACAATAGCCAAGTGCAGTCGGCATAATATTGAGATGGTCCAATAGATCTGTACAGTTATCTATGGACCAATTTTAAGGGAGGCTTACAAGCCACCTGAGAACCCGTGATTCCCCTCCTTTTCTTCTATTACGACCAACTCAGCAACTAGAGTTTTAGCAGTATTTTCGGCGCCTTCCCGCTTTTCAGGGTTTAGCTGGTTTCTGCAATTTAGCCAGGCAACACCCTCTCCGAGTTGTTCCTATCAGCCGCCACGTGCTAAATTACGCGCCTTTCGTAAGTATGTCCGGTAATCCAATGCACCGGCTCGACACATTGCCAGCACCGCGAACACAGGCAAGGAACTTTTATGACTGTTTACAAGATTGCCTTATTGGATGGAGATGGCATCGGCCCGGAGATCATGGCCGAGGCCGTAAAGATTCTCGATCTCGTCGCCTCCAGAAATAACATCGAATTCGACCTGCGCCACGGCGCGTTCGGGGCCAATGCCTATTTCGCCCACGGCCATCCCTTTCCCGATGACACCAAAGCGTTGTGTGATGAGGCCGACGCCATACTGAAGGGTCCTATCGGTCTCAGTCACGAAGCATCCAGGAATATCCCAGTCGACATGCAACCGGAACGGGGAGCCCTGCTGCCGTTGCGTCGTCGCTACAATACCTTCGCCAATTTCCGACCGGTATATTTACCCCAGGGCCTGGCTCATTTTTCTCCATTGAAACCCGAAATCATAGGTGACGGTATCGACTTCATCATAATCCGGGAGTTGGTTGGCGGACTCTATTTCGGTAACAAGGAAACCGGGATCAATGCCCAGGGCAGGCGTTTCGTCAACGAGAGTCTCGAGTACGATGAGGACCAGATAGCAAGGATCGCCAGGGTCGCTTTCGACACGGCAAAAAAACGCAAGGGCCTGTTGCACAACATTCATAAAAGTAATGTGCTGAAATCCAGTGTGTTATGGAACGAAGTCATGGTAGAAGTTGGTCAGGACTATCCAGATGTCGAGGTCGTGAATATTCTGGTGGACGCCGCTGCCACCTATCTCTGTCTCAACCCCGGTCAATTTGACGTGATGGTGATGGAAAATATGTTTGGCGATATCCTCAGTGATCAGGCCGGCGGCATTCTCGGCTCCCTGGGCCTGATGCCATCGGCCTGCGTCGGACCCGATAAAGCTTACTACGAGCCCTCCCACGGCTCGGCGCCGGACATTGCCGAGCAGAACATCGCCAACCCCTACTCCATGATCGGTTCGGTGGCGATGATGCTGGAAATGAGCCTGGGGATGGAGGCGGAGGCGCAGAATGTGTGGCACGCCATGCAGAGTGTGTTTACCCAGGGCTACACCACGGCAGATCTGGCTAAACCGGGTGCACAGAGCAAGATGATCGGCACCGATGCCTTCGGTGATCTGGTGGTAGAAGAACTGGGCAGGGCCACCATCTAAGCCGCCACGGGCAGCCCTAGCTGTCGGCGTGCAGCCTGATATTGATCATGCGCAACGTCGCTTCCACTGCCGCCAGCACCTGATTCGCATCCACACCCCGGGTCTTGAACTCACGCTGTTGCCACTCCCAGGTGATAATACACTCGGTCAGCGCACTGATCTGACCTCCCCGTGGAATGTGCACTTCGTAGTTAACCAGCATCGGCATCACAAAGTCCCGCGGCTGTAAAATTCTTTCGATGGCATCGAAGAAGGCCGCGTAACCGCCGTTACCGGAACCCGAGCCCTGTTGTTCCTCGCCGTTAATGGAAACCCGAATACTGGCAGTGCTCTCGACGTCGAGTCCCGAGCCGATGTAACAATTCAACAGGGTGATGTGCTGATACTCCTTGCTCTCCATAACATCGGCGATGATGAACGGCAGGTCGTCCGAGGTGATGTTCTGCTTGGAGTCGCCGAGTTTGACGATGCGTTGCAATACCTTGGCCTGGTCTTTCTC
Source organism: Gammaproteobacteria bacterium (assembly GCA_002731775.1). Classification (GTDB taxonomy): domain Bacteria; phylum Pseudomonadota; class Gammaproteobacteria; order Pseudomonadales; family Pseudohongiellaceae; genus UBA9145. The sequence continues at coordinate 11,327 of PCCP01000048.1, forward strand.
CGACAGGCTAATGCCCAGCTCTTCCAGGTTATTGATCAACGATGCCTTGCCGCTCATCTTGCCCAGTGCATAGACCCGCTTACGGGCAAATCTTTCGGGACCGAGCTCGGACACATAAAGATCACCCTTCAGATCGCCGTCGGCATGAATGCCGGCAGTCTGGGTGAAGACATCTGCGCCGACTATGGGTGTGTTGGCGGCGATCCATTTACCGGAAAAATTCTCCACCATATTACTTAACAGGCCGATTCGAGTTTCATCGATCGACAGCTGCAGACCCAGCTTGTCTTTCAACACCACTGCAACTTCCGCCAGCGAGGCGTTTCCGGCCCGTTCACCGAGGCAATTGATTGTGCAATGGATGGTATTGATACCTGCATTCACCGCAGCCATCACATTGGCGGTGGCTAGGCCATAGTCGTTATGGGGGTGAAAATCGAACTGCTGATCGGGAAACTCCCGCAGCATATCCGCCAGGGCAGCCGACACCTGTGCCGGCGAAAACACCCCCAGGGTATCCGGCAACATATAGTGGACAATGCCGAGCCCGGCGCTTCCCGCCACCAGGCCGAACACATAATCTTTGCTATCGAGGTAGCCATTCGACCAATCCTCGAGGTACATGTTGACGCCCAGGCCCTGCTCTCTGGCATAGTCTGCAGTCCTGGCTATACCAACCAGGTGGCTTTCCAGGGTCTTGCCCAATTGTTCACGGCAGTGTTTTTCACTACCCTTGGCCAGCAGGTTAATGACCTTGCCTCCCGCCGCAACTATCCAATCGACGCTGCGCCGGTGATCCACAAAACCCAGCACTTCAACCCGCTCTAGCAGACCTTCCTGTGCCGCCCACTCGGTGATTTGCGCCACCGCCCGCTGCTCACCATCGGACACACAGGCAGAGGCGACTTCGATCCGATCCACCTTCAGGGATTGCAGCAGGGCACGGGCAATGTTTACCTTCTCATTAGCCGAGAAAGAAACCCCCTGTGTCTGCTCACCATCACGCAGCGTCGTATCCATCAACTGGATGTGTCGCCCTGCTTCTAAAGTGTCCATGCTGTGTCCTGAATTATCATCAATATTAACCGACTACCGATGCCGGCGCGGGCGATTCTAACAAATATCCCCACTATCAATATACTCCAAGTGGCAGAAAGTCATCCGATTTGACCTCATCGTAGATCGTTATATACTGCGCCCTCCAGAAAATATGGAATAAATGAGGTCCTTATGCCGATTCAAATCTGTGTACCCAAAGAAGTTCGCCAACACGAGCAACGGGTGGCGCTGGTACCAGACACTGTTAAGCGATTGGCCACCGAAGAGCTGCTTATCAATATTCAGTCGGGTGCTGGCGAACTGGTGGGCTATACCGATGCCGACTATGAGAATGCCACCATTGTCGGCGATAGCGGCGAATTGCTAGGCAAGGCAGATATCACCCTGATGGTTAACCCGGCCACCAGTGAACAGATCGAGCAATTAAAGGATGGTTCAGTGCTGATCGGTTACATGGATCCACACGCGGATCTGCAGCGATTTAACAAACTGAAAAACAAGAACATCAGCGCCTTCTCCATGGAATTAATTCCCAGGATCTCGAGGGCGCAGTCCATGGATGCACTGTCATCCCAGGCCTCAATAGCCGGCTACAAGGCAGTGCTGCTGGCTGCCAATATCCTCGGCAAATTTTTCCCCATGTTGACCACGGCCGCAGGCACCATCCGTCCTTCCAAGGTATTGGTGATTGGCGCGGGTGTGGCCGGGCTACAAGCCATCGCCACCGCCCGACGCCTGGGCGCGATCGTGGAAGCCTACGACGTTCGCGCCGCCACCAGGGAGCAGGTTGAATCACTCGGCGCCAAATTTGTCGATATCGGAATCAAGGCCGACGGCGATGGCGGCTATGCCCGGGAACTAAGCGAAGAAGAAAAACAACAGCAGCAGGAAATCCTCGCCAAACACGTGGCAGCCGCCGACGTGATCATCACCACCGCCGCTATTCCAGGTCGAACCTCCCCCCGCATCATCAGCACGGCGATGGTAGAAGGCATGCGTGGCGGTTCGGTGATAGTCGATATTGCCGCGGAAGACGGCGGTAATTGTGAACTGACCAAAGCCGCTGAGACTGTGCTGCACCAGGGCGTAAAAATTTATGGTCCGGTGAACGTGCCCAGCATGGTTGGCAACCATGCCAGCGAGATGTATTCCAAGAACCTGCTAAATTTTCTCGAATTGTTAATTCAAGATGGCGCCATCAACATCGATCTCGAAGACGAAATCATCAGTGGCAGCCTCATCACCCACGCCGGCGCTATTCATCATGCGGGCATCGAAGAACAGTTATCGAAAGGAGCTTCCTGATGATCGAAGGTCTCGCTGCTATTTACATATTCATGCTGGCTGGCTTCACCGGTTACGAAATTATCAGCAAGGTGCCGGTGATTCTTCACACTCCCTTGATGTCTGGCTCCAACTTCGTACACGGCATTGTGCTGGTAGGCGCGATGTTTGCCCTGGGCATTGCCGAGACGACAACACAGCAGGTTATCGGCTTCATTGCCGTCCTGCTAGGCGCGGGCAATGCGGTGGGTGGCTACGTGGTGACCGAGCGCATGCTGGAAATGTTCAAACCCAGCAAGAAGAAAACCAGTGGCGAGGAGTCATAGATGGACATGATAATCCAGGCTTCTTATCTGATCGCCGCGGTGCTGTTTATCCTCGGCCTCAAGCAGATGAGCTCGCCGGTCACGGCCCGACGTGGCATTCTCTGGGCCGGCGCCGGTATGATACTGGCCACGCTGGTAACCTTCCTAACCCCGGAAGTGATCAATAGCGCCCATGCCAGCACCAATATCATGCTTATTATCGTCGCTATCACCATCGGCGGGGGCTACGCCTGGTACAGTGGCCGCAAGGTCGCCATGACCGACATGCCGCAGATGATCGCCATGTACAACGGCATGGGCGGTGGCGCAGCGGCCGCGATTGCGGCGGTGGAACTGTTCAAGGCCAGCTCGGTGGCTGCAGTCGACCCAAGCGGGGCCACCACCATCGCCTCGGCCCTCGGCACTGACGTGGCCATTCTGGCTATTCTTGGCGCCGTTATCGGCACCATCTCCTTTAGCGGCAGCATCATTGCCTGGGCCAAACTGGACGGCAGACTCAGCCTCAGCAAGATCCTGCCCAAGCAACACCTGGTTAACGCCGTGGTCGCTATCGCCACCGCGGGCTTTGCGATCGCCATCTACTTCAGCGGCGACATCAACACCATCATTATCTTCTACGTGCTGGCATTGATCCTCGGTGTCTTCATTACGATCCCGGTTGGTGGTGCCGACATGCCAGTCATCATCTCTCTGTTCAATGCCCTTACCGGCCTGGCGGTTGGTTTCGAGGGTTATGTGCTTGGCAATGCGGCGATGATCATCGCCGGCATCGTGGTGGGTTCCGCCGGCAGTCTGCTCACCCAGTTAATGGCGGTGGCCATGAACCGGTCGGTGGCCAATATCTTCTTTGCCGGTGTCGGCACCGACGCTCAAGCACCTGCTGGCGATGGCATAGAAGGGGTAATGAAAGAGATTCAGGCACAGGATGCGGGTATCCTCATGGCCTTCGCCAGTCAGGTAATCATCATCCCCGGCTATGGCATGGCGGTAGCCCAGGCCCAGCACAAGATTTGGGAGCTGACTCAGATTCTCAATGAAAAAGGTGTCTCGGTTAAATTTGCTATTCACCCGGTGGCAGGACGCATGCCTGGTCATATGAATGTGCTGCTGGCTGAGGCTGGCGTGCCCTATGACAAGATCTATGACATGGATGACGTCAACGCGAACTTCAAGAACACGACTGTTGCCCTGGTAATTGGCGCCAACGACGTGGTTAATCCTTCTGCCAAAAACGACACCAGCAGCCCGCTGTATGGCATGCCAATTCTCAATGCCTTTGAGGCCGAGAATGTTATTGTCATTAAGCGGGGTCGCGGTACGGGGTTCTCTGGTGTGGAAAACCCTCTGTTTTTTGCCGACAACACCAAGATGCTGTTTGGGGATGGCCAGAAGGCGGCTAGTGAATTGATTCAGGCGGTTAAAGAGTTATAGGCTCAAGAATAAGAGTCGGTCAGTGTACGGCATGCCTGGAGGGGGCTATTTCTTTGACACGCCGTGAATACGTCCATGTAGGCTCGGAGCCAGCATCCCTGCTGGCTACGGTCAAAGAAATAGCCCCCTCCAAGCATGCCCGCCGTAACAGTGATGGATTTGATTCATGAGCGACTCTCACTTGGAGCAGCGTCAGCAAATTCTTGGTTATCCCCGCGCAGGTTTATTTCGTCGGTTGGCATCGCTTTTGTATGACGGGATTATTGTTGGGGCTATCTGGATGCTGTTCGGGTTCATTATGCAACTGGTGGTGGGTCCCGATACCAGTGAGCTGGTCGATGGACGGGTGCGGACTGATCCGGTGCTGGGTAATATTCTGTTTTTCCTGATGCTGACCAGTTGTGCTGCGTTCTTCGGGTGGTTCTGGACCAGGAGCGGGCAGACGGTGGGGATGTTGGCCTGGCGTATCAAAGTGGTCGACCGCGATGGGGGGCCGGTCAGTGTGCGGCGGGCGGCGGTTCGTTTACTGCTGGCATGGCCTGCCTTTTTCTTGCTGGGATTAGGATATTTGTGGTTGTTTGTCGATGCCGAGGGTGATGCCCTGCACGACAAAATCTCTGGTACCAGGGTCGTGGTGGTGCCCAAGGCTGGTTAAATTTCGGTTAGCGGGTGCGCTGCAGGAAGAATAAGCCCAAACCCCCGCAGATCAGTATGGGGATCAGCACCGCGAGAAAGGGACTGATCCCGAAAAGCAGGCTGGCAGGCTCCATTAATCGTTGCAGAATCGTGAATACCAATCCGATGCCCATGGCGACGAACACCCGGTAGCCCATGGTCGCTTCGCGTAGCGAGCCGAACACGAAAGAGATGGCGAGAATGACCAGTGCCAGTGTTGCAACTGGTTGCAGAAGTTTGTTCCAGAAGGCGAGGTAGTAGGTGGAGCTTTCCAATCGCTCGGTGTCGAAGAAGCGGGCGAAGCGGTAGAGCCCGGAAATTGATTGCCGGTCTGGTCGCACCAACAACATACTCAGGATTTCTGGAGACAGATCCACCTGCCAGTCTTCCTGTAGATAGTGCTGAACCGAGATAGAGTCGGCAGCTAGAAGACTTGCGTCGACATTGTTCAGCTGCCAGTAACTGCTCTCATCGTCTTCGATATAGTTTGCCGATGCGGCGAAACTGGTGGCGACGATTCTGCGATCTGCATCCAACTGGTACCGGGTAATGCCGTATAGCTGTTCACCTCCCGACGCGATGGCATTGATATGAATGTACTCGTTGCTTATTTTCCGCCAGCTGCCCTGTTCCGTATTGATGGCCTCATTACCGCTGCGTTGTATGGCCTTGTTGCTACGGGCAATCTGTTCCAACGGCGGCGACACAAATTCCCCCAGCAACAGGCTCAGCACCATGATGAACAGGGTGGGTTTCAATACCGCCCATACGATACGCCATATTTTCACCCCGGCTGCCTGCATGACGACCAACTCATTATTGGACGCCAACACCCCGAGCCCGATAAGCGCACCACCGAGTGCGCTGAAGGGTAGTAGTTCGTAAATGCTGGTGGGGGTGGTATATAAAACGAAGGTGAGGGCATCGAACATGGAGAAATTTTCGTCCGTGTCTCCAAGTTGATCCGCCAGGGTGAGCAGCAGATCCAGTGCGGCAATCAATGAGATGACCACCAGCATGGAAAGCAGGACCGTGTTGCGAATATGACTGTCCAGTAGTTTCATCTTGAGTCGCTTGCAACCGTCATGCTTTGGCACCTGTCGCTAACCGATTGCCCAGAGCGGGCAGGCGATAGATGGCGAATGCGATGCCACAAAACAACAGGTGTACCCACCACATGCCGATGACGCTACTGAGACCACCTTCGGCAAGCAAATCTTTGGCGTATTGCAGCAGTAAAAAATAGGTGGCATACAGTACTGTGGCAGGAAACAGCTTGCTGTATCGACCCTGCCTTGGATTCACCCTGCTCAGGGGAACAGCGATCAGGGTAATTACCGGAATCAGCAGAAGCATGGACAAGCGCCATTGCAATTCCGCCTGCTGCTCTGGTGCCGAGGCACCGATGAGGGCTAGTGTAGGCAGGGTTTTTTCTTCCAGTACCAGATCAAATTCGGTGGCCTCGGGCAACAGAATAGACTGCACATCGAATTGGCCGATGGTAAATTCAGCCTGACCGGGCACTCCGTCATACTGCATCACATTTTCCAAGCGCATGAAGCGGGCACCGGTGGCAGCATCGATTTCCGGGCGCGCCGATTCGGCTATAGTAATGCGAAGGGTCTGCTCACCGTCGGTCTGCGCACTGCTGGCGACAAACACGTTTTCCAAGCGGCGTTGAGAGTCGCCGTCTCTGCTGATGCGCTCCGCGTAGGTTACGCGATCGCCCTCACTGAAAGTCTGGAATTGCCCAGCCACGATCAGATCAATTTCGGTGAGTTGCTCCTGATTCTGTTTGAGTTGATCGGTGTGGCGTATGCCCCAGGGCGTGACCAGTAAACTGAGGACGGCGATCAACACCAGCACGGCGGTTGAACCGCCCAGGGTGAACAGCAATAGCCTGCGTTCACTGAAGCCGGCACCGAAAAGAATAACCATCTCATTTTCGGCGTACATGCGACCGTAGGCCAATAAGATAGCGAGAAACAGAGCCAGGGGAATGATAACCAGCAGGAAATCCGGCAAACGGTAGAACATCAGCAGCAGCAGCACATCGGATGCCAGTCTGCCGGCTACTGCATCCCCCAGGTATTGAATAAAGCGACTGGTGAGTGTCACCACCAGCAATATCAGAGTGACGGCAGCCATTACCTGTATTACCTGTTTGCTGAGATAACGGAAAATGATCAAATCGACCAGCGAACCTCTGATTAGGTGTCCTTACACAGTGATATCGCAGTGTACTAGAAGAATCGGTCAGAAGTCAGCTGCGAACTCCCTAGGCGACCCGGGACTCAGGCTGTTCGAGAAGGGCTTTGAAAGCCGGCGGCAGTTCGGTGATCTTGTGACGATCGAAATCGAAGAACACCACTCCCATCTTGGCGTTGCAGACCACCGATTCCAATGCACTATTGGCCACCCTTAGGCCAATATCGAAACCGTAGCGATTAAAGCCGCTCACACCCACGTCGATGATTAACAAGTCGTTGGCAAATGATTCCGAGCGGTAGTCCACCGCGAGATCGGTTACCACCATGCCAAGACCGAAGATATTTCCTTCTGTGAAACCGAGACTGGCGAGGAACTGAAGTCGAGCCTCATGCAGAATTTTCACCATGGCTACGCTGTCGAGGTGTTTCGCATAATTGACGTCGCTGATGCCAACACTGCGATCCATGCTGAATAAAAAATGGTCTGGAACTGAGACTTTAATGCGAGGCATGGCAACTCCGTATGATAATTACTACTGTCAATCAATACCTTGTGACAGCGCATAATGCGCTTGGTTCAATAACAAGGCAAGTTTGGTGTTCTTGATTAATGCGACTACATTTGAAGATGAGCGACAGCTATTTGGTACGGCCAACAGTCCGCTTCCCTGGCGTGGTCCAATGCCATTTACTTCTACTGCCCGGTTGCCTAAGCAATTGAATAACTTGTGGGAAGCTTTGATCAATTCAATAGACGCTCTGCAGGAGTCTGGCGCGTACTACTGCAAAGCGGCGTGGGCAGGAAAAGCTTCCGCTCCCTGCTCACGTCCCTCGCCTACATCCATGTAGGCGAGGTCATAGTCCCTGGCGAGTGCGCCAACATCGCAACGGTGCGCGCCAGGCCCTGCCCGAAGGGGCATGCAGCCGATCCCACTGCCATCGTTGCACTTCCTTGACAGGTCGACACATGCCTGCGAAAGTGCGCCTTGATTGCGGAATCGGCAGTAGGCCAGAGTGGTGATTGAATTGATCAGAGCTTTCCTAAGATTGTCGATGAGTTTGAAGCAACGCCGGCCCAGATTATTGCGGCACTAACAGCATCTACGGAGTTAAGAAACATTCATGAAGTTTTCAATCAAAGCAGGATCAGAGGAAAAAATTAAGTCAGATTGTCTGGTGGCTGTCATCTGGAGTAAAGGCACTCTCAGCGATGAAGCCGGCTTGATAGACAGGGCGGCTAAGAAGGCCTTGAGTAAGTTGCTGCGCAGCGGTGATTTCACCGGCAAGCTCGGTGAAACTCAGCTGATTCATGACCCCATCGGGTCGGCGGCGAAACGACTGCTGCTCGTTGGTGGTGGCGATCGTCGCAAAATGAACGCAAAAAATGCGGCGAAGCTACTGGCTTCCAGCTTGAATAAAGTCTTCACTCTGAATGCCAGCAGCGTCCATTTTGCCCTGGCAAGTCTCGAATTAAACGATCGCGAGCCCGCGTGGATGGCTGCACGCCTGGCCCAGCAAGCGGAGCGCACCAGCTATAGTTATGACACCACCAAGAGCAAGAAGAGCAAGACCCCGACTATCAAGGCGATTAGTCTTTCCGCCAGCGCCGGCAGTCGACGCAAGCAACTGGAATTGGGTCTGAAGCAGGGCCAGGCCATCGGCAAGGCCATCAATCGTGCGCGGCAGTTAGGCAACTTGCCCGGCAATATCTGCACCCCGACCTATCTGGCCAGCAAAGCCAAAGATCTCGGTAATCGAAACCGATCCCTGACTGTCAAGGTGTTGAGCGAGAAACAAATGGCGCGGCTGGGCATGGGCTCTCTGCTCTCTGTATCTGCCGGCTCCGCCGAGGAAGCCAAATTGATCGTGATACAGCACAAGGGCGCCAGGGCCGATAGCAAGCCCCATGTCCTCGTGGGCAAAGGCGTCACCTTCGATACCGGCGGCATCAGTCTCAAACCTGGCGCGACTATGGATGAGATGAAATTCGATATGTGTGGCGCCGCCAGTGTCATCGCTGTCATGAGCTGCTGCGCCGAGCTGAAACTGCCGATCAACGTCGTCGGCATCATCGGCGCCGTCGAGAATATGCCAGGCAGCAAGGCCACCAAGCCGGGAGACATCGTCACTAGCATGGCGGGCAAGACCATCGAGGTGCTTAACACCGATGCCGAAGGACGACTGGTATTGTGCGACGCCCTCACCTACGCTGCCCGCTTCAAACCCTGCAGCGTCATCGACATCGCGACGCTGACCGGCGCCGCTGTAGCAACCTTTGGCTCCCACGCCACGGCGCTGCTAAGCAATAACGACAAACTGGCGAAGTCCTTGCGCCAATGCGGAGAGCAAAGCCTCGATCCGGCTTGGCAGCTGCCCCTTTGGGAAGAATATCAATCTATGCTCGACAGCAATTTCGCTGACATCGCGAATATTGGCGGACCTCGCGCCGGCACTATCACCGCCGCCTGCTTCCTCTCCCGATTTACCGAGAAGTATCGGTGGGCGCATCTGGATATTGCCGGCAGTGCCTGGCGGAGCGGGGCCTTGAAAGGCGCAACCGGCAGACCTGTGGGCCTGTTGATGGAATATCTGCTTGGGCAGAAAGCCTGAATCCCGCAGCAATGACCCAGGTTAGTTTTTACACGCTCGGTGAAGAAGGTTTGGATGCCCGCATCCTGTTTGCCTGCCGGCTAACAGACAAGGCCTGGAAGCTGGGTCATCGGGTGTTCATTCAGACCCAATCGGCAGCGCAGGCAAAATGGGTGGATGACATGCTCTGGCAATACCAGGCCACCAGCTTTGTACCGCATTGCCTGCTCGATGAGAGAACCGGCAATGAATCAATCCTGATCAGCCCGAAGTTGCCTGCTGGCAGTCACCACGATGTGCTGATCAATCTCAGTGCCCGCACCCACACCAGCCACCTGGATTTCGCTCGTGTTAACGAAATAGTCAGTGCCGATCAGGACAGTCTGGAACAAGGCAGAGTGCGTTACCGCTTCTATAAAGACCAGGGTCATTCGCCTGAGACCCATAAAATATAACAACACTTCGGTGCTTTAACCGCCATCATGTATAATCGCGCCCTTTCACAGCAGCGCTTACATTTTTTGACGATAACTATTTACGAGGCCTTTTGCTCGAACTATTGCCTTGGACCGTTACCTTAAACTACAGCGTGATTAATCGACACGACTGAAACCAGATNTGCAAACCGAAGCCATGNAAAAGACTTACCAACCACAGCAGCTCGAAGATCACTGGTACCAGACCTGGGAAAAACGGGGCTATTTTGCGCCCCAGGGCGACGGTGAGCCCTACTGCATCGTCATCCCACCTCCGAATGTTACCGGCAGCCTGCACATGGGCCACGGTTTTCAACACGCGATCATGGATGCGCTTACCCGTTACCAGCGTATGCTAGGCCGCCAGACTCTGTGGCAGGTAGGCACAGATCACGCCGGTATCGCTACCCAGATGGTGGTAGAGCGGCGCCTCGCCGCCGCCGGCAGCAGTCGCCAGCAGCTGGGCCGTGACGCTTTCGTGGCCAAGGCCTGGGAATGGAAACAGGAGTCGGGTGGCATCATCACCCAGCAACTGCGACGCATGGGATCATCCCTGGACTGGACCAGGGAACGTTTCACCATGGACCCGCAGCTGTCTTCGGTGGTGGAGAAAGCCTTCATCGATCTGTATGCAGAGGGGTTAATTTATCGCGGCAATCGTCTCGTCAATTGGGACCCGCAATTACACACGGCTATATCCGATCTGGAAGTTATCTCTGAGGAAGAAAACGGTTCCCTGTGGTACTTCCGCTATCCGGTCACAGAGAGCAATGAGCAGATCACCATCGCCACGACCCGACCGGAAACGATGCTGGGCGATACTGCGGTCGCGGTGCACCCGGAAGACGAGCGCTTTAGCCACCTTGTCGGCAAGTTCGTGGACTTACCCCTTTGCGATCGGAAAATACCTATCATCGCCGACGACTATGTGGACCCCGAATTCGGTACCGGCTGCGTCAAAATCACTCCGGCCCACGACTTCAATGACTACGAACTGGGCCAGCGCAACCAGTTGGAAGTGATCAACATCTTTACTGCAGATGCCTGTATTAACGAGAACGCGCCGGCGGTGTACCAGGGCATGGATAGATTCGACGCCCGGGAAAAAGTGATCTCCGATCTCAAGGCCCTCGGCCTGCTTGATAAAATTGAGCCGCACAAACTGAAGGTGCCGCGGGGTGATCGCAGCGGTGTTATCGTCGAGCCCTATCTCACCCATCAGTGGTACGTGGCAGTGCAGACGCTGGCCGACCCCGCGATCAAGGCGGTGGAAGACGGCGCTATCGAATTCGTGCCGAAGAACTGGGAGAACACTTACTTCGCCTGGATGCGGAATATCCAGGACTGGTGCATCTCTCGCCAGCTGTGGTGGGGACACCGCATTCCGGCCTGGTATGACGAAGATGGCAAGGTCTATGTTGGCCACAGCGAAGAAGAAGTGCGCGCCAGCCATAAACTCGGCGCCGGGATTCCGCTGCACCAGGATGAGGACGTTCTGGACACCTGGTTTTCTTCAGCGCTGTGGACCTTCTCCACCCTGGGTTGGCCCGATGAGCGGGAATTTTTCGACCGCTTTCACCCGACCGATGTACTGGTTACCGGCTTCGACATCATTTTCTTCTGGGTCGCCCGCATGATCATGATGACGCTTAAATTCACCGGTGAGATCCCGTTCAAGAAAGTTTACATCACCGGCCTGGTGCGGGATGAGCATGGACAGAAAATGTCCAAATCCAAGGGCAATGTACTCGATCCCATCGATTTGATCGATGGTATCGGCCTGAAGCAATTGATTGAGAAGCGCACCGCCGATCTGATGCAGCCGCAGTTGCAACAACAGATCGAGAAGCACACCCGGGAATCATTCCCAGACGGCATCACCGGCTATGGTACCGATGCGCTTCGATTTACCTTCTACTCCCTGGCATCAACCGGCCGGGATATCAAGTTTGACCTGGGCAGGATCGAAGGCTTTCGCAACTTCTGCAACAAAATATGGAACGGGGCTCGCTATGTCCTCATGAACACCGAAGATAAAACCGTGGCCGACGCGAACGCAGCCGCAACGCATCTGTCCGTAGCCGATCGTTGGATCCTCAGTCGCTTCGAGAATACCGCGCAGGAAGTAGAACAGGCAATGGCCAATTATCGTTTTGACCTGGCCTCCCAGGCACTGCATGAATTTATCTGGAACGAGTACTGCGACTGGTACCTCGAATTGTCTAAACCCATTCTCTGGGATGAGGACGCAGATCCTGCCTATGCCGAAGCGACCCGCTGGGCGCTACTGACGACTCTGGAGAAGAGTTTACGCCTGCTGCATCCATTCATGCCTTTTATCACTGAGGAAATCTGGCAGCGGGTGTCGCCCCTGCTACAGATAACTGGCGATAGTGTGATGCTGCAAGCCTATCCAGTTTTCGATGAAGCCCGGATAGACACCGAAGCCGAAGCCAGTGTCGAATGGATTAAAGGCATAATCACAGCGATTCGAAACATCCGCGGCGAGATGGATATTTCTCCGGCGAAGTCGATCGATGTGTTTCTGCGCGGCGCCGAGGATCGGGACAGATCAAGATTAAACAGTTATAAACCTTATCTACAAAAACTTGCCAAACTCAAAAATATCGAATGGCTGGCGGCGGATCAGCTAGCCCCCACTGCCGCCACCCAACTCCACGGCGGCATGGAAATCCTGGTGCCGATGGCGGGACTTATCGATGTTGAGGCCGAACGCGCGCGACTGCATAAGGAAATTTCCAAGCTCGAAGCGGGCCTGAAGACCGTAGAAGGGAAACTTGGCAAGCAAAAATTCGTCGACAACGCACCCGCTGCGGTGGTCGATAAGGAGCGTAGCAAACAAACTGAAATGTCCACGGCACTGACTGCACTGCAGGAAAAATTCGGGCAACTGGATCAGTTGTGATGTGGGCCTCGGGCCTTGGGATGCGGAACAAATTAACCCGCTGGTGTCAGGCACGAAGCTCCTTCGGGGTGCTGAAGACGATGTTTTCTTCAGCTCCTTTTAGCTCGACCGGCTCTTGCTGACAAATCTCCTTCAGTCTCGCCACCACTTCCTGCACCAGTACTTCCGGCGCCGATGCGCCCGCCGTGATACCAAACCTGGATTTATCCAGAAACCAGCCCGGCTCAATATCTTCGGCACTATCGATCAGATATGCTTCACAACCCAGTCGCTCCGCCAATTCCTTCAAGCGATTGGAATTCGAGCTATTCAGCGAACCAACCACCAAAAGTAACTCACATTCCAGCGCCAGTTGCTTGACTGCGTCCTGTCGATTCTGTGTCGCATAACAAATATCTTTCTTGCGCGGTCCCTGGATTAATGGAAATTTTTCCTGCAATGCATCGATTACCTTCGAGGTGTCATCCATCGACAGGGTGGTCTGAGTGACATAGGAAAGCCGCTCCGGGTTTTGCACCTGCAAAGTCTGGACATCATCCACCGACTCCACCAGGTAAATCTTGCCACCCGAGCTATTGTCATACTGACCCATGGTGCCTTCCACTTCGGGGTGATGAGCATGACCGATTAAGACACATTCCCTGCCGGACTGGCTGAAATTCGTCACCTCCAGGTGGACCTTGGTAACCAGGGGACAGGTGGCATCGAACACCTTGAATCCCTTTAACTTGGCCTTTTCCCTGATTTGCTGGGAAACACCGTGGGCGCTGAAGATGACGATCGAGGGCCGGTTACGGGAATCCGTATCCGGAATCTCGTCCAGTTCCTCCACGAATATGGCACCGCGATCGCGCAGGCTGTCCACCACGAACTTGTTATGTACGACTTCGTGTCTTACATAGACCGGGGCACCGAAGATATCCAGCGCCCGGCTAACAATATCGATCGCGCGATCCACTCCAGCACAAAATCCCCGGGGATTGGCAAGATGAATAAAGGCAGCAGATTTCGGTAGTGGCGGAATGTTCATGGGTTTACCTTGGCCTTCGGTATACTATCTACAATAAGAAATCCAGGGCGCCTCAGGGTTTTACTTCGACACCAGCGACGTCCGCTGGTAATACTGCCACAATATTTGCCTTGAAGACGATCCGCTTTCCCGCCAGTGGATGATTAAAATCCACGGCGATGGTCTGATCCGAGATTTCGGCTATGACACCGGGAAGACTAAATCCTGCCGCGTCTTTAAAGGACACCACGGCGCCAACTTCTGTTGATATCAGCTCATCTTCCAGTAAGTTTTTGAATTTGGCAACGGGGAATCGGTGTTGATTCCTGGGATTTACCACCCCGAATGCCTGTTCCGGCTCTAATATAGTTTCCAGTTCCTGACCTGGTTTCAAGCCGATCAGAACCGCTTCGAAACCCGGCAGCATATTACCATCACCGAGGCGAAATTTTGCTGCTGGGGCTGCGAAATTGGAATCGATTACGTGGCCATCGGTGAGCGCCAGGGAAAAGTGTAGACTGACCAGGGAGCCTGGTTCGATCTGAATGTCGTCGTTGTTATCCGCCACCTCGTTTATCAGGCGAAACTGCGTTTTTCACCCGCACCCTCAATATTGTCGACACAGCGTCGACACAGCTGTGGGTGAGAAGCATCGCTGCCAACATCTTCACGGTGGTGCCAACAGCGCCCACACTTCGGCTGTGGCGATGCCGACACGCGAAGTTTGAGCCCGTCCACTTCCGTGTCTACCGCATCGGCACCGGCTTCGGATAGCGGACTAACCGTGGCTCGACTTGCGATCATTGCGAATCGCAGCTCATCGCCGAGTCGATGCAATTGCTGGCCCAATTCATCACTACAGTACAAGTCTATTTCTGCGCTGAGGCCCGAACCCAACGTCTTCTCTGCACGCCTGGTTTCCAGCTCCTTGTTCACGGCTGTTTTTATGGCCATCAACTGACGCCAAAAATCATCGGAAAAATCAGCCGATTCTTCATAATCCTTTTCGGCGGCATCGAAATCGCTAAGAAAAACCGACTCCACGCTGGCGCCGGGAATATTTTCCCAGATTTCGTCCGCCGTGTAGCAGAGGATCGGCGCAATTAGTCGGCTCAGCATTTCTAATATGTGATACATGGCGCTCTGCGTAGATCGTCGCGGGATACCGGCAGTCTGGGTTGTGTATTGCCGGTCCTTGATGATATCGAGATAGAAGCCCCCCAGTTCGGTCACGCAAAAATTGTGTATCGACTGGTAAATATTCAAAAACCTATAGTTATGATAATGCTCAATTATCTCTTTTTGCAGCAATTGGCACTGGCGTACGATCCAGTAGTCCAGCGCCAGCATCTGCCCGGGAGCGACCAAATCATTTGCCGGTTCAAACTCATTCAGGTTCGCCAACATAAATCTGGCGGTGTTTCGAATCCGACGGTAGGCATCCGCGACACGTTTGAAGATTTCATCGGAGACGGTCATTTCGCCACGATAGTCGGTCGCCGCCACCCAGAGCCTGAGAATATCGGCGCCATACTGCTGATAGATCTTCTCCGGTGCCACGGTGTTGCCCACCGACTTGGACATCTTCTTGCCTTCCGCATCGACGAAGAAGCCATGGGTCAGCACCTGTTTGTATGGTGCGCTACCGTTCATGGCGATTGCGGTCTTCAGGGAAGACTGGAACCAGCCACGATGTTGATCGGAGCCCTCCAGATATAGATCGGCCGGGTATTGAAGCTCTTCCCGTTTTTGCAATACCGAATAATGGGTGACCCCGGAATCAAACCAGACATCCAGCGTGTCGGTAACCTTTTCGTAGTCAGCCGCGTCTTCACCCAGCAATTCTTCCGGCTTCAACTCGAACCAGGCTTCGATGCCAGAGAGTTCGATACGCCTGGCTACTTGTTCAACCAGCTCCGCCGTATTCGGATGCAGGGCCTGGGTTTTCTTATTAACAAACAGGGTAATCGGCACACCCCAGGTACGCTGGCGGGAAATACACCAGTCGGGGCTGCCTTTCAGCATGAGCTCGATTCGTGCCCTGCCCCAATCCGGAATCCACTGCGCACCTGCTACCGCCTCGACGGCGGAACCCAGCAAATCTTTTTCAGTCATACTGATAAACCACTGCGGCGTCGCTCGATAGATCAGGGGCGTCTTCGTGCGCCAGCAATGGGCATAGCTATGGGTGATGGTGTCCTCCGCTACCAGCGCGCCCTCTGCCTGCAATACGGCAATCACCTGCTCATCCACTTTATATACATGGGCACCGGCAAACTTCCCGGCGGCGGCGGTGAAGACACCATTTTCATCTATCAGGTTGAGGGTTCCCAGGCCATAAAGCTGGCCGACGTTGAAATCGTCGACGCCATGATCCGGTGCTGTATGCACGGCACCAGTGCCGGCCTCGATGGTGACGTGCTCACCGAGGATGATCGGTATTTCCCGGTCGATAAAGGGATGTTGAAGCAAGAGATTTTCCATGGCCGATCCCTTTGCCTGAGCAATAATTTCAAATTCCTCGCAGCCATAACGAGCCATCACCTCGGCAACCATGGCAGCGGCCAGCAACACCAATTCAGGCCCGGCACCGAGTTCACAACGGACCAGAGCATATTCCAGATCCCCGTGCAGGCACACCGCCTGATTCGAAGGCAAGGTCCAGGGTGTGGTAGTCCAGATAAGCACGGAGATTGGCAACCCATCGCTGGTGGCGGCCTCTGCACCGATGGCAGTCATCAAGGCATCGGTATCTCGCAACTTGAATCGCACGTCGATGGCGAAGGAGGTTTTATCCTGGTATTCGACCTCCGCCTCCGCCAGCGCCGAAGCACCAACCACACTCCAGTAAACCGGCTTATAGCCCTTCACCAGGTGGCCGTTTTCCACGATTTTTCCAAGGGCACGGACAATATTGGCTTCCGTGTCAAAATCCATAGTCAGGTAGGGATTATCCCAGTCGGCAAAAACTCCTAGCCTGATGAAGCCCTGTTTCTGGATTTCTACCTGGGTGCTGGCGTATTCTCGACAGGCTTGGCGGAATTCGGCATGGGTGATTTTCTGACCAGCCTTGCCCTTCTTCTTCTCTACGTTATGTTCGATGGGCAAGCCATGGCAGTCCCAGCCGGGTATATAGGGTGCGTCGAATCCACTCAGTGCCCTGGACTTCACTACGATATCTTTTAGAGTCTTGTTAATGGCATGGCCCAGGTGCAGATCGCCATTGGCGTATGGGGGCCCATCGTGCAATACGAATTTGGGCTTGCCGCGGTTCTTCTCACAGATGCGTTGATAAAGCTTGAGTCGCTGCCATTTTTCGAGCATGACCGGCTCTCGCTGGGCCAGGTTGGCCTTCATGGGGAACTCGGTATATGGCAGATTTAAGCTGCTTTTATAATCACTCATTATTGTCGTTCAAAATCCCTGTTAGTCTCTTTGTCGGTCGTACCCGCTTCGACTGTTTTGCAACACTGCGGTTAAATACTTGGAGCGCTCAATACTTCCCGTACCCGCGCCACGTCGGCGCCAATTTGTTGCTTGAGCGCATCGAGACCATCAAATTTCAATTCTTCTCTGATTTTTTGCCTGAATATTACCGCGATAGTCTTGCCATAGAGGTCCTCATCAAAATCCAGTATATGGGCTTCCAGCAAGGCGTTGCCGTCGTCGGTCACCGTTGGCCGGTAGCCGATATTCACCGCCGCCTGTCGGTAACGGTCGCCGAGCCTTACTTCACAGGCAAAGACCCCGTGCAGTGGAATCCGTCGCCTCTGGGGGTTGATATTGCAGGTAGGGAAGCCCAGATCGGTACCGAGGCGCTGCCCTCTCACCACTTCACCCTCTATCGAGTAGGGCCTGCCTAATAATTGTTCCACCAGCTCAAAATTAGCTTCTGCTAACTGTTCCCGAATAAAAGTACTACTGATGCGCTGACCATTGCGTTCATAGGACGCGGTTTCCAGCACCTCGAAGCCAAACTCCCTGCCCTTCGCCTGCAACAGGGAAAAATTTCCCTTGCGCTTGTGTCCAAAACGAAAATCATTGCCGACGATGAAACAGGCTATGCCAAGGCCCTCCACCAGGATGTCTTGGATATAGTCCTGCGCACTCAATTCGCTCAAGGCCTTATCGAAGGTGAGCTGAAACACGAAATCAATCCCAAAACTTTCCAGCAGCGCTAATTTCTCGCGCAGCGAAGTCAGCCGCGCCGGACTATCTCCACCAGGGCCGGCAAAAAATTCCTCCGGATGGGGCTCTATCAGTATCACCAGTGAGGGTAGGTTCAGTAGCACTGCCCTATGCTTGAGCTGATCCAGTATCAGTTGATGACCCAGATGCACACCATCGAACTTGCCAATGGTGGCGACGCAACTTTGCTGCAGTTGGGAGAAACGGTTGGTATCTTCAATAATTATCATCAATTTGGCACTGGGAGTCGGAAAAGCGCCGAATTATACTCCTTTCTCCAGAATCTGTGCAGCTTATTCCCGGAATCGAATTAAGGGCGCATTTCGTGACCGAAACCACCGGTTTCAATGCCTTTCGGGCTACCACAATGGATTGAGGAGGAGTCGGAAATGTCTAACGGGATTTACTGTCCGATTGCCCTTCTGCCTTCAGGGTATGCAGGCCTTTTCGAAACAGGATATTGGCGATTGCGATCATGCAGATGATCAGAACACCCTGGCCGATCATGGTGTTGACAACGGAAATAGTTTCCGGACGGATCGAGATTAAGATGAGATTGATGCTGGTGGCGATGACAGCCACCGCGATGATCACGGCCAGCAGAAGCTGGGATACGGCAATAAATCTGCTCATGGGGCAATTATAGGGCCCGCTCTCCGAGTCTGCAACGGCGTTCCAGTGCACCAGGGTCAGGCTGAGTCCTGTAGAGAGTGGATTGACATGAAGCGTTCATAGCCCTGGGCACCCAGAAACCGAATCAGTGTCCTTGCCTGGGTTTTTCGGGCATCGACGATAATTAAACCTTCCAGGGAATTGTTAAATCCAGAGTGCACGTTGAAACACACCAGCTTGCCATTCAATGCAAGATAGTGACGCAGCAATACTGGTACTGCCTTACCCGGATCGCAACGCCCGATGAGTTTCCCTAACATCTTGATATTGGTTAATTCAGCCAGAAATTCTTTACTCCAGACTCTGTTCAGTATCACGTGGGGTGTTATGGGTTTCACCAGCTGCTCAAATTCGTCGGCTTTAAAATTTTCGAGCATGGTATCGGCTATCAAGGCGCGGGCCAGGTCGCTGTACTCACGGGAGATGCTTACGGAACCAAACAAGGTGTGATACTTGGGCCTTTGCACCAGTATCTTGCCGATTCCCCGCCACAGTAAATTCAGTGATACGGCTCGACGCTGATAGTCGGGGTGGATAAAGGATCTGCCCATTTCGATGGCGGCACCGAGTTGCCTGATAAAGCTGTCATCGTATTTATACAAAGACCTGCTGTAGAGTCCCTTGATTCCGTGCTTTGCAACGATTTCATCCACCAGACCGATGCGATAGGCACCGGCAATTCGCTGCTTCAACTTATCCCACAGAAACAGGTGCAGGTAATGTGGATCGAATCGATCCGAGTCATTGGACAGGCCGGTGCCTTCGCCTACGGAGCGAAATGCAACCTCTCTGGCGATGGCGATTTGCTCCATGATGGCACCGAGACTCGAAAATGGTGCGCAATAAACGTCCAGCTCTTCATTTTCGATCAGGCGGTATTGTTCCAACTCATCGATTGCCTGCAGCAGCTCGCTACTAATCGCTGGCCGATCCAGTTGATCGATAGCCTTCTCGTATCTTGCCTGGTGCAGCGTTGGCATCGGCGCCAGGGCGTCGGTGCTTACCCGCAGGTAATCGGTGACTGCCTTGGGACTCTGCAATAATCTCAACTCCGGTGCCGGCACCGCGCGACCAATCGTCAGCTCCAGCACAAAGTTCTTTTTATTTGCTAACTGGCGCGGCAGCAAGGCAGTTCTCAGGCGCGGATGCAGCATACCGGCGGCGTAGAAATACGCGCTGTTGCCGCCGCCGACGTGGATCGGCAGGCAGGTGCACTGGTAGCGTTTCAATAACTGACCGACCAGTCGATTCCAGGGCCTGTCCTCTACCCGGCGCTGGCTAAAAACATAGGTAGACACCATGCCGGCAGGAAATATCAACACCGCACCATCATTTTTCAGGTGTTTGTGCAGCCGTTTTATGCTGGCCAGATTGCCAGCCGCAGCATTGCTGGAAAGTACGTCGACACCAATAAACAGATCGGAAAGTTCAGGAATCCGGCACAAAAGCTCGTTGGTCAGCACCTGCAAATCGGGCCGAATATCAGCAATCACCCTGGCGATCGCCACGCCTTCGAGACCACCGAGGGGGTGGTTGGCCACAATCAGCAGGGGTCCGGTACGAGGAATCGTATCCAGGTTTTCGCCATTGTTCAGCTGCACCGACACTCCCAGGGCATCGAGGCTGTACTGGTTGAATTCATGGGGATTCAATCCCCGGGGCCTGGCGTCATAGATCGCCCCAAGGCGATCCAGACCCAACAATTTCTCCAGGACAGCAGAGACAAACCTGGGTTTAAACGGCAGCCTGCAGGGATTAGTCATTTTCTGGATACTGTTTCACTAGTTGATTCTCAAAGCGCCAGGCTTTCCACAGAGCCAGCAAGCCCGGTGATTTATGCCCGCGCCTGCGGTTCGCGTGGCCCAGTTTAAACAGGGTATTGTACTGACGCAACAGGGTAAGTATCGCAGCCCAGAACCCAGCATTCCGGTCCCATATACTAATAGATTCGGAACTGGCCCCATTTATTTCAATGATGTCAAAATTTTTGCCGGCCAACAGACTATCCAGGTCTTTGAATTTCACATCGAGCCGCCCATAGTGGAAGCCGGGAATATCATCGAATATCCTGTCCAGAGCCTCTGACAAGTCCGTAGTAATTAGATGGTTGGCGTCTCTGAAAACGGCACCACGGCTATGACTGGCAGCAAATATCAGGCGATAGGGTTCGCCTGCGGCAATGACCGATTGCCATTTATCGACATGGCGGTCGCGGTACAAATGCAGTAGTTCACCAGCTCGTGACTCGGCGGCCACCAGCTCGCCCAGGGTACGACGACCATCTCCAACCACGTAGGGTGTGTATTTGAGCGTTAAAGACGTTACTTCGCCCCGGCGCGCATCGGGCTCTCGCACATAGAAAACACCGGCCTCGGCATCCCACTCACTCAGTCGCTGAAATTGAATCCAGCCGCCGAGCGGAAAACTGTCCAGGTATGCCTCCAACTCAGATTCGAATTGTAATAACTTGACGCCGACGCCGCGACAACCAATGTCGGGTTTGCCGACGATTGGCAAGCCCAGGCCGGCCGCCCCCAACGCCGCCATCACAGACTGACATTGAACTTCCATGGCCTCATCCGTTACCTGGTGCAGAGTCCATGGCAGTATCCAACGCCGGGCATCTGCACCAGCCACGTCGAACACAGCCGATTTTGGCACGCCCACCATACCGGAAAGCGGGATCGCCGGGTTCGCGATCAGTGGCAAACTCAAGCTGCGATGCCATACGGAAAGCAACAGCCATTGCACCACCACCGGGATATACATCAGCCACGTCGGCCAAAATTCAAAAAATGATGTGGCGCGTCCATTACTATCCAGCGGTGGCATACCCGGGGACACGTGCGGCCGGTCGGTGTTGACTGGTTTTTTTTTGGATAAATTGTTCAGCAATGACTTGCCCACTCATGAACTTAATAGTTAGCTATGGCTAACAGACCGGATGTGGTTCGAACTATTTCCGTTCAGGCAGTGATGTCGACTCTGGACCCGTTGTCTTGACCTCGCCTTAGTCGGCTGTGACCGGGATTATTGCGCTGTGAAGGCCGGGTCTCAATTCTCTGGCTAAGCTGCCAAGCCCACTGCTATCATCGTAGTTGAACTTCGAAACCAGGAACAGATCTATCTATGCTGAGTAAATTCCTTCTCACCCTGACGGTTATTATCGCGGCGTTCCTGGTCCTCAGACATCGCAAGCTGTCATCGCCTGCAGCCGCTGCCAAACCCCGCAGCGGTGTCGATGCCGACAAGGCCTCCAAAGCCAGCAACATCCTGCCCAAAGATGACAGTCTCTCCTCAGACATGCGCGCGGCGGCATATATGTTCCTGGTACTCATGGTTGGCCTGGGCGCCAGCCTATATTATTTCCGCTGGCAGGATGATCACCACATATTGACCATAAGCCTGCACCGTGACAATCAGAGCGCACCGGTTATTTACCAGGTCTATAAGTTCCAATTGCAGGATCGCTCTTTTGTGACTATTGACGGTACCGTCGTAAACGTCGCCAGCAGCGAACGCATGGAAGTGGCAGGACTGATCGATTAGGCTCAGCGAGCTAGCTGATTGAGCGCTACGTCCACGACTTACCGGCAAAAATCAGGAGCGCTCCTGCAACAGGCGTATCGCTGCCATCGAAACCCCCTGCAACATTTCACCGTCACTGCGTGCATAGCTGATGATTATTTCCCTCATCGACGGCGCCCAGAATCTCTTGATATGATCCGCCACCTTCACCGCTGCCAGTTCATCGATTTCTGTCAGCGTCATATTGTCTGAGATCTGGTTCATCATCTTGATTAAATGCTGCAGTTCCGTGCCGGCCATTACGCAGAGTCCCCGCTGGACAACAGCCTGTGAGCATTGGTGTAAACGATGTGACGATTTTCGCGGGAAAATCCTATCAGCGTGATACCGGCCTGTTCAGCGATCTCTATGGCCAGGGAAGTTGGGGCGGATATAGCCACCACGATTGCAATATTTACCATCGCCGATTTTTGTAATATTTCATAGCTCGCACGACTGGATATCAATAGCCAACCCACTTGTCCGGCCAATCCTTTTTGTCCGCCGGATTGCTGCTGCCAGAGCAGGCCAATCAATTTATCCAAGGCATTGTGACGGCCCACATCTTCACAAACCTGCACTAACTGTCCGTCCACATCGCACCAGGCGGCTGCATGCAAGGCCCCGGTTAAGGTCTGCAAGGGCTGATGATCCACCAGCGCGCGGGTCGCTCGATCGATGGCGACATGGGATATGGAATTTTCGGCCACTACCGGCGCTATCGGCAGACGCACCTGTTGTAGTGATTCTGCACCGCAAATTCCACAGCCAGTGCGACCCGACAGATTACGACGCTTATCCTTCAATTTCGTAAAACACTGGCTCGATATGGTAAGCGCCACTTCGATACCCAGTTCGACCTCGTCTATGCAACAGTCGTAAATATCCTCGGCACTGTTAACAATGCCTTCGCTGAGGCTAAATCCGAGGGCAAAGGCTTCGAGATCAAGAGGAGTTGCCATCATCACGGCATGGGAGACACCGTTATAAACCAGTGCGACTGCTGTTTCCTTGGCGACGCAATCGGCAACACTGACACTGGCATTGCCATCGGCAGAGCCACGCCAGACATCTACGGATCTCGTCACCACGCCGGCAGTCTCGGCCTCGCCCGCCTTGCTGGACTGCGCCGATTTTTTGTCCTCCGCCAGCGCCATCAGGAATCTGCCTGCTCCACGAATGCGATTTGTCGCGCAGAAAATACTTCCCGGCGCGCCTGCCACCCAGAAACTCCGGTCACCTTGTTCACTTGCACAGCAGTAACCTTGTATTCGGGACAGTTGGTGGCCCAATCGGAATTATCGGTGGTAATTACATTGGTACCGGTCTGGGGATGGTGGAAAGTGGTGTAGACCACGCCCGCCTGCACTCGATCGGTGATATCCGCGCGTAACACCGTGTCCCCTGCTCGGCTACAGACCCGCACCAGCTCACGATCATTGATGCCACGATCCTCCGCATCATGGGGATGGATTTCCAGTACATCTTCACTATGCCAGTTCTGGTTTTCTGTGCGACGGGTTTGGGAGCCCACATTGTATTGGGACAATATCCGCCCAGTAGTCAACAGCAGGGGGAAGCGTTTGTTGACCTTCTCATCGGTGGCTACATATTCGGTGATGGCGAATAAACCCTGGCCGCGCACAAACTCATTGACATGCATGATCGGTGTGCCATCCGGCGCATCCTGGGTGCATGGCCATTGTATCGAGCCTAACTCTGCCAGTTTTTTATAGCTAACGCCGCTGAATGTCGGGGTCAGGCTGGCGATCTCATCCATGATCTCCGCTGGATGCTTGTAGTGCATCTCATAGCCCAGAGCATTAGACAGGACCATCGTGGCTTCCCAATCGGCCTTGCCACTCAAGGGCTCCATCACCTTGCGCACCGGAGAAATCCGGCGTTCCGCATTAGTGAAGGTGCCATCCTTTTCCAGGAATGACGCGCCGGGTAAAAATACATGGGCAAACTTCGCGGTTTCATTGAGAAATATATCTTGCACAATCAAACACTCCAAACTGCGCAAGGCCGCTTCCACATGCTGAATATCAGGATCTGACTGGGCTATATCCTCACCCTGGCAGTACAGGCCCTTGAAGCTACCGGAGATGGCAGCGTCAAACATATTTGGAATTCTCAAGCCCGGTTCATGATCGATTTTCACCCCCCAGTGTTTCTCGAACGAACCCCGCACGGATGCATCGGAGACATGTCGGTAACCAGGGAGCTCATGGGGAAAGGAACCCATATCACAGGCACCCTGAACATTATTCTGACCTCGCAATGGGTTCACACCGACTCCTTCTCTACCGATGTTGCCGGTTAGCATCGCCAGGTTCGCAATTCCCATCACCATGGTGGATCCCTGGCTGTGTTCGGTTACGCCGAGGCCATAATAGATAGCTCCATTGTCTGCACTGGCGAAGAGTCTCGCCGCGGCAACCAGTTTCTCGGCGGCAATACCGGTGACTGCTGCCATCGTATCCGGTGAGTTACGTGGTTGAGAAATAAAGCTTTTCCAGCGTTCGAACGCATCCTGCTCACAGCGCCCGGCGATAAATTCCTTGGCCTCGAGACCTTCAGTCAGGATCACGTGGGCGATGGCATTAATCAGAGCTACGTTGGTTCCCGGTAACAATTCCAGATGATGATCGGCGAGAACATGGGGACTTTTAACCAGATCGATGCGCCTGGGATCGGCAACAATCAGTCGTGCCCCCTGACGCAAGCGCTTCTTCAGGCGCGAAGCGAACACCGGATGGGCATCGGTGGGATTGGCGCCGATCACCATGATAACGTCGGCTTTATCCACCGAATCGAAGGTTTGGGTTCCCGCCGATTCCCCCAGGGTGGTTTTTAATCCGTATCCCGTCGGCGAATGACAGACCCGGGCGCAGGTATCGACATTATTATTGCCGAAAGCTGCTCGCACCAGCTTCTGCACCAGATAGGTTTCCTCGTTCGTACATCGGGAAGAGGTGATGCCGCCCACACTTTCTCTGCCATATTTACTCTGGATAGCGCGAATGCGCCCGGCGGCAAAAGTGACTGCCTCACCCCAGGAGACGGGTTGCCATGGCTCGTCAATACTCGAGCGAATCATTGGCGTCGTCACACGATCCTTGTGGCTTGCGTAAGTATAAGCAAAGCGGCCCTTGACACAGGAGTGTCCTCGATTGGCAGCGCCATCCTTATAGGGAACCATGCGCACTACTTCGTCACCCTTCAGTTCTACCTTGAAGGCACAGCCGACACCACAGTAAGCACAGGTTGTCAACACGCTGCGTTGCGGCAGGCCCCGATCGATTACGCTTTTTTCCAGCAAGGATGTGGTTGGGCAGACCTGTACACAAGCGCCACATGACACACATTCGGAATCCTTGAAATCTTCGGCTTGACCGGCGACAACTCTCGATTCAAACCCGCGCCCTTCTACGGTCAGAGCGTAAGTGCCCTGTATTTCCTCACAGGCACGGACGCAACGCGAGCAGACGATACATTTACTGGGATCGAAAGTGAAATAGGTATGAGAGCTATCCTCCTCGGCGGCGCAGTGGTTTTCACCTTTGAATCCGTATCGGCTTTCACTGACGCCCAACGCCGCCGCCGTATCCTGGAGTTCACAGTCGCCGTCGGCGGGGCAAGTCGAACAGTCCAGGGGGTGATCCGAGATGTACAGCTCCATCAGGTTACGGCGCAGCCTGGTGACTTTTTCGGTTTGGGTGTGAACCACCAGACCCTCCCCCACTGGCGTAGTACAGGCCGCAGAAACACCCTTGCAGCCTTCAATCTTTACCACGCAGAGCCGGCATGAGCCGAATGCCTGTAAGGAATCGGTGGCACACAGTTTCGGGATATCGATATCCAACTGGCCAGCGGCCCGCATAATCGATGTCCCTGGCGGCACCTGCAACTGCCGACCGTCAATGCTCAGGCCGACCATACCGGCGGCAACTTCAGCAGTAGTCACTTTAGCCGCAGCGACCTCAGCCACCGGCGTGCCATAATCTTTGTCTGCATCGAAAAATCGTAACATAGTGATCTCAGCTCAAGGTTTCGGCGACGGCCCGATGGCATCTTCGAAGTCTTCCGCAAAATGTTTCAGGGCGCTGCGCACCGGAATCGGCGTCATCCCCCCCATTGCACAGAGCGACGCGTTAGCCATTGTATAGCACAGGTCTTCAAGTAATATCGAATTCTGTGTCGGCGCATCACCGGCACAAATTTTGTCGATAAGCTCGACTCCTCGCACCGAACCTATGCGACAGGGCGTACATTTTCCGCAGGACTCGATGGCGCAAAACTCCATAGAGAATCGCGCCTGTTCGCTCATGTCCACGCTGTCGTCGAAGACAACAACACCGCCGTGACCGAGTACCGCATCAATTTCGATAAAGGCCTCGTAGTCCAGCGCTGTATCCCACTGACTCTCCGGCAAGTAGGCACCCAGCGGGCCGCCCACCTGTACTGCGCGTATCGGTTTTCCACTGCGAGTGCCGCCGCCAAAGTCTTCTAGCAAGTTTCTCAGGCTGTAACCGAAGGCCAATTCTACCAACCCGGCATATTTAATATTGCCTGCTAATTGAAATGGCAAGGTGCCGCGGCAACGACCGGCACCGTAGCGTTCATAATGCTCTGCGCCCAGCGCCAGGATGATCGGCACCGTAGCCAGGGAAATCACATTATTGACCACGGTTGGCTGCCCGAACAAACCACTTATTGCGGGCAATGGAGGCTTCGGCCTCACCTCCCCACGTTTACCTTCGAGACTCTCCAGCATGGACGTCTCTTCGCCACAAATATAGGCGCCAGCTCCCAGCCGCAGCTCCAGATCGAAGCTGAATTTCGAACCGGCGATAGCACTACCCAGATAGCCATTTGCATAAGCCACGTCTATCGCGTTGTTGAGGACTTCTTTGGCCAGGGGATATTCTTCACGCAGATAGATGTAGCCCTGGTTTGCTCCCACCGCCAACGCGGAGATGATCATCCCTTCGAGCAATGAAAACGGATCACTCTCCATAATCATACGGTCAGAATAAGTACCGGAGTCACCTTCATCTGCATTACAGACGATATATTTTTGCGCCGAGGTAGTATCCAGCACCGTCTGCCACTTGATGCCGGTGGGAAATGCTGCTCCGCCGCGTCCGCGCAAACCCGAATCGGTGACGCAGCTGATAATGGCTTGCGGTTTCATCGCCAGGGCAGTCCGCAATCCTGCGAAACCACCGTGTCGGCAATAATCCTCCAGGGAGGTGGGAGCGATTATGCCAACCCGGGAAAATGTCAGCCGCTGTTGTTTTTTCAGGTAGTCAATTTCTTCGGTCAGGCCCAGATACAGCGGATGCTTATCGATATTTCGCCAACACGCCGCCGCCATGAATTCGTCTGCCTTCTCCGGCGTAATTGGACCACAGGCAACACGACCCTGCTCGGTTTCAAACTCAAGCATTGGCTCTAGCCAATACAGGCCACGAGAACCATTGCGTACAATTTCCAGCGCTAACTGGTGTTTCCTTATATGTTGTTGAATCACTTCGGCGACTCGATCGGCACCCAGAGAACAAGCCGTGGTATCTCGAGGAATGTATATTTTGCTAGGGGCGGCGGTCATTTTACTTCCACCTCGGACGTCGACAGTGCCGCGACCAGAGCATCGAATTTTGCCGCATCTACGTGGCCATAAACTTTATCTCCCACCCGCACAGCTGGAGAGCAGGCGCAGTTGCCCAGGCAATATACGGGCAAGAGAGTGAACTCGCCGTCGGCCGAAGTTTGATCGAATTTACATTGTAGCGTTCGTTGCGCGTGGGCTTCCAGCGCCCGACTACCCATGGCCTGACAGGATTCTGCCCGGCAAATCTGGATGCTATTTCGACCGGGAGGACTGGATCGAAAATAGTGATAGAAACTGGCCACGCCATGCACTTCGGCGCGGGATAGATTCAAACCTGCAGCGATGACTGCCAGCAGCGCTGGAGGAATGAAGCCAAGTTCATCCTGCAGCCGGTGTAAAATCGGTAACAGCGCCCCAGGCAGACCCTGCAGTTCTTTAATAATACGCTTTACCAGCTTCTCATGCGCGAGGAGGGAGTTGGATACTAAACCCATGTTTGGCCTGTCTGCGTCAATCTGTATTGTGCGCTGGAGCGTCGGGGGATGTTGAATCCAGTATTTTCCCGATCCTAGAGTATCAGAACCACAAACTAGCGCTTAACGCTGCAGAATTCCAGCATTGGGCTGTGATCACTTGAGATTACAGCCTTCCCGAGGTGAAAGGCCTGGCAGCTAACCGGCTTTGAGGACGCCGGTATGCCCCCTGGCTGGTGCCATTGCATACTCCAACATCTCACTCAGATCGCCATTCACGTGAATCAGTACCAGTTCACTGGCAACTGCGCCGTGATGGCATCTCGAACTGGTCGCAGGGGACGATCAGAGAAGGACATACAACTTGTGAAGGTGATTAATGCGAATAAACCCAGCAGGTTTTTCATTTTATTGTCCCGGTTACCAGAATTTATACGTTAATCCTGGTCCCCGTCTAGGTCTGCATCGCGGTCCGGATTCAGGTCGATATCGACCAGTTCATCGATATCGAAACGGCGTCCCAGCGCGCTGATGTCACTGGCACTGATTTCACCGGCGATATTGACTAAAACTGTGTCACCGGGCTCGGCCACCATGATGGTGATGCCGTAGATGATCTCAGCATTATCAGACAGTCTGAAGTGAACATCGACATGATCCTCACCATCGCGAACACGGATCACACGCTCCCAGCCATCGGCGTCCAGCGCTGCAGCGATAACAGTCATGGATTCAGCTATCTCATCCACATCGATAGCATCGGTCTCGAATACATTGACAGTGACCCGACGCAGTTTGGAAATAAATTCCGCCGCTTCTTCATCCGAGTTGCGCATGAGATTGGTTATCAAATTCAATAAGGGGGTCTTCAGACTGACTTCCACCGTCGGCTCCGTGTTCGCGATCGCCGTCAGGGATGTAAAATCCACATATCCCGGATGATCACGGATATCTTCCTCGGTAGCCAAAACGGTTGGCACGATAGTGATAAATATTAATGGCATGAACCACTGCTTTAAGGTCTTCATATAATTACCTCGCACTTAGTCTTACTCACAAATTCAAATTGGATCGTTTAAAGTTCGTTTCTGGTTCCTGGTTGCCGCTCTTTCGAAGGAGGCATTCAGCGTGTCCTGTAATGGCCTGATCAAATATCTATCGCTAATCAGGGCATCGGTGCGTCTACCTATTTGATTCAAATATTCGATGGCCAGATTTAAATCTTCCACCGCCTGGCGGATTTCCGCAGGATTGTATTGCGGTAGTTGTGCGAGCTCCTCTGCCGGGGCAACACTCGCTTGCTGTGCGACCACCGGCGTATCCTCAGCGGGGGTAAACACCGAAATGCTCAGCACTATCGCCAGCACCGCAATCGCTGCGACGGGAAGGCTATAGCGAAGAAATAACGGTCCGCTATTAAACGGCCGGACAATATTATCCCAACTGAATCCAGCAACACTCTGTGTAGTTTGACCGGACTCGTGACCCCCATTTGCGAGGCGGTAAATTGGCTCCATTACCTGCTCATCGCAGTCGAGCAGCTGGAAGTCCATGACCGTGTCGAGCATGGTCTGGGCAAAACGAAATTCCCTGGCACAGGCTTCACATTGCTTCATGTGCGACATGAACTCCTGCTGCTGAGTCAAAGCCAGGTCACCATCGAGATAACTATCGATCTGTAACTGCACAAAGTAGCATTGGGATTCGCTGGTACTAGGCATGCTTGTTACCTTTGTCAGTGGCAGAGCGCTTGTCGCTGCCGGAATTCGATTGATTTACTTGTGATTTCTGACCAAAGTTTTCATCAAAAAATTGGCGCAGTCGCGTATTACCTCTCAGCTTTCGTCTTCCTCTATGCAGGTACACCTTCACCTGGCTTTCACTCATCCCCAAACTCTCCTGAATATCTGCATAACTGAGTCCCTGCACATCCCGCATCACGATGATGCTGCGAAACGGATTGTCCAGGGACTTGATTGCAAGTTGCAGTTGCTCCCTGAAAAACTGTTGGTCAATCTTGCCGACTTCGTCCGTACTGCTGGCCTGCTCATCGACATCGGCGTAATGGTCGAGATTTGCCTGCGCCGGTCGCTGCTTGCGTACGTGGTCGATCACCGCGTTATGGGCGACCCGCATCAGCCAGGCAGCTAACTTGCCATGATCTATTTTTTGCCAGTGCTGCCACAACTTTATGAAGACTTCCTGGGTTACATCTTCCGCGTCTTCCCTGGCGCGCAGGCTGTAGTAGGCAAAGGAGTAAATCCGTTGCCGGTGCTGTTCTGTAGCCTGCCTGTACTGAGCCAACATTTGTAGATAAAGACGGGTATCGGGAGGAAAAGGTTACAGTAGTTTAATCGCCTGCAGCCTGTCTGGCACGTTTTCCAGAAAATCAACGGCTTAAAGTGCTATTTGATCTCATCGCGCTAAATCGCCATGGCTTTCGATGCTATACTGCGGGCCAATTCGAGACCGTATCCAAACGCCGCAACCGACATGAAAATACTACAAAATCTGAGCATTTTCTGGGCCATTCTACTGGCATCCACTGGTTTGTGGGCGGCTGAGGAGTTCCTGGTGTTGGCAGATGGGGCCGAAGTGAAGGTGCTCTTCTTTGAACCCCAGGAACTGCTAGAGGCACCACCGCTGGCGCTACTGATAGCCGGAGGATCATCCGGTGAGTTCATGGCCAGGGCGCAGTTCTGGTTGGGCAAGGAACTGCTCAATCGTGGTTGGGCCATTGCCGTGCCGATCTCGCCCGACGGCAATGGTTTTTCGGCGGATAATTCCGCTCTGTTCCCCGAACTAATTACACTGCTACATGCGTCCCACGCCCTGAAAGCGGGCAAGCCACTGCTACTGGGGATTTCCAGTGGTGGTAGCGCCGCGCTGACAATCGCGGCACAAAACCCCGCAGCTTATCTGGGCGTAGTGGCCACGCCGGGGCGAATCGACCTGGATAGTTCCTTGGGGTCGCTAAACAGCTTGCCGATCTACTTGCGCATCGGCGAACAGGATATTTTTCGTTGGAATCGCGGAATCGATGCGATGGTTGAAGTGCTGCAGCTTTCCGGGGCCCGCGTCGATGCCGCCATCGTGCCGGGCGCCAGGCACATCTTCAAGCTGGACTGGGATAATCTTGAAAGCTGGCTCACAAAGCTACAATAGCCCGACTGCTGTGCAGCCAGGCCATCGCCCCAATGACTTTAGAATCGAGCTTCTTCGATCCAGTAATTGCTTACCACACCGTCGATGAACTCGATAGACAGGGTTTCGGTTCTTTCTTCTTCCAAATCAACCGAGAACACCAGAAACAAGCCGACCTCAATATCTTTTTCCGATCGATTCCGATATTTCCAGATTTCGGTGCCATCGGCATAGCTCAGTTTAGTGACTGGGTGTCCAAACGTAGTTTCCACCCAATCCACATCACTTTCGCCAATCTGTAACCTGGTTACGTCCGTCTCGTTTCACACAGTTTGCAGCGGACGAGAATCCGAGTCTACGGTGACTAGGCAGCCGCTGAGGACAATACCCATGGCGACTAACAGAGCTTTCTTTATCATTGAACATTCCCCACGATTTGTTTATTAAATTGCTTTGATCGTCATTACTTTTCGATTAAACGCCGACAGATCTCCGCTTAAGACGAGCCAGGCCGGGAAAGGTTACAGCCCGAGGCTTCCTCAATTCTAGACTACATGCCTGAATTGAAGCTGAACGACCTTAGGCGTTCTGTCTTAAACGCCCTGCCTCGTCATCGTTGCCATCCAGATCTACCGGTAACACCAACATACAGGAAAAGAATTGTCAGCTAATACACAAAATTAAGTGGGAACCGCGGTCTCCACTGCCCTAACCAATCTTCAAACCATTCAGCAGCGATTGCGAATTAGCTAATTTCCTATTTATATCGAGATACCTCGGACACAGACTCTTTCACTTGAAAAAAAATGAAATAGCATCATATGATCGATTCATTCGGAACAACTCCAGTGAAGCAAATAATTTGGCGCTAAATCTATTTAATAAACTATTCCCACTCTGGGCGGTATTACTCTCGATTGCGGCTTTCTTTTTCAACGCCCTCTTTAGCGGTCTGCAGGCAGCAATCGTTCCATTGTTGGCCCTGGTCATGTTTATGATGGGTCTCACCCTGGCGCAAGATGACTTCCAGCGGATCTGGAACCACCCCAAGCCGATTTTCGTGGGAGTGCTCTTACAATTTCTGCTGATGCCAATGCTGGCCCTGGTGCTCGCCAGCATGTTGCAATTATCGAATCAATTAACCGTGGGCATGGTACTACTCGGGAGCTGCGCCGGGGGCACCGCATCCAATGTGATTTGCTATCTTGCCAAGGGCGATGTCGCGCTCTCAATCAGCATGACCATGAGCTCTACTCTAATCGGCGTCATAGCAACTCCCTTGCTCTGCAGTTTTTATCTTGCCGAGACCGTAAGTGTGGATACCATGGGATTGTTGCTAAGCATATTCCAAATAGTGTTCCTGCCAGTGATATTGGGTTCGCTTGTAAATCATTACTTTCATTCGGTGGTCGCGAAACTGGAGCCTCTGATTCCGACCCTGTCGATAATCATTATCCTGGCAATTATTGCCATCGTGGTTGCATTGAATGCTTCCAGTCTGATCGAAGTGGGACTGATGACACTAGTTGCAGTTATTCTGCATAACTGCCTCGGCCTCAGCTTTGGATTTTATATTAGCAGAATGTTTGGCTTCGATCTGAAGCAGAGCCAGACCATCGCGATCGAAGTAGGCATGCAGAACTCAGGCCTGGCAGTCGCGCTGGCCTTGCAGTTTTTTTCCGCTACAGCGGCGCTGCCCGGGGCATTATTCAGCATCTGGCATAACATCAGTGGATCATTGCTGGCTGCCGCGTGGAGCAAGAAAAGAGAATCGCTGGAGTACCTTATTAAAGATGACGAACACTTAAAAACACGGGGCTAGGGAGCAGCAAAGTTGGCGGGGTAAGAATATCGACAGGGAACAAGTCAGAATCCACCTATTCCTAAAAAATTGTTCTAAAAATTAATCAAAGACTCCTCAACCATAGTGTTACTCGAGGCACCTTCGGGTTATTTCGCCGACCCCTTTGGCCGCCGTAGTGCCCTACTGATCGGCAGCTTTCACGTGGCCTGATTAATGTAACCCTACCGGGAATCCCACGGCATCTCCCTGGCCGGGTTCGGATTGTTATGGTTTTCCAAAAACTCGGTGGTGACGGTAGCAAATAAATTCTGCAACGTGTTGCTACAATAAACAGACCCTCTCCACCAGGGGTAGTCGCTCATCACCTCCCTCCCGATGAGTAACTACCCCCGTTTTTTCCAAAAATCTGGATTCCCGTACCGGCCCATACCCCGGTGCTGACCCCAACCCCGTGCAAGACACCAAATTGGTGCTTTATTGATCGTCGTGTTAAAGTTTTTCCTGCTTCCCTAATGAATTGTGCCATCTAAAATAAAAGCAGGATTCAGGAACTGTCAGCGAGCGATTCATATACATGCAGGAGTGGAACAATGAAACTAATCACCGCAATAATTAAGCCCTTTAAATCCGATGACGTGCGTGAGGCATTATCGGAAATAGGTGTGAGCGGCATGACTCTTTCTGAAGTCAAAGGCTTCGGCAGACAAAAGGGGCACACCGAACTTTACCGCGGAGCGGAATACGTAATCGACTTTCTTCCCAAGGCCAGGCTCGATGTTGCGGTCCCGGACAGCCTCACGGATCAGGCAGTGGATGCAATTTGTAGTGCCGCCAGCACCGGCCTGATTGGAGACGGAAAGATATTTATTACCAACCTTGAGCAGGCGATTCGAATTAGAACCGGTGAAACAGGCGACGATGCCCTCTAGAGGATGTAAACAGCAATGCTAATAAAAATCTTCAATCTAAAAACGCTTATAGCCCCGACCCTGCTGCTGATGCCAAGCTTGGCGGCGGCGCAGGATGGGGGCCTGAACGGGGCCAATACCGCATGGGTCATGACTTCTACGGCGCTGGTTCTGTTTATGACCCTGCCTGGCCTCTCCCTGTTCTACGCCGGTCTGGTGCGGACAAAAAATGCTCTCTCGGTCCTGATGCAATGCTTTACCATCGCCGTGGTAATTTCATTGCTGTGGCTGGTAGTCGGCTATAGCATCGCCTTCGGTCCCTCCGAGTCGGCCTACTGGGGCGGGCTCAGCAAGATGTTCTTCAACGGTATTGTGGTGGATTCCATGACCGGAGATATTCCCGAAACGGTGTTCTCCGCCTTCCAGATGACCTTCGCCATCATCACTCCCGCGCTGGTGGTTGGGGCATTTGTCGAACGCATTAAATTTTCCTCGATGTTGTTATTCAGCTTGCTTTGGACTCTTCTGGTTTACTTTCCCGTCGCGAACTGGGTTTGGGGCGGTGGCTGGCTGGGACAGATGGGCCTCATCGATTTCGCAGGTGGCACCGTGGTGCATGTGACGGCTGGTGTCGCTGCCCTGGTCACGGCTCTGGTCATTGGTCGACGGCAAGGGTTTTTGAGCACACCAATGATGCCCCACAATTTGACTATGAGCTTTACCGGCGCCGCTATGCTCTGGGTGGGCTGGTTTGGGTTTAACGCCGGCAGCGCACTCGCCGCTGACGGCGCCGCCGGCATGGCCCTGTTGGCGACTCACATGTCGGCAGCAGCCGGTGCCCTGACCTGGATGTTAATAGAATGGATCAAACATGGTAAACCCAGTGGTTTGGGGGCGATTACCGGTATGGTTGCCGGCCTCGCCTCCATCACCCCCGCATCCGGTTCTGTAGGCCCGGCCGGTGCCCTGTTAATAGGACTAAGCGGTGGTGTTATCTGTTACTTTGCCACCAATTATCTGAAGCAGGTCATCAACATTGACGATTCTCTCGATGTGTTCCCGGTCCACGGTGTCGGCGGTATGGTAGGCACCTTACTCGCCGGGATTTTGGTGTCTGATCGGCTGGGCATTCTAAGTGGTAATGGCTATGCCGAGGGCATGAGCATGGCAACACAGAGTATGGTTCAACTGACGGGTATCGTCGCGGTGGCGATTTACACGGCCATTGTCACCTTCGCGCTGTTAAAACTGGTGGGCTTTGTCACTTCTGGTATTCGAGTAACGGCAGATCAGGAACAGGTGGGCCTCGATATCACAGACCACGATGAGACTGGCTACAATATGTAGAAAACCAGGCACAAAAAAGCCGGCCCGTGACCGTGTCACCGTGCCGGCTTTTTCTTAGCTGCATTGCCCAGCGCCTGCCACAGAATTTTCCACTGATGTGCTTCCACCAGATCACCGGCATTATGCCCCGATTGCAGGAAAATGGGGCTGGCGGAATCGTCCGTCACTTGCCCGGTCAGGCGGATTGCTTACTCACGCAGCGCCGATGTCCCCCACTGATTACCAGCAGACTCGGCCAGAAAAGTGGCAGGGAATGAAGCAATATACGGCGGTGGTCATATCTTGCTCCTGTCCTTTATACTGGCAGCTTCACTCTAAGAATTATCAGGAGTTCCCCGTGCTCTCTTTTCCTGCGAATCATCTTGGCCAACTATTTCGGACCATCGTTGCCTGCCTGCTGGTGCTGGGCTTTTTCCAGAGCTCACTGGCGGAAGTCCTGCCCCTGGACAAGCCCGAAAATGTCGGCGTCTCTTCCGAACGCCTGCAGCGCTTGTCTGCCGCCATGCAACGCTATATCGATGACGACATGCTGGCCGGTACGGTTGCACTGATATCACGCAATGGCAAAATCATTCATTTTGAATCCCAGGGCTGGAAAAACAAAGAAACCGGCGAGGCGATGACTGACGATGCTATTTTCGTCATCATGTCCATGACCAAGCCGATTGTGACCACGGCCCTGATGATGCTGTACGAGGAGGGCCGCTTCCTGCTGACCGACCCAATCACCGACTGGATTCCAGAGCTGGAAGGCAAGGAGGTGATCGTGAACGATGAGGGCGACTCATATCGCATGACCGCCAAGCGCCCGATCACCTTCCGTCATGTCTTGTCCCATACTTCGGGCCTGGATCCCAGCCCGGATGCGCTCACCGAAGAGGAATTGGCGTTAATGCCGCGGGCAGCAACGCTCGAAACGACACTGCTTGAGCGCGCACCCCTGCCATTAAATTTTCATCCGGGGGATGACTGGCAATACGGTAGCTCCACCGACTATGTTGCCCTGTTGGTGGAACGTATCTCCGGTGAACCCTTAGTAGATTTTCTGCAGGACAGGATTCTCGATCCCTTACAGATGCATGACACCTTCTACATCGTGCCGCGGGACAAAGTCCATCGTGTTGCCGCCGTCTACAAACCCACGGGAGAAAATCAGACCATCGAACTGGCACGATCACCCGAATATAGCGAGACCACCTACTTCGGTGGTGTTGCCGGACTCTCCTCAACCGCTGCCGATTACTGGCGCTTCAGTCAAATGCTGTTGAATGGCGGCGCCCTAGACGGGGCGAGGCTGTTGAGCCCTAAAACCATCAACCTGATGATCAGCAATCACAGCGGTGACAACGATGTCTATATCCGCGGACCGGGTTATAACTTCGGCCTAGGTTTCGGCATAGTGAACGATGCGGGCAAGGCCAGAGACCCGCTAACACCCGGCACTTTTACCTGGGGCGGAGCCTGGGGCACAATATTCTGGGTCGATCCAGTGGAAAACATGATCGGCATCATGATGACCCAGATCACTTCCTACTCTCACCTCAGCGTGAGACAGGATGTGGGGGTGACAGCGATGCAGGCCATCATCGACAGCTACAGCAACAAGCCTTATCCGGTAGCGCCATATCGCACTATCCACTAGGGCACCTGGCCAGGTGCCCTAGTATTACGCCGACGCCTGGGAGGAATGTTCAGGCAAGCTCTTATTAATTATTCAATAACTCGTAGATACGGCGTATCGCCCGCGGATCGACTCCCACTGTTCTGACCATCGAGTGGCTGGTCATATCGAGCTGCTGCGCAGCCTCCTCGGCACTCACACCGCGCCGATGCAGCATAGAAGCCTTGTCCCATAAATCGCGCAGGTAGGCCTGAAATTTGTCGATCGGCTCCCGCGTCCGCATCACCGGGCCATGACCCGGCAACCAGGTATCGAATTCCAGGGTTTTCAGTGCTTCCAGGGCGGCCGGCCACTCATCAACGTGACCATCGCCCATATAGGCGAGTCCCGGCAACATCATGTCCCCGGTGAAGACCAAACTCTCCTGTGGTAAATAGATCACCACGTCACCGCCGGTGTGGGCCCGACCCAGATGCAGTAGTTGAATTTCCCGACTGCCGGCGGCGACCACCTGAAACAGGGTCATCTTGGTTTCCAGGGTAATATTGGGCGGCATTGGCTGAACTTCGCTGAGCGCGTCCAGGTAATTACGTTGCACCCGCAGGCGTTCTGATAGTGTGGCTTTGCGTTCCGCATCAGATTCCGCTGCCACCTGCCTCTCCAGGTTTGCTATGGCCGCCGGTACCGGATCGGAAAAACTCTTGAAGGTGTTTTCAGTCAACACATTACCGATGTCGCCATTGAGTTTCGTCCGGGTAAATTCATGACCGATGATTTCGATGCCGGCAGGAAATGCCTGATTGCCATGGGCATGATCGAAATGGTAGTGGCTGTTTACCAGATAGCGAACCGGTTTGTCGGTAATCACCTTAAGCGAGTCCAGTAGTGCTTTGGCGGCAGCAGGAGTGACATGGGAATCGACTACCAGGGTGTCAAATTCGCCCACCAGTACCAAGGCGTTACTCATGGTATAAACAGACCCGGTGCCGGTGGCGAACCAGACGCCATCGGCTACCTCGACGAATCGATGGGTATCGGATTCGACCACCCTATCTTGCGCCAGCGCATGCACCGGCATCAGCAACAAGTAAAGCAGGCTATAAAATATAGAAAAACGGGCTATTCTGGTTTTCATCTGATCTG
Source organism: Gammaproteobacteria bacterium (assembly GCA_002731775.1). GTDB lineage: Bacteria > Pseudomonadota > Gammaproteobacteria > Pseudomonadales > Pseudohongiellaceae > UBA9145. The sequence continues at coordinate 49,799 of PCCP01000048.1, forward strand.
GCTCTCCTGATCTGATTGACAAGTTACCCTCTGGCAACTCGATTTGCGTATTAAACTTGTTATGCCCCCACCGCATCTACCTGGCAGCCTGTGAACTCGCCGCGATCTGGCGCCGTAGGGAAATCAAAATCTTCAGTAGGCTACTCTCGGCATTGATCGTCTAAATCAACATGAAGACGAATTGCTATTGGGCCACACGGAAAAGGCACCTTAGCCTACCGCCGAAAAACTGTAAAGGAAGTCGTGGTTAGCAATCAAAAAATGGTTAGAACCACTAATTCACCGTCAAACAAATAAATGTATATTATTGATTTTATTGACTTAAACAGATTGGCAAGATTATTGCTTAAAGCAATAACAAAGCAAATTAGCCTGAATCTTTCCCAGACAAAGACAGGCAGTAAAGATAATAGAGGATGAAATAATGCGAGCTTTTAACTACAAGATCCGATTAAGTACTGCGACGCTGTTAGCCATGGTGTTGGGCAGCTATCTCTACTCGGCTTCCGCGGATGCAGCCGAGATGCGAGACATCTCCAGGATAAACCGCAGTATCCACGTGTCTGCCGGGGAGTGGGTTGGCGATATCTCTTCGGTAAATGGTGGTATAGATATGGCCAAGGGTGCCAATGCCCAGGAATTGAGTACCGTCAATGGCGGTATCGATCTGGATGACAACGTCACTATCGAGCAGGCAGAAACCGTCAATGGTGGCATCCGGATCGGTGAGAATGTCACCGTGACTGGATCTCTGGAAACTGTAAACGGCGGTATTCGCACCAGTGCGGGTACGGCTGTAGCAAATCGAGTGCGAACGGTAAACGGCAAGATTCAACTACGAAACACCACAGTTGGAAAAAACGTAGCGACATCGAACGGTGATATCAGTCTCCGCGATGGCAGCATCGTTAACGGCGATTTACTGGTAGCAAATAGACGCAGCAACTGGTGGAGCCGCCTTTGGAGTTCCCACCGCCGGCACCTGGACATTACCATCGACGCAAGCTCAGCGGTGCGAGGCGATATTCACCTCTACCGCGAAGTCGACCTGCATATAGATGACGCCGCGGAAGTCGGTGAGATCATTCGCCACTACTAAGCCCTGGCAAAAGGCTAGATGTCCTTGCGCTCGTAATGCCCCATCAGCATCCCCGTGGCCAGGACATGACCCTCGATCGCTTCCAGTAACTGGGCCTTGTTAAGCCCTGCCGCCAAGCCTAGCTCCGCATCCAGGGCATAGACGCGGAAATGATAGGCGTGTAATTTCCCATCGACTGGCGGCCTTGGACCAAAATAGCCGGACTGGCGTATACCATTGAGGCCATTGATCATGCCATCCAGGCCCGCCACACCAGACACTTCGGCATCTCGAGCCATACCCTCGGGCAGGGAAGCCCCGACCGGTATATTGTAGGCGACCCAGTGTACGAAAGGCTGTGGCATGGGTGCGATGGGATCGTCACAAATCAGGGCGACCTGAACCGTTCCTGCCGGCAAATCTGACCAACTCAGGTCTATAGACGCGTTATCTCCGTAAGCCGTGTTGCGCTCCGGTACGGTACCGTGGTGCTCAAATGCGCCACTGGTCACGGTTACGGTTTCCGGCGCATCCGCAGCCATCACCGGTGCCGACATCAGGACCACACACAATCCCGCAAACAGCCAATTCATGGAATATTTATTATCGCTTTTAGTCACTACATTCTCCTCATTACAAATACGTGGTGATTGCCGGCCGAATAGCATCTATCCGGCCTTAGCGACGAGATTAACTTTTTCAGCTTTTTCTCGTAGCAGAAATTTCTGCACTTTCCCGGTCGAGGTCTTCTCGATAGGACCGAAGCAGACTTTCTTGGGAATCTTGAATCCTGCCAATTCTTCGCGGCAATAGCTAATCACTTCGGCAGCCGTCATTTCCTGCCCCGCTTTAAGGCAGACGAAGGCACAGGGAACTTCACCCCATTTTTCGTCGGCACTGGCAACCACCGCCGCCTCGAGAATCTTGGGGTGTTTGAATAATACAGACTCCAGCTCTAGCGAGGAAATATTTTCACCGCCGGAGATGATGATGTCTTTCGATCGATCCTTGATCTGAGTATAGCCGTCTGCATGCCACACCGCCAAGTCGCCGGAATGAAACCAGCCGCCGGCGAAGGACTCCTCGGTCGTCTTCGGGTTCTTCAGATAGCCTTTCATCACCAGATTACCACGCATGAATATTTCCCCCATGGTTTTCCCGTCCTGCGGAACTGGCTCCAGTGTTTCCGGATCTGCTACCATCAATTCGTCCTGCAAAGGCGCACGAACACCCTGCCTGGCCACCATTTCGGCGCGATCATCGACACTGAGTTCGGCCCACTCGTCCTTCGGTACACACACTACGCAGGGGCCATAGGTCTCGGTAAGGCCATAGACATGGGTCACGTTGAAGCCCATATTTTCCATTCCGGCGAGCACTGCAGCCGGTGGCGCCGCACCTGCAGTCATGACATTAACTTGCTGCTCGATACCCTGCTTCATCTGATTTTCGGCATTCAGCAGTGTATTAAGCACCACCGGCGCACCACAGAAGTGAGAAACATTGTGCGCCTTGATGGCGTCGAAGATTGCCTGATCCCGCACGTGGCGCAGGCACACACTTGTTCCCGTCACGGCAGCGAGACTCCATGGAAAACACCAGCCATTGCAATGGAACATGGGCAGGGTCCACAGATAAACAGGATGCGCCGTCATGTTCCAGCATAACACGTTTGATATGGCGTTTAGATAAGCTCCACGATGATGAAAAACCACTCCTTTGGGATCGCCGGTGGTGCCCGAAGTGTAGTTGAGAGAAATCGCCTGCCACTCATCTTCGATCTGGAAGCAGCTATAGTCATCGTCGCCACTACTGATGAACTCATCGTAATTTTTGTCGCCCAACAGCTCGCCGCCTTCGAAATAAGGATCGTCGATGTCGATAACCAACGGCTTGTTGTCGACTAATTCCAGTACTTTTTTAACCGTGTCACTGTACTCTCTATCCGTGAACAGAACCCTGGTCTCGGCGTGCTCCAGAATAAAAGCAATCGCCTTGGCGTCAAGCCTGACATTCAGCGCATTGAGCACGGCACCCGTCATCGGCACGCCGAAATGCGCCTCGAAAGTCTCCGGCGTATTGGCGCCCATGAATGACACCGTATCGCCCTTGCCGATGCCTATTTTTTGCAAGGCTGACGCCAGCAAACAACAGCGCTTGTAGGTTTGCGCCCAGCTAATTTTTGCATCGCCGTGAATGATGGCGATGCGGTCGGGACAGACCCGGGCACTTCTCTCGATAAAACTCAGGGGCGTTAAATGGGCGAAGTTAGCTGGATTTTTATCCAAGGATTGCTCGTAAATATTATCAGTACTCATATCTCACTCTAATGTTTGATGCCTGTGCTCAACACAGTTTAGCCGAATTATCCTGACTCACTGCCGGCATAACAAATCTCAAGCACAGGCAGCGGGCTTACATGAAATCCATGTCTCCGGCAGTAAGCCACCAGCGACCATACAGTGAAGCTGCGCCAGGACCGGGATTCCAGCTGTTACAGGGTATCTCAATACCCAATTCATTCACAATCGCGCCGTCTAACATGACCCTGGACAGGCAGCCTCGGGTGATCCACATCTTCAGCCCCTGGGTCTGGGAAGACTCACCAAGCTCCCGATTTAGCGTGCAAATTGCCGGCGACACGGAGTCCAGCGGACAGATGAGGTCCATTATCAGAGTGTAGCTATCCTTGTTCTTGAGGATCGCAATAGCCAGGGGCTGGTGGGAAATCGAGTCCCGGATCAGTACACAGCGATACTGTTTGCGCCTGGCAAATGGATGTTCGAAGTACCGATAGCGGATGTAGTCACAGTTCCTGACACCGATGATGTTGTCCTCGAAGTCGGCTCGCATCGCCCGCCAGAGGCTATCCAGTTGCAAGCGCTGTTTCTCATCTGCCAGATCGAGAGTAGTCACCGTATAGGCAGAATTCTTCATCGGCTCATCACTGCGGGGATACAACACTTCAACAAAATCGTCGGTTTTTTCATAGAGCCCTAAGCGAATGGCAATTGTCATCGCCTTCTGGTTTGGAAATCCAAACCCAAGCAGATGCCTGACTGTGTTACCTATCTCTCGCTCGAGAAAAGTCGCCGCCACTTTAAAGAACAGGCTGTTCTTGCCGTACTGCCCGCGGATTTCAGGCAATACCATCACATCGCACACCTGGATCGCCAAGGCGGCGGTACCGAAGTAGCAAATATGCCGTGGCGCGCCGCCATAGTGGGCGACGATAGCGCCATCCCTGGTGGGCCTGGCCACCACACATTTTCCATCGCCTTCGATGTATTTCCAGCGCCAGATTTCGGCATCGAAATCGACCCCGAAACTTTTCTGAAACAGATCCGCGATTTCGAGCGGGTCGAATGAATCTATGTCCGAGTATTCAGCCTCGGCATATTCGCCCTCAGGCATAGCCATCATGGAGAACTGAAACAGCCGGAAGCAGCGCCTGCGACTCTCAAATTCGGCCACGGCGTTCAGCAGTTCCTGCACACAGGAATCGATGTCCGTATCAATAAGCTGGGGTAGCTCATCGAGATTGTGATGGTGTGCATTCAACAGCGCACTGAGTTGACGCGCAGACTCTATTGCGCTGGCAGTAAGATCTGCTTCCTCAAGCAGTTCCATGCCCAGGCGTCGGGACAGCTGCCTCAGAGAACTCAGATTTGCTAACTCAGATGGTGCTAACGCCGAATCGTCATCCAGAAATTCGCCGAAGAATAATAGCTTCCCATTCGGATTAAGTAATTGACGAGACTTGCTGAGCACGGCCAGTTGATCGAGATAGATAATCGAACCCTCGATAACGATGACATCAAAGTTTAATTCGACCTTTAAGTCCAGGATACTGGCAGTCGTAATCTGTGTAGCTACAGAAATTTCTTCGGCAACTTTGTCCATGCTGCCGCCGACGAGCAGCACAGCCGAATCGGTGTTGACGAGGTGTTGTACCTGCGCAGCGAGCAGTGATGAAAACCGCTGTCCTGCGCGCTCGATAAGCTCCGCTGGCTCGCCGCTGTCGCAAGCGACAGCTTCGGCCGTGAGGTGCACCCCGAGATCCTGCTGGTACAAACCCTTCTGGTATAAACCCAGGCGCAGAAATTCCGGCAGGCTGCACTGTAGCTCCAGCGCCCTGGCGAATACGCTGTGTAATGGCGATAAGGATTCAGCTTGCATCGCACGACCCAGGCTTGCGACCAGAATTCCGGGAGTCTGCCAGGTAATGCCTGACTGGATGCCTGCTGCTTAATCGATTCAAGCCTATCGAGTCCTGGCTGCGCTCAACGTCGCGTCAATGGCGTCATATTCAGGTGTTGACCCCCATCCACGATCAGGGTTTCCCCGGTAACCACTTGCGGCCCGGAGATGAAAACAAGGATGGCATCGGCGACCGTTGCTGGCGTCGCGGTTAGCTTTAGAACGGCGGCCTTGCGATTGTTTTGCAGCAGGGCCTCATACTTTTCGTCGCCCAAACCCTGGCGCAGCCATTTGCCTTCGATAAAGCCCGGACAAACTGCGTTCACCCTGATTTTTGGTCCCAGTGCTCGCGCCAGCGCAAGTGTCATTGTAATCATGGCGCCCTTGGAGGCGGCATAAGCGATGGAGCTTCCGATGCCGGTAATCCCGGCGGTCGAGGCCACATTTACCACCGTCCCACCGTCTTCGGCCGCTTTCATGTGCGCGCTGACGGCACGCGTCATCTGATAACAACCAATCACATTGACGCCATAGATGCGCTGGAAATCCTCGGCGTTGAGCCCATCCAGATTGCTGTGTTCGACAAATTTCGTGGTGCCGGCATTGTTAACCAGGATGTCGACGCGGCCCCATTTTTCCATTGCCGCAGCCACCATGGCCCCACAATCTTTATCCTCGGCGACATTGGCACCAAAAATCAGGGCTTGCACCCCCATCTCTTCACAGTCCGCCGCTACCTGGCGGGCACCATCGGCGTTTGAGTTGTAGTTGATGACCACGTTGCAGCCCAGTGATGACAATAGCCTGGCGGTGGCAGCGCCAACGCCGCTGCTGGAACCGGTGATAATTGCTACCCTGTCAGTTAAATCCTTCACGCTGTTCTAATCCCCATAACTATTATTGGATGCCGCCGAAGCTGGGCTGCCGGGGATACCCTAGCATAAATTCATCCGGAATCCTGTAGTGAGATCAGGCCGGCCTGATGCACCGCCCCAGTGTCGGAATTTCATCTCAAAGAGGCTGTTTCCCAGCAAAAGCTACGACTTTAGTCGAAACAATAGGTTACAATGCGTAACACTTTTGTAGGCCGTAATTAGCTAGAACTACATAAGTCACTATAAAACTCGAAGGTTCGGGTTTTTCTAACAACAGGGATGAGACACTCAAACATACTGGATAATTCGAGCCCTCGGGTATTGGTGTGAGCACATGCGCGCCATCGGCACGGGGAATTGCTGCGTACAGCGTGCCTGAGGGCACTTTCGGCAGGTTTAAAAAATGGAGATTGCGGTGAAAAACCAAGAAGTAGTAGCGGCTGTAATTCTGCTGGCAGTCGCAGCGTGGATGTTCATTCCACACAGCGCTGAGACGCTCAAGCAAGAAAACAATGCACCGGTCAGGGTCGTTGTCGCGATCGAGGAAGGTCAACCCATCTCGGAAAATCCCGATGTATTGACGGTGCGGGCAGCCACGATTCGTCCTCAAATCTACGTGAAACAGATTCGAGTGCGGGGTCGCACCCAGGCCTTTCGCCACGTTCAGGTACGTATGGAACAAGCAGGGCGCATTGTCAGCGACCCCATCGCCCGCGGTGCCAGGGTCAAGCAGGGGGATCTACTCTGTGAAATAGCCGTGGATAATCGAGACTCTGACCTACTGCAGGCGCGCAGTCGCCGTGAACAGGCAACATTCGAATATGACGCCGCCCTGGACTTGCAAGGCAGAGGCTTGCAGTCAGAAGTCGTGGTCGCACAATTGAAGGCAGCGCTCGCGTCTTCGAGCGCCGCGGTCAGCCGCGCAGAGCTGGCTCTCAAGAACATCAGGCTGCTGGCGCCCTTCGACGGCATTGTCGAAACTCGTAACGTGGAAATCGGCGATCTCCTGAATATCGGCGATGTCTGTGCCTCCGTGCTCGATGACAAGCCCATGTTATTGGTTGGACTGGTGCCGGAACAGGACGTCAGCAGTGTTAGTGTCGGTGCCCGAGTATCGGCAAAACTGCTTGACAGCAATATGATCGCTGGCATCGTCACTTACCTGGCACGGGCAGCCGATGCAGTTTCCCGCAGTTACCGCATCGAAGTGGAAGTCGATGGAAAGTATACAGACATCAGGGCTGGCACCACGGTTGAACTCATGGTGGATGCCATGGAAATCAGCGCACATCTAATTCCTTCCTCAGCCCTGACTCTGGATGACGAGGGTGCCATCGGTGTCAAACTGATCGGCGCTGGCAACAGAATCTTGCACCGCAACATTGAAATTGTCGGTGACAGCGGCAATCAGTTGGACCCCGGAATCTGGGTCACTGGATTAAGTGGTACGGTCAACCTGGTCACACTGGGCCAGGAAATTGTGTTTCCGGGGCAAGTGGTTGAAGGCAACTTCGACTGGGCCGAGAGCCCTGCGCCAGAATAACGTCACGACCATCTTCTACCCGGAGCGAGAGCAAGCGTAACCATGCGAAATTATATTGACGCAGCAGTTTCAAGATCCCGCACCACCCTGAGTGTGTTTGCGGCCACCATGCTGGTGGGCTTTGTTTCATACCTTGCGATTCCGGTGGAACTGTATCCGGATGTTCAGGTACCACTTATCGTCAGCACTATTATCCATGAGGGTATCTCACCGGAAGATGCGGAACGGCTGCTGGCCAAACCAGCGGAACTCGAATTGAAACTGGTCGACGGCATTGTCGAGGTCTCCTCATTCTCCAGCGAGGGGGCAGCGACACTCATGATCGAATTCGACATTGATTTCGATAGCCAGAATGCCCTGAGTGAAGTCCGGGAAGCCATTAACCGCGCCAAGGTGCGATTCCCACAATCCACTGAAGAACCCATTATTCAAGAAGCCTCCGCAATTAACACGCCTATTGTGCAGATCGCCATTGGCGGTGAAGGAGTGCCCGAACGGGTATTGCTGCGCATCGCAGAAGACCTGCAGCGGGAAATTGAAATTTTGCCCCAGGTGCTGGAGGCGTTAATGGTGGGCAATCGGCAGGAACTGCTGGAGGTCGTAATCGATCCGTCGAAGCTGGAAACCTACGGCATACCCAACAGTGCGATCGTACAAGCCGTAATCAGCAATAATCGCCTGATTGCCGCCGGCCAGGTAGACACGGGCCAGGGTAGTTTCTCAATTAAGGTACCCGGTCTGATAGAAACCGCTAGTGACCTGTTCACTCTCCCCATCGCATCTAATGACATGGGGGTGTTGACGTTATCGGACATAGCCGATGTACGACGAACCTTTAAAGACGCAACCCGCTTTTCCTATACCAATGGTTCGCAATCGATTTCATTGAATGTAATGAAGCGCAAGGGAGCAAACCTGGTCGAGGCGATGGAAGAAATCGATGCCCTGGTTAAAGAAATACGGCCCAGCCTGCCACCGGCAATCTCACTGTCTTATGTCAACAATACGGCCCCCATAGTGCTGGAGCAAAATATGGGACTGCAGGGAAACATGGCAACTGCAATGGTACTGGTTCTGATCGTTGTCATCGCCTCGGTTGGCGTGCGTTCCGGATTGTTGGTGACCATGGCCGTGCCTTTTTCTTTCTTCTTTGCCTTCATCGTCATCACCCTGTTGGGTTTTACCTATAACTTCATGGTGATCTTTGGTCTGCTGTTAGGCTTGGGTATGTTGATCGACGGCGCCATCGTAATGGTGGAATACGCCGATCGCAAGATGGCGGAGGGGCTCGATAGCCAAGAAGCCTACAAGGCATCTGTGCAGCGGATGTTCTGGCCTATCCTCGCTTCCACCGCCACCACGCTGGCTGCATTCCTCCCTATCATGTTCTGGCCAGGTGTCTCTGGCCAGTTCATGAGTTATTTACCAATAACCGTGTTCGCGGTATTAATCGGCTCCCTGTTTTACGCGCTATTGTTTGCACCGACCATTGGTGCCTTGATCGGAAAATCCAGTGATGCCGACAACACCTATTTGCGCAACCTCGAAGAAGGCGACCCGGATAAAGCCACCGGAATCACGGGTGTGTATGCGCGCCTGCTGGAATTTGCGGTTAAGATTCCGCTTACGGTACTGGCACTGAGTATCGTCACCCTGGTTACCATTGTTTTCACCTACAGTCGATTCGGCGCGGGCATCGAATTTTTTGTGGAGACAGAGCCGATGCAGACCCAGATTCAGATTTTTGCACGCGGCAATTTCTCACCGGCAGAGTTACGAGATGTGATGCTGGACGCCGAGGACCGAATCCGGGAAGTCGGTCTTTTCTCGGGCATCGTGACCCAGTCCGGTGCTGGTCAACAAATGTCGGGGAGTGGACAGTCCGCCCCGGATTTAATCGGCACAATATTTGTGGAGATGTCCGATCGCCGAGATCGGGCCGAAGATGGATTCGAGATCGAGAACCTGTATCGGCAGGCCATTGCCGGAATCCCCGGGGTTCGGGCCGAAATCGTTTCCCTGGAGCAGGGCCCACCGGTAGGCAAGGAAATCCAAGTGGAACTGTCTGGCGATGATCTGGATCTGTTATTTTTAGAAGCAGCGCGCATTCGTAACTTCATGGGGAACCAGATGACTGGTCTCATCGATATCGACGACACCGCACCAATTCCAGGCATCGAGTGGGAAATCAAGGTCGATCGGGCACAGGCTGCGATGCTCGGGGCCAGCATGGCGGAAATCGGCACGGCGATTCAGCTCATGACCAATGGGGTTTTCATGGGAGATTACCGTCCCAACGATAGCGAAGAAGAAGTGGACATTCGCGTGCGCTACCCCATCGAGTATCGGGGTATTAATCAACTGGATACGATCCGCATCAGTACCGTTAATGGACCGGTGCCCATAAGCAGCTTCGTGACTCGCGAAGCCAAGCCCAAGGTTGGTTCGATTCAACGCGTCAATGGCGCCCGCGTGGTACTGGTGCGGGCCAACCCAGCGCCGGGCATCATCGCCGATAACAAGCTACAGGAATTAGCGCAGTATATGGCCGATGTGCCCCTGGTTAATGGCGTTTATTACCAGTTCCGTGGAGCCAATGAAGAACAGGAACAGTCGGCTGCCTTCCTGATGCAGGCGTTCGCCCTGTCCATGGCACTGATGGCGATTCTGCTGGTAACCCAGTTCAACAGCTACTATCAGTCGCTGTTGATTCTTTCTGCGGTGTTGTTATCGACGACGGGCGTGTTATTAGGCTTGCTAATCACCGGCCAACCGTTCAGCGTGATGCTGACGGGGATAGGCATTGTCGCCCTGGCGGGAATTATCGTGAATAATAATATCGTCTTGATCGACACCTTTAATCATTTGCGTAAACGCCATAAGGAGTGGTCGCTGGAGGAAATCATTGTCCATACCGGTGTACAGAGACTGCGCCCGGTGTTCCTGACCACGTTTACAACCGGCTTTGGCCTGCTACCCCTGGCCATGAATATTTCTTTCGATTTGTTTGGCGCCGAGATCGAGTTTGGCGGTCCCATCGCCTCCCAGTGGCAGGGACTCGCATCCACCATCGTCTTTGGGCTGTCCTTCGCGACTATTCTTACCCTGATCGTTACCCCTGCGATGCTGGCTCTACCCGCTCGCTTGCGGACGATGATCAGACGGACTCCGCAGTCAATTCCACGCGCGCAACCCAGCTTGAGCAGTTAGGGGCCCCTTCTGCTAGCCGTGGTATCGCAGTTGCCGTAAACGGCGCGTGCTTGAGCGATACCGCAGTCACTTTCCAAACCAAAGTTGAATCAGTTTTCATAAAAAGGAATACGTGGCACTTATTGCGTATGTGACCACCGTACCGAAGTAAATTGACGATTTTTTATTTCATCCTGTCTACGCTCTGTTACCGGAATAGCTGGTGGCTGCGGTGATCCCGCATAGCCATGGAGAGGAATCAGAAATGGCCTGTAATCCAACATCATTAAGAGAAATATCGGCGTCATGGATAGGCTATTGGCGGAACTGAAACAGCGCTAAACAACGAGCGAACGCTTGCTCGTTTTTTGACATCTACCATGTGTTAGGATTATTTTTTAAAGCCAAGAGCGCAAAAACAGATAAGTTTTGTGACAAATTGTAACCCTTACAACCACCGCAAAACAGCTGTGATATTATTTTCCTACTTTGAGCCAGGGGCGTTATGAATGCGCCCGGTGACCTCGAAGAGCTAAAGCCAGGAGCTTGGGGGTTTTTCTTTGTTCCCCCCCTTCTCTAAAACATTGAGTTGCCCTCAAGTTTCCTCTTTAGCGCCATACTCCTCCGGCCTCGTTTTCATTTTTCTCGTCTATTCGTCCAATAACGGGCAATTGCCCATCCCGCTCGGTTTTCTGATCGGTCAGACAATAGCTCGGGGGCCTCAGATTAGGTATTCAACGTCGATGGGTCACGATGGGACTAGCAGCTCTGAATAATACAGTGGCGCCCTAGAATCCATCCAGCTCTGCAAGCTGGGGATTACGACTGCTATTGCGGTCGCGGCGTATTTTTTCCTGCCTGTGCATCATTTCCTTATTGAGGCCGGAAGCGAGATATAACTGCCGCTCACAGAGGGCGATGTTTCGATATAAAAAATCAAACTTGGGATCATCCGCACTCAAGGTGAGCTTCGCTACCTTGAGCCTAAGATGGAAGAGTTTGTTGGCAGTCTGCAGGTGTTCGATGCGTTTGCCATCCAGATCTACATTAAATGCACTAACATGCCAGGATGCGACCTTCTGCAGTCCGGCTTCAAGCCTGGAGTCATCAATGCCATACAGCCGCTGATAGAGATGCTGCATATAGGCATAGTGATTATCAACATCCTGCCAATTTCTCAAAACCCTCTCGCTGGCAATGAGCTTGTCCAACACATCGATCTGGGATTCGTGATGCAGCCCGTTGTTAATTCTAGTGAGATGTAGTGCCTGCTTGAAGGTTCGCACAGCACCCTCATGATCACCCATTCTCTGCTGTAGATCCCCCTGGTCGTCGAGGGGCTCCAGCAAACGGTAATCGTAGGGTCCAAAGTCGGCTTGCAGGCCCTTCACCGATCCCGCAGTATCATCCATGAGCAGATTTGCGCCGTCAAATTCTGATTTATTGGATTGGGCATTAAGACTATTGGAAAGCAGGACGAGGGAAATCAATGGCAACACGAACGCTGCCAAAGTCACAAGTTTAGTCTTCAGGAGGTAGCTTGAAGCTGGTAATACTTCTTCTAATTTCTTCATGCGGCGACACCCTTGATACAGCACTATCGCGCAATAATTCTAGGGGTTCAATAGAAACCCAAATTAATTTTCCGTCAAAGTGAAGGTATTATTAAAATTGATTTTTTGTTCTTTGTTTTCAATAGCTTAAAATTTTTCTCTAGCGATAAGTCCGATTCGCTATAACCGCCTCGACCAGCAGCAACAACATCACCAGGCTCAAGATCCACCACCAGAGTCGCTGCGGTCGTTCCAGTTCTTCAATCAACTGGGCCGTTCGTACTTCTCGGGATTGATTTGGGTTGGTATCGGGGTTGATGATCGCGTCATACAGGCTTGCCACCGCGGTGCGAGTGAAATTGGATTCCTGCGGCAAGATATTTACCGCGTAGCTCAGTTCCAGATCATCCACTGTCGCCGTAATTAAGCCGGGCTTGGCGGCGGTGATCACGAAGCTGTCATTATTAAACACTAAGGCAGTGCCATCAGCATCGATCGCGGTCACAGAATCCGCTCCGCCGGTGGGGTCCACTGAGAAACTGTCTCCCACCTGGTAGGCTCGCTGCTTGGTTTCCGATTGCACCAGGTGACGCAGAGTTTCATGCACGAAGGGTAGAAAAAGACCCTGTAGCGCCAGATTATTCCACTCAAGGTCCAGGGTGGACGCGAATAGAATTACCTTGCCGTCTCCGACCGCCCGCTCCACCAGCGCCGCTTCGGCGTTGTCGAATTGCATCAGCACATCGGCAGCGTCATCAGGAAGCAGTGACCAGTGTCGCTGAAAACGGGCGGACCAATCACTGGCCAGAGGTCTGAGGATCGGATGACGGCGATCGAAGTCAGCGATTACCAGATAATCGTCACGACTCAACAGCCCCGGCTCCTGCAACAATGCGGGTGCGATGTTGGCAAATTGTCGATTAAACACCTCCACGTCAACCCTGTCGCCTGGCGCCAGTAGTAGACTGCCACCGGCTTGCACATAATCCGTTATGGCATCGGCCTGGCCGCTGCTGAGATTACCCACATTCAACAATACGGCGACATCATTTTGCCGCAGCGACGCGGCACTCAATGCTGCCGGTTCGATGCGCTCCAGCTCGAAGGGAGATTCGGCAGCACTGCTAACTGCCAATCCAAACCAATATCCTTCATCATCAAACCAGTCATCCGATGCCTCACCGTTTACCAGTAGCACACGAATCTTCGGCAGTACATCGACGGTGAAGAAATAGGAATTGTCTGCGCTGAAATTGTCACCAGTCACTCTTAGCTCGCCGACGTGAGTACCCTGGGTATCAAAAATCACATCGAAGCTGATCACTTCCTCCGACCTATCGGTCAAATCGACAAGGGTACGTTCGATCACCTGGCCATCGATACGCAGGCTAAGCTCACCCCGATCCAGATATAGCGTACCCGTAGATCTAACCCGGGCGAGTATCTGCTGCTCGGCTGCATCTTCCAATAATTGCTGTGGCGAACGTACATCGGTGAGCACCAGGTTACTACTGGATTCGGCGCCCACGTCGATACCGATAAAGGCCACCCCAGGCGCCAGCTTCCAGCCCTCTTCCGCCCCCTGCAAGGCGATCTCCTGAAAATCGGAAATCAGGTAGACGCTGCGATTATCGAAGCGTGAAGTCTCGAGCAACTGGTCGGCAAGGCGTAAATTCGGCATATAGCGAGTAGCGCCATAGCCAGCCTGGTCGAGGCTGTTTATGAGACTACGGACGCTGTCCAGATCCGTATCCAACTCTCTCACCACGCCCGCCACAGTCGAGAATTTGATCAAGGCCACCTCGTCGCCAGCGGCGAGATCGTCGATAATCTGCAGGGCTTTGGCTTTGCCATCCTCGAAGCTGGTGCCATAGCGCATGCTCATGGAGTCATCCAACATGATGACCACTGACCTGGGATCGGCATCCAGTAGCCGGGCTACAGACTGATCCACCAAAGGCCTGGCAAATGCCAGCACCAGCAGAATGATCACCACCGAACGCAGAAGTAATAGCAGCCATTGCTGAATGTGCTGAAACAGGATCAATTTCTTCGATGTCTTCTTCAGAAATCGAATCGTGCCGAACATCAGTTTCGGTGGCTTCTCCCTGCGAATCAGATGAATCGCAATGGGAATAAGCGCGGCCAGCAAACCCGTGAGAAATATTGGCGTGAGAAAAACCATTAGAAGCTCTTACTCCGCTTTGTTATGTAGGAAGAAAGAGCCTGGTCCAGCGGCTCCCGTGTATTCATCAAACAATAGTCGATGCCGCTGGTCTGGCATTGTTTCTTGCAATAGGCCAGAAACTCGTTGATGTTTTTCAGGTAGGCCTTTCGAATCGCCGCGGGCGAAGTAATATAGGATTCGCTATTTTCCATATCGATAAATTCTGACGCCTCATTGAACGGAAAATTAAGTTCCGCATCATCCATGATGTGAAAAGTGATTATGTCATTACCCATGGCGCGCAGATTCGTGAGGGTGTTAATGATGCGCTCTTCATCGTCGAGCATGTCGCTAATCAGGATCACCATACTCTTCTTCTTGAGAGAGGAAGCGAGATCCGTAAGCGGCTTCACCACGTCTGTCTTCTGCCCCGCTTGCACCCGGGATAGCGCGCGCAGAATTCGCATCAGGTGCAGTTGTCGGGTTTTCGCCGGGAGGTATTCTCTAATCTTATCATCGAATGTGACCAGCCCTACGGCGTCGCGTTGGCGGGCGATAAAGTAGGCCAGTGCCGATGCCAGGGTAATACCGTAGTCGAGTTTGCTCATGCCGCCGGATGTATACGCCATGGAAGCACTGGTATCCAGCAAGATCACGCAGCGTACATTGGTCTCGTCTTCGTATTGCTTGATGTAGAGTTTGCCGCTACGGGCGTAGAGCCGCCAGTCCACGTGGCGCATATCATCGCCGCGCTGGTAGTGGCGATAATCATTAAACTCGACACTAAAGCCCCGGTGTGGACTCTTGTGTAAACCGGCGAGGAAGCCCTCCACCACAACCCGGGCTCGTAGCTCGAGATTATGGAGGCCAGCTAAAACCTTGGGGTCGAGAAAATTCAGTGAATCTGACATCTTGTTCCAGGTCTAATAACTATTGCGCTCGTTAGATATCGGACGCCGGTGCCGGCACTTCATCCAGTAAACGGCGTATCACATCATCCGTAGTTACCCGTTCCGCCTCGGCATGGAAATTCAGGATAATTCTATGGCGCAATATGGGTGGAGCCAGAGCGCGTACATCGCCGTAAGAGACATTGTAGCGCCCGAGCAACAATGCCCGCACCTTACCCGCCAGGATCAAGTTCTGGGATGCCCTGATGCCCCCACCCCAGCTAACCCAGTCCTTGATAAAGCCTGGTGAACTTTCATTCTGGGGACGGGAAGCATGAACCAGGCGAACCGCATACTTGATGACCGCCTCTGCCGCCGGCACCTGCCTGGCAATTCGTTGAAACTCGATAATATCTTCCCCGCTTATGGGATGAGAGAGCTCGGTTTCATTGGTCTGGGTGGTAGTGGTGACCACTGCGATTTCATCTTCTTCGGAGAGGTAGCCCAGCTCTATCTTGAACATGAAGCGGTCGAGTTGAGCTTCCGGTAGCGGATAGGTGCCTTCCAGTTCAATCGGGTTCTGGGTGGCGAGTACGAAGAATGGTGCTGCCACCGGGTAGGTGGTGCCGGCTGCCGTCACCTGTTTCTCTTCCATCGCTTCTAGTAGTGAAGACTGGGTCTTCGGTGGTGTTCGGTTAATTTCATCGGCCAACAGGATATTGGTGAAGATGGGACCCTTGACGAACTTCAGTTTGCGATTGCCGCCGGATTCTTCCACCACCTCCGAGCCAACGACGTCCGCCGGCATCAGGTCAGGGGTAAATTGAATTCGACTGAAGTCGACCTGTAAGATATCGGCAACAGTTTTAATTAATAAGGTCTTAGCCAGACCGGGCACTCCGGTCACCAGGCAGTGTCCACCTGCAAACAAGGCAATAAGCAATTCATCTATGATCTCTTCCTGTCCGATAATGACTTTTTTGATTTCAGCGACCATCTGGTCCCTGCCTTCCTGCATCATTTTAACCAAGCCAAGATCGTCTTGATCTTCGATTACTGCTACTTCTTCTATTTCTGCCATGGGTAATTCCTGTCTCTCAGTGACTAAATGCATAGATTAAAAAATTGATGCCTATCTTGTAAGCCTCGTTGGTATATCTGGTGGGGTAGCCTTCATAAAATGTGTGCTCCCAGCCATCGCCCAAATCCGTATTGTAATTCGCGACCATCATCACCCGTCCATCGTCATCGAGTACCGCATAAACCTCGGGTGGATAACTAGGATCGTCCAATTTCATGAAGCCACCGTAATCCCAGGTCACCATGCGCCCGGGTACCTGGGCCAGTCGATCGATGTCGAAAAAAGTGTGGAAAATTTCATGGCTGGTGTCGAGCTTTACGATCTCCCGATCTGGAAATATTTTTGCTATCTCAACAAACATGTCGTCCAGGTGGGGTTGCCCCCAGAAATCATCCACCAGCACGAAACCTCCGCGAAACATGAATTCCCGCAAGGCTTCAATCTCTTCCGGAGAAAAATTCGGTCCACTGTAAGAAGAGCCAATCGGCACTCTTTTCCAGTTCATATAGAGAAATATGTTCTCATACAAGGCCGGGTCGGTTAGTTGAATATTCTGATGATTGCGGGGATTGGTATCGACATAGGTATAACGCTGCACACCGCGTAGAAAATTCTGATCCGCATCGGGATAGTCCGTGTCCCACCAACCGCCACGACGACGATAACCAAAACCGCCGCCCCGGCCGCCACCATGATTGGTGTACTGACCTCGCACCCAGGTAAATTCGGTGACGTCGGTTCCGTACAGTGACAGGCCCTCATCGGAACCGAGCGGCAATACCTGCGCCCCCAGCATCGCGCTCGCCATTAACAGGCAAGTTGCGAAGGAGGCTATTAGAGTTGGACTAGTTCGCACCTTTCACTTCTGCTCCATCGACTGACCGTAGCAATACTTGCTGCGCACGTTGGTAGCTCGGCGCGATTTCCAGGGCACTGAGTACATTCTGCTTGGCTTCCAGGATTTGGCCGTTCTTGAGATAAGCTTCGGCGAGATTGGTTCGCGCTTCTACCGGATCGTTGATATCCAGTTTCAGCAGGACTTCGTATTCGGTTACCGCCAATGAGCTGTCATTTATGCTGTCGGCATAGCTGGCCTTCAGTTCATGCACGCTGGCCCGATAAGGATCTACCTGGATGGCCCGATCGATATAGTAGTCGGTGCGCTCCAGGTCGCCAGCCTCGAGAGCTGCCGCGGCGAGGGTCATGGCCGAGTCGTAGTCGTGCTGCAGATTCTGCAAGAGTATCTCTAACTGTTGCAGATGCGCTTCCCGGTTACCCTCCTTCTCATATATCTGGGAGAGCACCAGCGCCGGACTCGGGTATCCGGTGTAGCTCGGCAACAATTCATAGGCCCGATCCAGGTAAAACTTTGCCTCGGAAAGATCTTCTTCCTTGAACAGGACGATACCCAGTTGTAAATAGGCCTGGAAATCTCGCGGATGTTCTTCGATACGGGAACGCATATGCTGTTTCAATGAGGCGTTATTATATAACTCGGCGAGGATCGCACTGGAGTTTTCACGGACACCGTGGCCGTGACCTTCGCCTTCGTCGGGAACATCTTCCGTATTCACGAACACGTTAATTTCTGCGACGCGGCGATCGATCCAGCGTCTAAAGCCGGTGTCGAACTGGGTCAGTGTCATCTCGAAAACTTCGGAAAAACGCGCGCCGTCGTCTTTTATAAGCCCATACTGATACACCAGATCTACCATCTTGTCGAAGCCATATTCGCGGTTGATATAGTCAACTACCAGGTAAGACTGAAAATAGGCGAAGCCAAGATCGGCGTTGTTGCGGGCACCGGAGAATCCGGAATTGAGTTCAGCTATCGGCAGCAGTTTATCCTGCTGTGCCGCACGCACCAGGTCCAGGCCTTGACTCCGACCCCAATAGGGTCGACCCTCCTGTTCTTCCCACACCGAGATTCCTTCCGAGAGCCACCGGGGCATGCGGTTGTCGGTCATTTGCAGGGTGATCACATGGGCAAATTCATGCCAGACAATTTCCTGCCAGTTCGCGGAGAGCGTGTCCGGTGAGATCAAGGTGATGACCTTGCCAAAGCAGATACCCACCAGGGGTCCTATGTCAGGCAGACCGACGGAGCGAACCGCGAAATCCTCGGAATTTTCGAATACTTCGATGAGTATAGGCCCCTCTGGTTCGAATCCATACTTGGCGGTCAGCGTGTCCCAACCTTCTTCCAGCAGCGGTTCGAGATAGGGCCACAGGATGTCGGCATCCTTCTCACTCATATGCACTTTGAAATGCTCACTCTCCAGCGTGCTGTACTGCGCCAGGGTGTCGAACACTTTTAGCAGGTTTGAGGTCATCACGTTGAAGGGATCGTTCTCGAAGCCGATTTCCAGGTTGGCCTTGCCCTCCTCTTCTTCGCCCAGCCGAATCAGATTACTGCCAAGCAGTGTGTAAGCTTGCCAGTATTGAGGATCTGCCTGCAGCGCCGCCCTGGCATATTCCACCGCTTCGACAAAGCGGTAATTGTTGCCGAAGGAGTCGGCAACATTAGCCAGAAACTCGGCGTTGTCGGGGCTGAAAACCTCCACCTGCGCCAGCCTGGCGGCGTAGTCGTCCATTCTTTCTTCCAGTGCGGCTTGTGAAGCCAGGATGCTGAGGGTCTTAAGAGATTCAGGGTTGAGTGCCAGCACCTTGCTGAAATAGTCCCGTGCCTCGGCATCCCGACCATTAATCAGGAGCAACTGGCCGTAGGTTTCCATGGCCGACACAGAGTTTGGATTGATCGCAAGGGCACGTTGCAGCGCGCGTTCGTCACCGACGACGTTGGCGATTCCCACCAGCGCACCGGTGTAACGGCTGTTGATGTCCAGGGCGTCTTGATAGGAACGCTCCGCGTCCGCGGCATTGTATTTTTCCAGAAACAAATCGCCCCACAGCACATGGGCCTCGAGGTTATTCGGATTAGATCGGGTAGCCTCGTTAAACAGGCTATTGGCTTCGTGAAAGCTGTCCACCAACCAACTCGCCAACGCCACCATAGCCACATCTTCAGAGGCGAAGACGAGGCCATCGTTATAACGTTGTACGGCCCGATCCAGCACTGCGTAAGCGAGATCCTTCTGGCCAACAAATTTCAACAGAGATCCATACTGAACCAGGCTGCGAACCGGCGGCTCGAACAGTTCATCGACAAGCTTACGCAATATTTCCAGGGCTTCCCCGGACAAACCAACCGCTCTCTTTAGCTCCGCCAATTGCGTGCTGATCAAGGGCTTGGCAGCATAATCACCAGCTTCGATAGCCGACTCGCAAATGCGAATTGCTTCGGCAAGGTTACCCATCATCGCATAGGCCTTGCTCGCTCCCACTATGCCCTCGTTACGATCCAGCCCATCTGCCATCTGAAAAATGTCGCTGGCCGCCGCATAGGAACCGGTCAACATTAATTGCTCGGCGCGGAACAGCGCGGTCTCGCCGGTATTCGTCTGCTGGCTTTGCACAGCCTGAGCATTATCAGCAGCCTGAGTGCTCTGGGGAAACTGCGCGAATCCTCCAGCACTTAAAGAGGACAGCAGCAGCAGCAAGGCAAAGCGCCGTGGCAGTGTGTTCAACTTATTACTGTTCGACTTGTTCATTGAACCGTCCTGTTGTACGAGCCAGATCAACCAGCAGTTCTTCCATCTGTTGCCAGTAATCGGCCTCCAGAAAGTCAGCTTTGCGACCGCGCAATATAAAGACAGAACGTTCAATTCGCTGCATTCTGGATTTTAATCTTACTGCGACCTCGGATAAGCCCTCGTTACTGTCAATCAAGGTATCGATGAAGGCAATCTCGGCCAGCCTGCCATCCGCCTCCGCCACAGTGGGATTCAGTGAGAACAAGGAATCGCCGTTGTCGTCCAGTCCCGCGTGTTCGGCGGCTAACCTGCCCTGCTCCTCATACCACTGTGTTACATTATTTCTTGCGTAATTGAATGCTTCCAGCATCGACACTCGATTGTTCTTGTCTCGATCGCCGTTGCGAGCGTCGAGTGCCTCAATGAAAAAACGGGAAAATATCGGATCATACTTTTCAGAAGATGACCGCGTCGATGAAATAACCACCCTGCCCTCACTGGATAAAGCCGCAGAAAATCCATAGCTGGCGCTGGTAGTGTTGACGATGACCATGTCCTGTTGCGCGAACTGGTCCAGAAGATACGCAAATTCAATACCGGTTAAATCCGGTCCAACAATATTGAATTTCGCTTCTGCTTCGGCACCGGAACCATGGCCTATCAAGAACAGGATTATTTGATCTCCAATTTTGACTCGGGACTTCAAGACTGCAAACTGCTGCTCGATGCCTTCCCGATCGCAGGCGGCGTCTACCCGTTCTCCTCCTGGCCCCTCAATCTCACCACGATCATAGAGCAGGGTAATGGTGTCTGAGTTATAACCATAGTCCCTTGCCAGGATGTCATACAGTGACAGTGCCCATTGTCTGAATCTCGAGCTGTTAGTATCGCCAACTGCAGGGCCTACCAGTATCACTGCATACTTGTTGGAATCCGGCCGGTCGAGAAAGAAATCAGACGCTTCACTCAGTGCGGGATCCTGGGCGTTGACATTGGGGACAAGTAGAACCAGGAATAGCGCCGCGAGCAACAGGCTGCGATGCAGGTATAAAATTCTGTAAGCGATATTGATTAAAATCACGTCTACGATAATCCTTTCATCCTGCGCGTTATCCAGTCAAGGCACAGCAACAGTATCAACAGGGCCAATAGCCAGGGCTGGTCCCAGAGGTCGATCTGTACTTCTCGGGAATAGGCATTCGGTGTGAATTCGATGGCATCCACCATGGCGCCAACACCGGATAACTTGAAATAACGGCCACCGCTGGCCTCCGCTATGCGCGTAAGCAGCCCGCTATCGAGTTCGGCATTGGTGTACTCACGCAGCGACGGCGTCACCACGAATGCCGCTCGTTTCTCCGAGCTGTCGGCCGCAGCAACACCCGCCGCACTGGCTACATCGATCAGCAGACTGTGTACACCCTCAGCTTCAACGACGAAACTGGCACGATAGACCCCGTCCTGCTCTATATCCCATTCCATAGGCAAATCCACCAGCTGCTCCAGCGGATTCGTGGTCTGCATCCATAGGGTGGCATTGTTGTCTGCTTCATAGCCGTCGTTCAATACAGTTGCGGTGACATTCACTTCGTCGCCAACGTTATAAAATTCCCGATCAAAATCTATGCTGATGCGCGCCGGTGCAGACACCGCTAACCAACGAATTAATTGCCGCCACAGTATTTCATGCGACTGGTCTGCCGATGGCAACATCATTTGCCAACGCCAGCTACTGGCCGTGGTGAATGACACACTGCGGCCACTGCCATAGCGCTGCGAAGCCAGAATAGGCAAGGCCTGGTTCTGATACTGCAGCGAAGGGTGTTCCATCAGGATTGAGGCGCCGGGCTTGACCCGGCCGGTTACATAAACTCCCTGTAATTCGGGTAACAGTCGCCACATCGACAGATTTTCCGCATCTTCACTTGCGAGCCGCAGCAATGGGGAAAATTCTCCGTTATTTGTCAATCGGGGAAAAAATAGCTCACCGGTAGGGTGCTGGCCTCTACGAATACCGCCACGCAGATGGCTGGGCAGAAAATTTTCTTCGACCAGGGTGACGGGGAGAATATTCGCAATCGGCGAGCCAACGAATTCCTCATCCACCATGCCACTCATCAAAAAACCGCCACCGCGCTCCGCCACAAAGTCTTCAATCATTTGCAATTGATCGGCGTTGAAAAAAGATTTCTCCACATCGCCGAGAATAATCGCCTCATATTGATAAAGTGTTTCTTTGTCCGTGGGGAACCCTCCGCTGAGTTCCGTAGGCGACTCGATCCCCTGCCGATAGTATTTTTCCGGCCCCGTTTGTAAATAAGTAGCCAGCCTCAGCGAGTTATCACCTTCCAATGCTCGTCGGATAAATTTGTATTCATTACGCGGATGGCCTTCTATATAGAGGATGTCGAGGGACGGCTTCTCGGTATTGTCCACCAGAAAACTATAACTGTTGTTTTCATCAATGATCTCGTCAGATTGCAGTTCAACATTCAAATCGTAAACAATTATTTCCTGCCTCTCGGGCGTCAGTTCCAGATCGAAGCGTCGAGTGATGCCCTCCCTGCCCATGATCACGGTTTTACTCGCCATCCGGGTGTCGCCATCCATGATGGATAGCTCAACCTCCTGCCCCTCGTAACCATGATGCGTTATGGCGACCTGTACATTATATAACGTACCCTCCAGAACAGTCTTGGCCGCGCTGACATCGACTATGCCGATGTCTTGAGGAATCTCTTCCTGTCCCACACCAATAGTAAAGATTGGTATCTGCCGGGCGCCAAAGTCTTGCGCCGTAATTACCGGATCACTATCGCTGTTGTCGGCGCCATCACTGATTAGCACAAGTCCACCCAGTGGCAGCCCGTTCAATTGATCGCTGACATAGTTCAGCGCCTGGGAGATCGACGAGGCGGTGCCGGCTTCACTCAAGTCATCGGTGCCGGCGATCCGTTGAGTCTGTTTGTCAAATCGAAAACTACGTATCTGAAAAGAGCCTGACAACTCTTCCAATACGCTGCCGTTA
The DNA here is from genome assembly GCA_002731775.1 of Gammaproteobacteria bacterium. Classification (GTDB taxonomy): domain Bacteria; phylum Pseudomonadota; class Gammaproteobacteria; order Pseudomonadales; family Pseudohongiellaceae; genus UBA9145. The sequence goes on from PCCP01000048.1 coordinate 72,996, forward strand.
AAGATCTCTTCTTCGACGGCAGCATGACGTGAGCGGCCACCCCCCATATCAGCGATGGACATACTCTGGGAGTCGTCTATCAGCACGCCCAGGTAGGTCTCCTGCGGTGATACCTGCACGGTGGTGATTACCGGTCGCAGCAGACAAAACAGCAGTAACACCAACACACTGGAGCGTACTGCAATGAGGCAGGTTTTCCATCCCCGGGTGAGTGGTCTGGTGGTTTTCAGATAGGTGAGCCAGACGCCGAAAATAATCAGCACCACGAGCACTGCAAATAGCAACAGACTAATGCCATAAGCAAAGCTGAGTGTGCCTTCTTGAAGTGCGCTTAGGAGCTTAGGTTCGGTGTATTGCATTGCTACTGGGCCGAATTAGCTGACCCCGGGATCTCTGACAATACGCGATAATATTCTTTGACGAGGCCTCGATACTCATCGGGAATATCCTCATCAACGGTGGCATAGAGCTTGTTGTTGATCGTATCCAGTTCCGCCTGCGCGCGTAATGCACCCTCGAGTTCAATGATGGGTTGGAGTAATTGCCGGAATAGCTCGGGCTGGCTTAGAAAATCTTCGATGTCCTTCTGCGTCAGCTGCTGGCGAATCGAACGCGCATTGCCGATTGGCGAATTGTTAGCGGAGGTGTCGATAGCGCCACCTCTGCCGACACGTTCGGCGGTATTTCCACGCGCGCCGCCAATCTGTTGACGACCGCCACCACCACCTGCCT
>PCCP01000049.1 GCA_002731775.1 Gammaproteobacteria bacterium
AAGGCTCCAGCCAGGAAGAAAGCAGCAAAGAAGAAAGCGGTAAAAAGGAAGGCTCCAGCCAGGAAGAAAGCAGCAAAGAAGAAAGCTGTAAGAAGGAAGGCTCCGACAAGGAAGACGGGGAAGCGTAGAAAGTAGCGGCTGCGAAGCAGAACTGAGTAACTTTAGCCAGGACATCCGCCGTCTGTGTTTAACCGCTTGCAGGCGGTGGATGTTTGCTCGATAATTCTCTAGTCCTTATTCTCTGGGAATCCCTCTTGAATACATCAAGAGGGATTTTTATTTTCAACCACAGTATTACACTCACCTTGCCGGTTATGAGCAATTGCCTTCTAGCTATTGACACCACCTCAGCACGATGCAGCACCGCGATTTTACTGAACGGTAAGCTCCACACGCGATCCAGCGACCGAGAACGACAGGCGGCACAGCTGATATTGCCCATGATCGAAGACTTGATGAGCAGCGTTGACAGCTCTCTCGCTGATCTGGAGGGAATCGCCGTGGCAGCCGGGCCTGGATCATTCACCGGCATCAGGATTGGCATCGGCGTAGCCCAGGGTCTGGGCTTGAGTCTATCGATCCCGGTGCTGGCGCTGTCAAATCTGGCGATTATGGCGATGGCGGCAATCGCCGAAAACACTTGTGATAATGTGATGGTTAGTATGAAAGCCCGGGATTCTGAGGTTTATTTTGCCAGTTATCGTGGGTCTGAACTGGATGGCGTGATGCTGCTGGGACAGGAACAAGTCTGCAGGCCTGCCAATATTCAAAGATTGCCAGCTGCCGAGATTGAACCACAACGCTGGTACGCAACAGGCGATGGCTGGGATCAGAGAGACGAGATTTTACGCACGTTACGGCGGGATACAGAGCATGTGCAGTTCGGGCAGACTCAGCCCGCTGTCGAGTTGCATCTGGGTGAGCTGTGTAAACTGGCAAAGCTGAGGTTTGCGCTCGGTGAGGGCGTCGCAGCCGAGCAAGTCATACCAAACTACATCAAAGAGCAGTTGGATTATTCCTGATTGGAGTAAAATCTTGGATCTCGATCTAATTCAAGTTAGTTTACTGGCGATCCTGCAGGGCTTAACCGAATTCCTTCCGATCAGCTCTTCCGGGCATCTACTGCTGCCGTCCTTGCTGCTGGGCTGGGCGGATCAGGGGCTTAGCTTCGATGTTGCCGTGCATGTGGGCAGCCTGCTTGCTGTGATAGGGTACTTCAGGTCCGATATCAGGCGCTTGCTGCTGGCATGGTTCCTGAGCCTTCACAGCGGTAAATCCAGTGCTGACTCCAAACTGGCTTGGTTACTGCTTATCGCCACCTTACCGGCGGGAATAACCGGCCTGCTGTTTAACGATGTGATTGAGCTGTACGCACGCTCGGTTATAATCGCCGCCGTCGCATCGATCATCTTCGCATTGCTGTTGCTGTGGTCAGACCGGGTGGGGAAATATCGAAAGGAGTTGTTCGATTTAAACTGGAAGCAGGCCCTGTTTATCGGCATCGCGCAGACGCTGGCGCTGATTCCAGGGACTTCCCGTTCCGGCGTCACTATGACGGCTGCGCTGTTTTGCAATCTGAACAGGCAGGCCGCGGCCAGATTTTCTTTTCTGTTGGCCATACCCATTATAATTGCCAGTGGCCTGCTGAATTTCATCGAAGTGCTGAACAGTGATGCCGGGGTCGGCGTGGCAGGCCACTGGCAGACCCTGATGTATGCAGCAGGCATCTCGGCGCTGGTGGCTTTTTCCTGTATCCATTTCTTCCTGCGCTTGATTGAGTCCATCGGCTTTCTGCCGTTTGTGATTTATCGCATCGTCCTCGGTTGTGTGCTGCTGGCCGTGTATTTTGTCTAAACTACGTTCCGGCCCGGGATCGAGAGTCGCGCTGCTCAAACTTGGCGTTACTGCCTCGGTGCAGGAGCTGTTATTGGCTGAATCCCTGGCCATTCCCTTGCTCGAATCAGTGATGCCGTCATCCCTAGACCTCGACTACTATCTTCGCCTCGATCCTGCGGGCCTGGGGCTGTTCAGCACGGCAAGCGATGCGCCTGGCGCGGTTAGGGTCGATTTTTCAGACCAGAGCTTGAACTACCGGGTGCTAAATAAACCAAAACATCAAAATCTGGTCAAGGCGGTAGGCCTTAACAAGATCGCGGCAAGGTCTGCTCCTAAGCTCCATATTCTCGATGCCACCGCCGGCCTCGGTAAGGATGCATTTCTACTGGCAAGCCTGGACTGCTGGGTGACAATGCTAGAGCGCTCGAGCATTGTCCATGCAATGCTCGCCGATGGTCTTGAACGCGGCCTGCTGGCCGACAATACGCAAGCGAAAACAACGGTCGCAGATGCCACATCCAGGCTAAGTTTGTGCAGAGGCGACTTTCTGGAGCTGGCCGATGCGCTGGAACCGGTGGATGTGGTTTACCTCGACCCCATGTTTCCGCCCCGTAGCAAGAGCGCTCGGGTAAAGAAAGACATGTTCCTGTTGCAAGGCCTGCTGGGACATGCAGAAAGCCAACCCGAATTATTAGATGCGGCCTTGAACCTGGCGGTCAGCAGAGTCGTGGTAAAGCGCGGGAAACTGTCACCCGCACTGGACCCGCGCGCGCCGGATATCAGCTACGGGGGACGCAGCAGTCGTTATGACGTCTATCTCACCCAAGCCCACAAATCGTGAGATATCCACAAAAATACCGAGTTTACTCAAAAAGATTAGTTAAAAAAATCAGAGCATGTTGATGGAACTGACTAAACGTATGGGTAATTCGTCCGCGAATGGTCGCAAGAAAAGTAGGGTGGAGGGACTTCACCGGGAAAGTTTCCGGTGGCGGGAGCGGTTAAAGTAGTCGCTCCAGAATTTCTTCATAGATGGCGGACAATTGGTCCAGTTCCTGGATATTCGTGCGTTCGTTTATCTTGTGAATGGTTGCGTTAACCGGTCCCAACTCCACCAGTTCTGCTCCTGTTGGTACGATAAAACGCCCGTCTGAGGTACCACCAGACGTAGATCTTTGCGGGGCCTTGCCGGTAATGCGCTCGATACTCTCACAGACCAGGTCGATGAGTTTCCCGGATGCCGTCAGGAAGGGTTGTCCGGATAACTGCCAGTCGATGTCGTAGTCGAATTTGTTCTGGTTCAGACCACGCTCATCCAGGCATGCCGCGACGCGTGCTTTTATGCCATCGGCATCGAGCTCTGTAGAAAACCGCAGATTAAACTCCACCTCCATGAGCTCTGGAATCACGTTATTGGCGCCGCAGCCAGCCTTGACAGTCGATATTTGAAAGCTGGTGGGCGGGAATGAGGCATTGCCCACGTCCCATCGCATCGCCGCCAGTGCGCTCAATGCGGGCATGCCCTGGTGAATGGGGTTGGCAGCCAGTTGAGGATAGGCGACGTGACCCTGTACACCGCGTATTTTCAGCCTGGCGTTGAGTGAGCCACGGCGTCCAATCTTGATGGTGTCGCCAACGGTCTCAACGCTGCTGGGCTCACCCACCACGCAGTAATCGATCTTGATCTCTCGTGCCTGTAGCGCATCCATCACCGCCCTGGTACCGTCCACGGCTACGCCTTCTTCATCGCTGGTAAGCAGGAAGGCGAGGCGGCCCTTTAAGGCACGCTTAGCAAGTACGCGTTCGGCAGCCGTGACCATCGCTGCCAGGGAACTCTTCATATCGGCGGCGCCGCGACCCCAAAGGTAGTGCTCGTGTTCGGTGGGCGTAAACGGGTCGAAGCGCCATTCGTCGATCGGTCCCGGTGGCACCACGTCGGTATGCCCTGCGAACACCAACAGAGGACCATCGCCTGCAGTGACCGCCCACAGGTTGGAAACATCTCCGAATGGCAGGAATTCCACTTCAAAATCCATGGCGCCGAGTCTGCTGGCTATCAGCTGCAGGCAGCCACCATCTTCGGGTGTAATCGATGGCAGAGCGATGAGTTGTTTCGCCAGATCGAGAGTAAGGGACATTTTGTTCCTGATTTTCTAGTTATGACTGTGCAGGTCCTGGTTAAGCTGGCTGGTAGTTTTCAGGGGTATGCATTCGACCGTGCCGGAGAGAGAGTTGCGTCGATAGAGAAGATTTCCCTGGCCACCAAGGTCTTTGGCCTTGACCGTTTTTTGCAATTCACCGTTGGCATCGAGCAATCTGACCTTAGTCCCTGCAGTGACATAGAGTCCGGCCTCGATGATGCACCCATCGGCAAGGGGAAATCCTATGCCTGCATTGGCGCCGATGAGGCAATTCCTGCCGACGGATATAATTTCCTTGCCGCCGCCGGAGAGCGTGCCCATGGTACTGCAGCCACCGCCCAGATCGCTGTTTGCTCCCACCATTACTCCCGCCGAGATACGGCCTTCGATCATGGCGGGACCCTCGGTGCCGGCATTAAAATTGACGAACCCTTCATGCATGATGGTGGTGCCTTCACCGAGATAAGCTCCCAGCCGCACCCTGGCTGTGTGAGCAATGCGGACACCCGCGGGCACGACATAGGCCGTCATCCGGGGAAATTTATCCACAGACATGATTTCCAGGTTAAGACCTTGCAGGCGCGCCTCAAGTTGCCGACCGGGCAGGTCGATCAAGTCGATGGCGCCTTGATTGGTCCAGGCGATGTTAACGAGAGTACTAAACAGCCCCTCGAGATTCAGGGAATTCGGCTTGGCGAGTCGGTGGGACAGCAGGTGCAGCTTCAGGTAGGCTTCGGCAATGGACGCAGGCGCTGAATCGCTGCCGAGAAGACAGACGATGACTAACTGGGGGCCGGCAGCAAGACGCTCCAGCAAATCGGCGGTAGCGGTTTGGTCACTATCGCGCAGTGCCTGCACTAACTGCGGGCGGACTTCACTATCGAGTTCGACACAGTAGTTGGACCCGGTTTCCAGTCCGCAGCAGTTCATCACCGGATCTGTAAGCGACCGTGCCGGAAAAATTTCTGGTTGCGGATAATAGACCTCGATGATCTCGCCACTGGAATTGGTCGTTGCCAGGCCAAGGCCAAAACCGAGTGCTGATCTTTCACTCATGATTAATTCCCTTTAGCTGGTTCTTGCGCAAATACTTCATGCAATCTTTGTTCATTGAATCCCAGTACCCAGATGGAATCTGTCTGTATCAATGGGCGTTTGATGATCGAGGGTAGTCGCTGCATTAACTCGATGGCAGATTCTGTGTCCAGTGAACTTTTGTCCCCATCCGATAACTTACGCCAGGTTGTGCCTCGAGTGTTTATCAGTTCCTTCCAGCTAAAATGTTCGAGGAATTGTCTTAGCAAATCGTCAGAGCAGCCGGCCTTTTTATAGTCGTAAAATTCAAACTCAAGCCGGTGTGCGGTCAACCATTTTCTGGTTTTCCTGATCGTATCACAGTTGGGTATGCCAAAGAGTCTAACCATGTAATGCCTGTTTGCGTGATGATTTCATCTCGGGAATCTCAGGCAGCGAGCAGCGCTTCCAGCTGTAATTTTACATCTTCGAGCAAGGTATCGACTGCCGCTTTATCAGTAATGGGTTGGCCGTGGGCGTCGGTCACAAAAAATAAATCTTCCACTCTCTCGCCCAAGGTGGTAATGCGGGCGTCTTTCAGGTGAATGCCGTTGTCGGCAAATATTTTGCCAACAACGGCAAGTATTCCAGGTTGGTCGGGGCAGTTTATCTCCAGGGTTGAATAGCTCTTGTCTGTGGTATTGATCAGGTTCGCTTCCACGCGCTGGCCAAAGTACTTCTCCTTGCGCGTGCGGCGAAAGCGGGCCGGTTGCGGCGGTTTGTTGCCAGCCGTGAGCGACTCGATCAGGGCCGATTTGACTTCCGCCAGGCGCCTCGGGTTACGACCGATGGGGCGGCCGGTGTTTTCGAGCACAGTGAAAGTATCCAGGCAATAGCCATTGGCCGATGTAAAAATTCTGGCTCCGAATATATTCAGATGGAGTCGTTCCAGTGCGGCGGTGGTGTTGGCAAAAATAAAATCACTGTTGGTGGTGCAAATAAAAATCTGGGTTGCACCTTCCACCGTGTTTTCAGAAATTTCCTTTATCGAAACCAGGGGGCCCTCATCCGCGAAATTGATTATCGCTTCCGTATGCCAGCTTATATTGGCGGCAGATTCCCTGACGAAGTATTCGTCATCTGCCGTCGACCAGATGTCAGCAATTTGATGAGAATCGAAGCCATGATCGATCAGCTTGCGTAGAGCGGTTTCTTTCTTGTCTGCTATGCGTTCTGCCCTCGCAACCGGGTTTTCCAGTCCCAGGCGCAGTGCCCGCTTGGTGTTCAGGTAGAGTTGGCGCAGCAAGGTGGCGCGCCAGCTATTCCACAATTCTGGATTGGTCGCCCTGATATCGGCAACAGTCATCGCATATAGATAGTCCAGATGCAGCTTGTCGCCCATGATCCTGGCGAAATCGTGAATAATTTCCGGATCACTGATATCCGTGCGCTGGGCAGTCATTGACATCAGCAAATGTTTCTCTACCAGCCAGCAAACCAGTTTGCTGTCCCAGCTACTGAGGCGATGCCTTTCGCAGAAAACCGCTGCATCTGCCATGCCGAGGGTTGAATGATCCCCACCGCGACCCTTGGCTATGTCGTGGTACAGACCTGCAATGTAGAGCAATTCAATCTTCGGTAAATTGCGCGCGATGTGCGCCGCTACGGGAAAATTTTCTTCGGCATCGGCGAGCAGAAACCGTCGCATATTTTCGATTACCTGCAGTGTATGTGCGTCGACGGTATATATATGAAAGAGATCATGCTGCATCTGTCCGCTGATCTGTCCAAATTCCGGCAGGTAACGGCCCAAGATGCCGTACCTCGACATGCGTCGAAGTTGCAGGGTGACTTTGTGGGGGGAGCGAATCAGGTCCATAAACAATGCCACATTACGTATATCATGGCGATATTCATCATCTATAAGGCGTCGGTTGTCCCGCAAGAGTCGTATCGTGGATGCCCTGATGCCTTCGATGTCAGGGCGTTGCGCCATCAGCACGAAAATTTCCAACAGGGCGAAGGGGCAGCGCTTGAACACATTCGCGGAAAGCACTTCGATATAACCGTTGCGAATCTGAAACCGATTATTGATAAGCTCGATTTTTTCTTTTTCACCCTCGCGCAGAATGGCCTCATCGAGATGCTGTAACAGGACATCGTTGAGAGCTCGCAGATTCGCCACCACCCGGTAATATTGCTTCATCAATTTTTCGACGCCGAGGCTCTTTTCGTCATCATCGTAATTGAACAGTTTCGCGAGTTCTCGTTGGGAGTCGAACAGCAAACGATCTTCACGGCGACCCTCGAGCAGGTGTAAGCCATAGCGTAACTTCCAGAGGAATTGCTGGCCCTTGTTAAGCATGGTTTCTTCAGAATCTTTAAGAAATCCCAGTTTCACCAGGTCTTTGAATGAACTTGAGCCGAAGTGGCGTTGTGCAACCCAGGCGATGGTCTGAATATCCCGCAGCCCGCCAGGCGAGTTTTTAAGATTCGGTTCCAGGGCATGGTCGATATTATGGTATTTCTGGTGCCGACGAATCTGCTCATCCCATTTCGCTCTGAGGAACTTTTTTGTCGGCCACACTCGCCGGTCCGCGTTGCGTTGGTACATCTCGATTTGCAGATCGGCCGGCCCGATGATGGTTCGTGATTCCATCAGCGCGGTAGCGATGGTGATATCGCCGACGGCTTCCTGTTTGCACTGTTTGATGGACCTGACACTCTGGCCTATTTCCAGGCCGATATCCCACAGCAGCATGGTAAAGGCACTGATGCAGCTTCTGTATTTTAGGTTTCTGTTCCTGCGCGTCAGTATCAGGATGTCGATGTCGGAGCGGGGCAGCAGTTCTCCCCGTCCGTATCCCCCAACCGCCACCAGGGAAATATCTTTAGCATCGGGCCATTGTTGCTGCAGCCAGGCCAGTCGAAGGATCTGGTCGATCACCCAGGCCCTGCCCCGGACGATGTCGGTAATATTAAGGTTTTGCCTGTAGCGTGTATCCAGAATGGCGCTGGCCTTTTCCATCGCTTCTCGGTATAGCGGAATTGTATTGCTGGAGCTTGTCAGACGGTTTTGCAGATCTTTGAAATTCAGCAGGGAAATTTCTCCCTGCAGCTCACTGGCGACAGGGGAGTCGTCGGTGATAGGCTTCAATAGGCTCACAGCTGTTCATCGGAGCGAAGGGTAAGTATTTCACAGCCATCGCTGTTGACTGCCAGGGTATGTTCCCACTGGGCGGAAAGCCTGCGATCCTTGGTGGTGACAGTCCATCCGTCCTGATTCGACAGCTTAGTATAGCGGGACCCGGCATTGAGCATGGGTTCGATGGTAAAAGTCATGCCTGCTTCGATGCGGGTGCCGGTATTGGGCTTGCCGTAATGTAGCACCTGTGGCTCCTCGTGGAATATCCTGCCGATGCCATGGCCACAATACTCTCGCACGATGGAGTAGTTGTGGGCCTCGCCGTGTTGCTGGATGACATGGCCGATATCGCCCAGGGTAATACCAGGTTTTACCAGGTCGATCGCCTTGTACAGGCATTCCTGGGTGATTCTGATCAGCCGTTGTGCGTGGGCTGGAACCTCGCCGATAGCAAACATCTTGCTGGAATCACCGTGAAAACCGTCCTTGATCACCGTGACATCGATATTGATGATGTCCCCGGATTTCAAGATCTTGCTATCGCTGGGTATGCCGTGACAGATGACCTGGTTTACCGAGGTGCAGATAGACTTGGGGAATCCGTTGTAGTTGAGCGGGGCGGGGATAGCCTGTTGCTGTTCGACGATATACTGGTGACAGAGACGATCCAGTTCACCGGTACTGACACCCTCCTGCACATGGGGGCCGATCATTTCTAACACCTCGGCGGCCAACTTGCCGGCGACGCGCATTTTTACGATATCTTCGGTGGATTTGAGTTGAATAGTCATGGTGGTTCGGTGCAGGGTTTGACAAAAGCTAGCTATTGTAAAACAGCCACTGCTTTTATAACAGATTATCGGCCTCGATAGGCCACCGGTCCTGCCGTTTCCGCCCTGGTGACAATCCCCGCATGGCTTTAACTGTGCCCTGGATTGTGGTATAAAGCGGCGCGCTTTTGCAGCAGATGTAAATCTGCCCATTTAGCGCAATGTAAACCAACTAACTTTTAACCTAACGTCACACATACACCGTCACATGTGTTCTGGGTGCCCCGCCGATGATTTCTATCAGCAGGGTTGATCCATGGGGTGTATGGAGGCCTAACCCGAACCGAAGGATACAACATGAGCGTAAGCATGAAAGAAATGCTCCGTGCAGGAGTGCATTTCGGCCACCAGTGTCGCTACTGGAACCCCAAAATGGAGCAATATATCTTTGGCTCCAGAAATAAAATCCATATTATCAACCTCGAATATACCCTCCCCGCGCTGAATTCAGCCCTGGATGCAGTCACCGAGCTGGCCGACAAGAAGAAAAAAATCTTGTTTGTTGGCACCAAGCGTGCTGCTTCAAAATTGGTGCGGCAGGAGGCGGAACGAGCAGGTATGCCCTACGTAAACCATCGCTGGCTGGGCGGCATGCTTACCAATTACAAGACTATTCGTGGCTCCATCAAGCGCCTGAATGAGCTGGAGACCCAGGAAGCGGATGGTACCTTCAATAACCTGACCAAGAAAGAAGCGCTCATGCTGACCCGTGCCAAGGCGAAGCTCGAGCGCAGTATTGGTGGTATTAAGGATATGGGTGGCCTGCCCGATGCTCTCTTCATCATCGATGTTGATCACGAGCGCATCGCAGTCACAGAAGCAAATAATTTGAAGATCCCGGTTATCGGCGTGGTGGACACCAATAGCAACCCCGACGGTGTCGATTTCGTCATCCCTGGCAACGACGATGCCATCAGGGCGATACTGCTATATACCACCGCAATCGCAGACGCCTGCCTGCTAGGCCGCGCTCGCAGCGAACCTGCTGCTGGCGATAGCGAGTTCGTGGAAATTGAAGATCAGGAGGCAGAGGCTCCAGCGGAAGTCGCCGTGGAAGCAGACTTAACAGACCCGGCTCCAGTAACTGAAGCTGATGCTGCGCCGGTAGCTGCAAGCGCGGATGCGGAGCCTGAAATCGAGGTGGTGCCAGCGGCAGCGGAGCAATCCGAGCCGGAGCCAGTAGCATCAGAACCTGCTGAAGTTGCAGCCACTACGGCGGTAGGGGAAACTGTAGTAGAAAAAGCGCCAGCAGCCGCGGCTGAAAAAACGCCTGCAGCTGAAAAAACTCCTGCGGCTGCAAAAGCAGAGGTAGCGAAGAAGGCGCCAGCAGCCAAAAAAGCGCCTGCCAAGAAGAAGGTTGCAGCCAAGAAAAAGGTCGTAGCTAAGAAAAAGGTCGTAGCCAAGAAAAAAGCGCCGGCCAAGAAGAAGCCTGTAGCGGCCGACGACAAAGCCAGTGAAGACTCCTAAAGCAGCCGCAGTTAAGACCCGATCTGGGGTACAGTAAGGGGCGCATAGCCCCTTTCTTACAGCTAATTTTAACGAAGGCATTCGCGCTTCGAGACACAGTGAGCGACTAGCTCAAAGAATTCAAGAAAGAGGCAACAAATATGGCAGATATTACAGCGAGCATGGTAAAGGAATTGCGTCAAAGAACCGGCTTGGGAATGATGGATTGCAAGCGAGCATTGAACGACGCTAGCGGGGACATCGAGCAGGCTATCGGAGATTTACGCAAGTCCAGCGGTGTCAAGGCGGCGAAGAAAGCCAGTCGTGTCGCCGCGGAAGGCGTGGTAATGACCCGGATTGCTGAAGATGGCAATTACGGTGTGGTCATAGAAGTTAATAGCGAGACGGATTTTGCGGCGCGGGATGATAATTTCCTCGACTTCGCCAACCAGGCTCTGGACCAGGCCTTCATGGATCCTGATGCCGATGTCGAAACATTGCTGAGCGCGGGTCTTGAAGATGCGCGAGAGGCACTGGTACAGAAGATCGGCGAGAACATCAATGTGCGCAGGGTGCAACGACTGAAGTTTGGTGATGCGAACCAGGGTATCGTTGAGAGTTACGTGCATAGTAATAAGCGGATCGCGGTATTGATTGCCTTGCAGGGTGGCGACGAATCCCTGGCCAGGGATATAGCGATGCATGTCGCAGCGGTTAATCCGATGGTGGTTCGTGCCGAAGACGTGCCCAAGGATGTTTTAGCCAGTGAAACTGAAATATACTCTGCGCAGGCTCGAGCCAGTGGCAAGCCGGAAGAGATCGTTGAAAAAATGATCAGTGGCCGGCTGGGAAAATTTATCGCAGAAATAAGCTTGCTGGAACAGCCCTTCGTGAAAGAGCCGGACATCACCATCTCTGCCCTGCTGACTGAAGCGGGGGCAGATGTCGTCAGTTTCGTGCGCTACGAAGTCGGTGAAGGTATCGACAAGAAAGAGGTCGATTTTGCGGATGAAGTAGCAGCTCAGGCACAGGGATCGTAACGGCAAGAGAAGCAGGCTCGGGTAGACAAAAAAGTAGCATCGGTACAGCCAGAAATCTGACCAAACGGGAAGCTAATGCCCAAACAGGATCGAAAGTATCAACGCATACTGCTGAAACTTAGTGGTGAGGCCCTCACCGGCGAAGCGGATTTCGGTATCGATCCCAAGGTATTGGATCGAATGGCAGTCGAGATTGGGCAGTTGGTGGGCCTGGGGATTCAAATTGGTATGGTCATCGGCGGTGGTAATTTATTTCGTGGTGCCGCCTTGCATTCGGCTGGCATGGAGCGTGTCACCGGCGATCACATGGGCATGCTGGCCACGGTAATGAACGCATTGGCAATGCGTGACGCCCTCGAACGTGCCAACATACCTACGCGAGTAATGTCGGCAATCCCCATGAGTGGCGTGGTCGAACACTACGACCGGCGCACCGCGATCCGGCATCTGCGGGCCGGCGATGTCGTCATCTTCTCGGCGGGAACCGGCAATCCATTCTTCACCACAGACACGGCTGCCTGTCTGCGAGGCATCGAGATCGATGCCGACTTGATTCTCAAGGCGACCAAGGTCGATGGGGTGTATTCTGCAGACCCGGTAACGAATCCCGATGCCATAAAATTCGATAAACTCAGCTATGACGATATCATCGAGAAGAAGCTGGGTGTCATGGATCTGACTGCAATTTGCCTGAGTCGGGATCACAAGATTCCAATCAAGGTATTCAACATGGGCAAGCCCGGTGCCCTACTCGATAATGTCATGGGCAGACCCGACGGTACCCTGATTGAATAGGGTCTGAATTGCCTAAGCTCATGAACTACAGCTAGGCAGGTGAAGGAGTACAAAAATGGTAAATGAAATAATCGCCGATGCCGAAGAACGTATGCAAAAAAGCGTGGCATCCTTAGAAGACGCCCTTAAAAAAATTCGCACGGGAAGAGCCCACCCAAGTATTCTCGACAGCATCATGGTGCCGTACTATGGTAACGATACGCCACTGGCGCAACTTGCCAACGTCAATGTGGAAGAAGGGCGCTCTCTGCTGATCTCGCCCTGGGAGAAGGCCCTGATCGGTGATATCGAGAAGGCGATATTAAAGTCAGACCTGGGGCTGAATCCTGCCAATAATGGTGACACAATTCGAGTGCCCATGCCGGTATTGACAGAAGAAACCAGGAAGGAATTCACCAAGCAAGCGAAGCATGAGGCCGAAAATGCACGAGTGGCAATTCGCAATATTCGGCGCGATGCAAATTCCGATTTCAAGGAACTGGGGAAGGAAAAGGAAATCGGTGAAGACGAGCAGCACCGGGCCGAAGAACTCGTGCAAAAACTGACCGATAAATATATCGCCGTAATCGAGTCCACCTATCACACTAAAGAGACCGACCTGTTGTCCTTTTAGGGTGTTTCAGACCATATGGTCGATTTTGCGCTCTTCTCTGCCACTCCCCGGGAGCGAAATTGGCTGTGGCCAGAGTGCCGAGACTGTGCAATTAGTCGGCATGGTAGTAAAGAGTTTGAAGCAATGACAGTTGATCCTGAAACGAAATTACCCGAGCACATTGCGATTATCATGGATGGTAACAGCCGCTGGGCGAAGTCCCGCGGCTTGCCTACCAAGTCCGGGCACCGGCACGGTGCAGAGGCAGCCAGGAAAATTGTCAATTCCTGCGTCGATCGAAACATCAAGTACCTTACGCTGTTCGCCTTCAGCAGTGAAAATTGGCTGCGACCTATCAAGGAGGTACAAGGCTTACTGGCTCTGTTCCTCACGGTCCTCAAGCGCAAGGAAATAAATCAGTTACACAAGAATAATGTGCGCCTGCGGTTTATCGGTAATCGCTCCGGCTTCTCGGAAAAATTGCAGGTCAATATGGGCGAAGTCGAGGAGCTAACAAAAAATAACACGGGCACTACCGTAATCGCCGCTGCCAATTATGGTGGACGCTGGGATATCACCCATGCGGCTAAAAATATTGCCCGCGACATCGAACAGGGCAGGCTTAGCAGTGCTGAAATCGATCTGAAATTAATGCAAGGTTATATGAGTACTAACGAGTATCCGGACCCTGACTTGTGTATTCGTACCGGTGGCGAGCACCGGGTAAGCAACTTCTTGCTGTGGCAATTTGCCTATACGGAGCTCTACTTCACAGACTGTTACTGGCCGGATTTCAACGACAGTGAACTTCAGTGCGCACTGGATAGTTATATCAACCGCCAACGTCGTTACGGTGGTCATCAAGAAGATAACCGGGCGGAGGGCACTGGGGATGCTTAAACAGCGCATTGTCACCGCCGTTCTGTTGTTGGCAGGCTTGATTGCCACCACTACCTTGTTGTCCTCTTTTGGCTTTGCCCTGTTCGTGTCAGCCACCGTGATGCTGGCTGCCTGGGAATGGTGTGGCCTTATCGGCCTGGGTGATAATATGTCCCGAGCGGGCTACCTGGCGACTATCGCGGCGGTGCTTGCGGGATTGTTTCTGGCATTGAACATCTCTGAAGATGGGTTGGCAATTAATCAATATCGAGTGGCCGTAATACTGGGGCTGGGCACATTATTCTGGTTGCTTTCCCTGATCATATTAATCACTTATCCAGCCAACAAATCGGGGTGGAACGACCAGTCGAAAATAGCGAGTATGGGCCTGTTTGCGCTGATTCCAATATGGGCAGCTGTGATCCAGTTAAAATACTTGATGCCTTCCGGTGTTTTGGTCATTGCCTTAATCATCCTCGTTGCTGCAGTCGATGTCGGCGGGTATTTCGTCGGCACCCGCTTCGGTCGCCGTCGGCTTGCTCCAGAGCTGAGTCCGAGTAAGTCCTGGGAAGGCGTATGGGGTGGCCTCGGGGTGTGCCTGTTAGTCGGAATCGGCATGACCTGGGCAGCGCACACTTACATAGAGATCCTCGAGTCCTGGCAATTCATTGCCCTGCTCATGCTGATCCTGCTGACGACTTTCTTCAGCATTATCGGAGACCTGTTAGAGAGCATGTTGAAGCGCAATCGAAATGTGAAAGATAGCGGCGGCATCTTGCCTGGTCATGGTGGACTATTGGATCGGGTCGATGGATTGATGGCCGCGGCTCCGATCTATACCCTGCTAGTGATGTTCGTTTTTGACGGTAGCAGCTAAACCGATGACCGCGACCCATAATATAACCATCCTCGGCTCGACCGGCTCCGTCGGGCAGAACACCCTCGCTGTGATCGAAGCGCACCCGGCCTATAACGTTTATGCCTTGACGGCGCACCGTAACATCGGTCTGTTGCTGACCCAGTGCCGGCAGCATTCCCCCAGCTTTGCCGTCGTCACCGACCCTGAATCTGCGGATCTTTTCTATGCACTATTACAGGAAACCGATTGCGACACCGAGTTATTGCGGGGCGATGACGCCCTGGCCCAGGTCGCCAGTTCCGAGCAAGTAGACACCGTGATGGCTGCGATTGTCGGCTCCGTGGGCTTACAGCCAACTCTGGCGGCGGTGACAAGCGGTAAGCGCGTGTTACTTGCTAACAAGGAGTCTCTGGTCATGAGTGGCGATCTATTCATGGCCGCCGCCGCTGAGTCCGGCGCAGTCATTCTGCCTATAGACAGTGAACATAATGCGATCTACCAGTGCCTGCCCAGCTCCGAGAATGAGGTGAATCTCTCGCAGAACAACCATGTCCAAAAGGTTATCCTGACCGCCTCGGGGGGACCCTTCCTCGGCCTGCCTGTGGCGCAGTTCGCGGACATTACTCCGGAGCAGGCATGTAAACATCCGAAATGGCGCATGGGGCGAAAAATTTCAGTCGATTCCGCTACCATGATGAACAAGGGGCTCGAAGTCATCGAGGCCTGCTACCTGTTTGCACTGGAACCAGCGCAGGTGGAAGTCCTTATTCATCCTCAGAGTATCGTGCACTCCATGGTGTATTACCGCGATGGTTCGGTGCTGGCGCAGATGGCGAATCCCGACATGCGGATTCCCATCGCCTATGGCCTGGCCTGGCCTCAACGGATCGAATCCGGGGCCAGGCTGCTCGACCTCACCGCAAATCAGCCGCTGCAGTTCCTGCAACCGGATCTGGAGCGATTCCCCTGTCTGCGCCTGGGTACGGAAGCCGCACAGCAGCAAGGGACCATGCCCCTGATCCTCAATGCCGCCAATGAGGTGGCAGTGGCAGCATTTCTGGAGAAGAAAATCGGCTTTTCACGGATCCCATTAATTATTGAAGCAGTAATGACGAAAATACCTTGTGAAGCGGCGTCCACCCTCGCTATCATTCGAGATACTGACGAAATTGCTAGAAACCTTGCTAAGGAACTGATATTAAAGGATTTCTGTTGATTTTTCCGATTCCGATCCGGATTCACTGAGGATTTACCGGCTAATGACGATGTTGATGAATTTTTTTATAAGCCTGCTGGCATTGATTGTCACCTTGGGCATCCTGGTGACCGTGCATGAATTTGGCCATTTCTGGGTCGCCAGACGCTGTGGTGTAAAGGTCTTACGCTTCTCGATCGGATTTGGTAAGGCGGTTAAAACCTGGATAGGCAAGGACGGTGTTGAATATGTCCTCGCGCCGATTCCCCTCGGTGGCTATGTGAAAATGCTGGGCCAGGAGGACACCTCGAGCACAGCAGGCGATGTGTCGCTCAGTCAACGACATCTTTCCTTCGCGTACAAACCGTTGTGGCAACGCATGGCCATCGTTGCGGCGGGACCCATAGCGAATTTCCTGCTGGCTATATTCGTGTTCTGGATAATCTACGTTAGCTATGGTATTAACGGCATCGCCCCAGTCATAAACGGGGTGGTTGAGGAATCTCCAGCCTATGTGGCCGGCTTGCGAACCGGCGATGAAATCCTCGCCGTCGATGGTGAGGAAACCATCATCTGGCAACAGGTCACCATGCAATTACTGGCGAGGCTGGGCGAGACCGGAAATCTGGTGTTGACCATCGATCCGGTCGACTCCAATAGCTTGCGCGATGTTTCCATCCCGGTGATCAGTTGGATGGGTGATGAAACCGAACCCAATCCGGTATCCAGCCTTGGTATTGTACTGATCGAAATTCCCGCGATTATCGCTGGCGTCGTCGCCGAGGGTCGCGCGGAATCCGGTGGCCTGCTGGCAGGCGATGAAATCGTATCCGTCAATGGCAGGGCCATCCGCGGCTGGACTCATTGGGTAGAAGTTATTAGATCTAACCCGGAACTAGAATTGGACACCGTGGTCCAACGGGAAGGAATAAAGACGGCGATCGTGCTGCGACCGGCGACGAAAACTCTGGAAGATGGTTCCGTGATTGGCAGTATCGGGGCCTACGTGCAGGAAACCAGTTTCTCTGAATTAGTGCCGCCGGAGATGCAACGGGAAGTCAGTTATAACCCGATCTCGGCGATTCAACCGGCACTGCAAGAGACCTGGGATAAGTCGGTCTTTATTCTGGCCTCGGTGAAGAAAATGGTGGTCGGCCTGATTTCTGTAAAGAACATCAACGGGCCGATAACAATTGCACAGATAGCGGGGCAGACAGCTTCCTACGGTATTGATGTCTATCTGGGATTCCTGGCCTTGTTGAGTATTTCGCTTGGAGTTTTAAACTTGTTGCCGATACCCATCCTCGATGGAGGGCACCTGATGTACTACATGATCGAAGCCGTGACCAGGCGTCCGGTGCCTGAACGAATTCAGGCCTGGGGTCTGCAGCTCGGCTTGTTACTAATATCAGGAATCATGGTGCTAGCCGTATACAACGATGTGAGTCGATTACTCTAAAAATATAATTTATCGACCTCACGAATATTAACCTAAAAGCCCGCCGCTAAATCGAAACAATCAGAGACCCCCTAGTTTGAGAATTTCACTAATGAAAAAAACAGCTTTTTGTTTGCTGTTGGCAGTCGGGTGTTCCAACTCCCTCAAGGCGCAGGATTTCATAATCGCCGACATTATAGTCGATGGTTATCAGCGTATTTCGCCCGGCATAATTTATAACCTGCTACCGGTGGGCATCGGTGATGAGGTGGTGGCGACGACAGCGGCGGAAATTATCCGTGCGCTTGCGAGTTCCGAGTATTTTGACGAAATCGAAGTAGCGCGGGAAGGCAATATCCTCGTCGTTACGGTGCTGGAAAGACCCTCGGTCGCTTCGATCGAAATCGAAGGCAACAGCGTACTCGAGACCGAAGACATCATCGATAATATGGCCAGCGCCGATATCGCAGAGGGTCAGATTTTTACCCGCGCTGGCTTGGAACTCATCAGGCAGGGAATACAGGATGTCTACTCTTCTCGAGGTCGTTACGGTGCCGCAGTAGAAATTGAGATTGAAGAGTTGCCTCGCAACCGGGTGGCAATCAGCCTGACTATCAACGAGGGAGAAGAATCGAGAATTCGTCACATTAACATTGTCGGCAATACTGCTTTCGAGGAAGAGGATCTGCTGGGCCTGTTCGAATTGGGAACCAAGCCCTGGTGGTTGATCATGAGCAGGAAGGACAGGTATTCGAGGGAACAATTCTCCGGTGACCTGGAACGACTTGAATCTTTCTATCTCGATAACGGCTACGTGGAGTTCAATATCGATTCCACTCCCATCGCTATTACGCCAGACCAGAAAGAAGTTTATATCACGGTGAACGTCAACGAGGGAGCCTTGTACGTCATCAATGAAGTGGATCTGGCGGGAGACCTGGTCGATGCGGAAGCCCTGCTGCGCGCGGCTGTATTCGTCAGGTCCGGGCAGATTTACTCCCAGGGCCTGGTAACCGGCACCGAGGAGATCATGGTGCAGTTCCTGGGAAATCTGGGCTACGCATTCGCCGAGGCCACCGGCGTGCCGGAGGTGAACGAGGAAGATCAGACCGTCGACGTGACATTCTTTATCCAGCCCGGCAATCGAACCTACGTAAATCGAATTAATTTCAGTGGCAATATTTCTACAGCCGACGATGTGCTGCGCCGGGAGATGCGACAACTTGAGAGTGCACCTGCTTCCAGTTTGCAAATCGAGCAATCCAAGGTAAGGCTGGAACGGCTCGGTTATTTCGAGACGGTAGAAGTCGAGACCGCAGAAGTCTCAGGCACCGAAGATCAGATTGACGTCAACTACGATGTGCTGGAACAGAATTTTGGCGCCATCAGTTTTCAACTTGGCACCGGTGGTGGTGGCGATATCTTCATCAGTTCCAGCTTGCAGGCGCAAAATTTTCTGGGCACAGGTCGCACCGTCTCTGTTGGCATTAACAAGAGTCGCTTTCAATCGGGATTGAATTTTCAATACCTCGATCCCTACTTTACGCAGGACGGGGTGAGTCGTGGGTTTACTTTGTTCGCGCGCAAATATGATTCACCTTTCAATGTGTCGAATTTCAATACCACCTCCTTCGGTGGTTCACTACGTTTTAGTTATCCACTCAGTGAAATCGAACTGCTGGGTTTCGATATTGGCTATACTCACACGGAATTAAGCGCCGGTATGGGTTCGGTGCAGGAGATTGCCTCCAGCCCGACGTTTTTTGAAGGTGTGGACCGATATCTCATTACCCGTGCCAATAGCAATGTATTTGGCGGCCCGATTACGGACGCCGTCACTCGTCCGGTGTCCGAACTCACTCCGGAGCAACTTCAACAAAATCCCAACAAAGGCTTTGTCGATAAATTTGGCGATACTTTCGATAATTTCACCGTCACCGGCAACTGGTTTCGTAACACCTTAAATCGAGGCCAGATGGCAAATGATGGTTTCTTACATAATATTGGCATAGAGGTAACCCTGCCGGGCAGTGACCTGGAATATGTCAGGATTAGCTACAACGGTCAGTTTTACTGGCCGATTTCCAGAGATCGCGCCTGGACCGTGGGTCTGCGCACCAACTTAGGCTATGGCATCGGCTATGGCGATACCGGTGAGTTGCCTTTCTTTAATAACTTCTTCGCCGGCGGATTGAGTGCGGCGGGAGTCGTTCGTGGCTTTGAGGAAAATAGCTTGGGGCCGCAAAGTACTCCCGGTGCCGCCTATTTGTTGGAAAGGGGTGTGACGCTATTACGGGATGAGGACGGTGAAATACTCACTCGAGAGGATGGATCGGCGGCTGGCTTCAATAACGACGCGGCATATTTGACCAACCTTACCGACCTGGATACCGGCGAAGATTTGCGTCTGTCGGTTCAAAATTTCTTTCTGGACAAGGATTATGACAGTTTTGGTGGTAATATACTGGCTACAGCGACACTGGAACTGCTATTCCCCGTACCGTTCATCCCAGATTCAAGTCGAGTGAGATCGGCTTTTTTTATTGACCTCGGAAATGTATTTTCGTCTAACTGTACGGAAAGGCAGACACTGCTGAAGAACTGTACCGATTTCGACCTCGGTGAATTCCGGTACGCCGCAGGAATTAGCGTTACCTACCTTTCACCATTTGGCCCGCTGACATTTTATGTTGCCAAGCCGTTTGGTAAACAGGGGGATGACACCAGGAACTTTGATTTTACCGTCGGTCAAGGGTTTTAGCCGAGTCGGTATCTGTTGTTGAAATTATTTGAAATTGTTGTTCGCTGACCTCAATCAGCAACAACGCTTGAACTGGAGAATACACGTGAAAAGAACCTATATTGCAATCGCTTGTCTGAGCCTGTTGCTATTATCCCAGGGTGCCTTTGCTCAGGATGCCAAGATCGGGCTTTTAAACGCTCTGCAAGCGCTGTTTAATTCCGATGCGGCCAGGGTGGTGCAGGAAGAACTGGAGCAAGAATTCAGCATCGATGAAGCGAGAGCGCAGGAACTTACCGATCAACTTGGTTCGCTGCAAGAGGAATATCAGCAAAACGAAGCCGTTATGTCTGAAGAAGAAATCAGGCGCATGAACTCAAATGCCCAGGACTTGCAGGTACAACTTCAGTTGATTCAGGAAAGGGTGCAGCAAGCCTTGCAGACAAAAAACCAGGAATTTCTGCAAAGCATGCAGGAAGAACTCGCTGCTGCGGTGACGGATGTTGTCGCCGAGGGTGGCTACGATCTCATCCTCAATGTCGATAGCGCGCCTTACTTTGCGCCGGTGCTGGACATTACTGCCAAGGTCACAGCAAAACTGAACGAGAGCGCACAGAGACAAGAGTAAGCGGGAATCACTCCATCAAGGTAGTGTCAGGTGGCACACAATAAAAAATATACACTTGGTGAGTTGGCAAACCTTCTGCAGGCAGAATTGCTTGGTGAGGCCCAGCTTGAAATTACCGGGCTGGCAACTTTAGTTAGCGCCGGCCCAGGTGACTTGAGTTTTCTGAGTAATCCCGCCTATAGCGATCAACTAGCCTCCTGCAAGGCCAGCGCCGTTATCGTAGAAGAAAAATATGCGNACCGCTGCCCGCGGAACGTNCTGGTTTCTTCCACGCCCTACGTCAGCTTTGCCCGCGCCACCGCCTTGTTCGATCCCACTGCCACCTCTGCAGCGACTATTCACCCGACTGCTGTAATTCACGCAGATGCCAGCCTGGGCGCCGCTGTCGCGGTGGGCGCCTATGCGCTGATCGATGCCAATGTCAGCATCGCCGACGGCGTGAGAATCGGGTCCGGATGCTACATCGGTGAGGACTCTTGCCTTGGCGAGGCCTGCGTCTTGCACAGTGGTGTCAAAATCTACCACGGTGTGAGCCTGGGATCTGGTGTAATTGTTCATAGTGGTACCGTGATCGGCTCCGATGGATTCGGCTTTGCCTTCGATGGCAACAAGTCCGTCAAGTTTCACCAGTTAGGTGGCGTCGTGATTGGTGATGATGTAGAAATTGGCGCCGGCTCGACTATCGATCGAGGTGCGCTGGACGACACTGTCATAGAGCGAGGAGTAAAGATCGACAACATGGTACATATAGGTCACAACTGCAGAATTGGCGAGCATACTGTTATTTGTGGTTGTTCGGGTCTTGGCGGCAGCACACTGGTCGGTAAATATTGTATCTTAGGCGGCGGAGTCGGTGTTATCGGACATCTCACGATTGCCGATAGAGTACAGGTGAGCGCCAGAACTCTCATAAGCAAGACTATTTCGGAGCCGGGAATGTATTCCTCCGGCACCGGTCAGATGAAGACCGCGGAATGGAAACGCAGCATCGTCAGATTCGAGCAACTGGATTCGATGGCGAAGAGGCTGAACGCATTAGAGAAGTCCTCTGGTAGTAGAGATTAGAAGAGAGTTCTCAATGATATTAGATGTAAATGAAATCAAGGAATACCTGCCACAGCGCTACCCTTTTCTGCTGGTGGACAGGGTGGTGGAGTTAGACTTGGGCAAGTCCATCGTCGCTTACAAGAATGTGACGGTTAACGAGCCTTTCTTCCAGGGCCATTTCCCGGATAAACCCATTATGCCCGGGGTGTTGATTATCGAGGCGCTGGCTCAGGCTGCGGGTGTGCTGGGGTTTAAGAGCCAGGAGAAGAAACCGAAAGACGGGTACCTGTATTATTTTGTTGGCGCCGACGATGTGAGACTGCGGCGTCCGGTGGTGCCCGGAGATCAGCTCCGACTCGAGGCCGTGATTATTACCCACCGGCGCGGGCTCTACAAATTTTCAGCCAAGGCATCGGTTGGTGATGAACTGGTGGGAACGATGACGATATTGTGCGCCGAGAGGAAGATGGATGTCGATTGATGCCAGTGCCAGAATCGATCCCAAAGCTGAACTCAATGCAGGAGTTAGTGTTGGACCCTGGAGTATTATCGGGCCAAATGTCAGTATCGGTGCCGACACCGACATCGGATCCAATGTCGTCATCCGCTCGAACACCCGCATCGGTAGCAATAATCAAATCTATCAATTCAGTTCCATAGGTGAAGACCCGTCGGACAAGAAGTATGTAGGTGAGGAGACCTGGCTGGAGATAGGTGATAACAATATCATTCGCGAGGGTGTAACCCTGCACCGGGGCACCGGTGGCGGCGTAACGCGCATCGGCAGCGATAATCTGCTGATGCCCTATGTGCATGTTGCCCATGACTGCCAGATAGGGAATAACATCGTATTCGCGAATAACGTCGGCATCACCGGTCATGTTGAGGTGGCAGACTGGGTCATCCTCGGAGGCTACGTCGGCGTTAACCAATTCCTGAAAATTGGCGCCCACGCCATGGTCGGGGGTATGGCCCATATCACCAATGATATCCCTGCCTACATGATACTCAGCGGCAACCCTGCCATAATTCGGGGTGTTAATGTCATCGGCCTGGAGCGGCGTGGCTTCGACAAAAAGACGATTGCAGCGATCCGGGAAGCGTTCAAATTCGTGTACAAGCGCAAGCTGACGCTGCAGGAAGCTATCGAGCAGATAAAGGCGATAGACACAGACTGCGACGCATTACGGGTGCTTATCGATTCTCTGGAATCATCGAAGAAGGGTATCCATCGGTAACGGGTTTCAGCTGCATCCGTTGATCGCGATTCACTGCACAGTGTCCGTCGAGAGTGGATGCCGGCCGCCACAGCCTGATGGCTTTCGCGCGCCTGGGTAATCAGGCTTGCATAATCTGAGGCTCCTGCATGCCAACGCCAGGCCAATATGAGTGATATCCCGTACTTTGGCATCGTCGCTGGTGAGAGCTCAGGCGACAATCTGGGCGCTTCGCTCATCGAGGCGCTGTGCCGGCACTATCCGAACGCCGAGTTTGTCGGTATCGCCGGCCCGAAAATGCTCGAGCTTGGTTGTCGGACCCTGGCGCCGATGGAGCGCTTGTCGGTGATGGGGTTTGTGGAACCCCTGGGGCGCTTGCCAGAGCTTTTCAAGATCAAGGCACGGCTGCAAGCCGAATTTATCGCAAATCCTCCGCTGGCATTTATTGGCATCGACGCTCCGGCTTTTAACCTGCGTCTCGAAGATCCCCTACGCCGGAATTCCATTAAGACCGTGCAATATGTGAGTCCCAGCGTGTGGGCTTACGGTAAAAACCGGATTCACAAGATCAGGCAGGCCGTCGATCTCATGCTCACTCTTTTTCCATTTGAGACCGCTATCTATGATGAACATGACATCGCTGTGGAGTGTGTCGGCCATCCGCTGGCCGACAGCATCGGTTTCGAGGATAATAAGGTCCGGTCTCGGGCACAACTCGATCTCAGGGATGAAGACGAAGTGGTATGCCTGATGCCCGGATCCCGCGGCGGAGAGATCAAGCGGTTGGGACCTGTATTCTTCGCCGCCGCAGTAGAATCTTTACAACGCTGTCCGCGCCTGAGATTTCTTATTCCCTGTTCCAATGCCGCAGCGAAGATACAGATCAATGAGCTGTTAGGTGCCGCCAGTCTGTTTCCGGGTAATCAATTCATCCTTGTGGACGATTCCCACCTGGCGATCAGTGCCGCCGATTTCGTCGTGCTGGCGTCTGGAACCGCGACGCTGGAGGCGATGTTGCTGCGCCGACCCATGGTGGTTTGCTATAAACTAGGGGCACTTAGCCACGCCATTGCTTCACGAATTGTGAAAATTCCTCACATCGCCCTGCCAAACTTACTGGCTGCCAAGCGTTTGGTGCCAGAGTTTATTCAAAGTGAGGTAAGCGTCGAGCGGGTGCGTGATGAAATCGTCAGTTTCATGGCGGGACAAACCGATCATGCCATCCTCCTGGACGAATATGACCGCATCCACCGCAGCATTCGGCTGGACGCTTCGAGTCGCGCCGCCGAGGCGATTCTCAAGCTCGTGAATTTACCTGCAAACACACAAGCGAACTAAGTCCTTGCCGTCGAACACACAATGGCTGGACCTGGGTAATACCAGCGCCATCGTCGCAGGCACCGACGAAGTAGGGCGCGGGCCCCTAGCCGGAGATGTGGTTGCCGCCGCCGTCATCTTAAACCCGAAGGTTCCGATATCGGGACTGGCCGACTCGAAAAAACTCAGCCCCAGGCAACGTCAGCGCTGCTGCACTCAGATCATGGAAAATAGCCTGGCCTATGCTGTCGCCCGAGCCTCAGTCGCGGAAATAGACAAACTCAATATACTGCAAGCCAGCTTGCTGGCGATGTGGCGCGCGGTAGAAGCCCTGGCGCTGCAACCCGAATTCGTCTATGTCGATGGCAATCGCTGCCCGCACTGGCAATACGCCTCAAAGGCCATCGTCAAAGGCGACTCGCTGGTCGCCGCCATCGCCGCCGCCTCTGTCCTCGCCAAGGTGACCCGCGATCGGGAAATGGCAGAGATGGAGGCGGATTATCCCGGCTACGGCTTCGCCCAACACAAGG
Source organism: Gammaproteobacteria bacterium (assembly GCA_002731775.1). Classification (GTDB taxonomy): domain Bacteria; phylum Pseudomonadota; class Gammaproteobacteria; order Pseudomonadales; family Pseudohongiellaceae; genus UBA9145. The sequence continues at coordinate 24,690 of PCCP01000049.1, forward strand.
GCTATCCCACCAAAATGCATCTCGCCGCGCTGGCAGCATTAGGCCCCTGCGCCATTCACCGACGCAGCTTCGCGCCGGTGGCAAGGAGGCTGGGCAACTCAAATTCGCGGATAAACGACACATAGCTTCGGTCAAGTCCCACAAGATGCACAGGGTCCATTTTGTAATCCAATTGAGTTCGCTCGATACTTCCTAAGGATTTCTCGCCATTTATCTGTCTCAGGATTGAGTAAACTTTCGTGGCAAAACAGAGTATATTTACCGATTATTCGCCACCCCCCCTATTGATCTATTTGCATGCCTAAGGATTCATCAAGCAAGACGCTTTTCGCGCCCTTCGCACATCTGCGTTTACACTCCGAATTCTCCATCATCGATGGCCTGATCACGATCAAACCACTGCTGCAACGTCTGCATAAGATGCAGATGCCCGCTGTAGCGATCACCGATCTGTCGAACATGTTTGCTTTGATTAAATTTTACAGCGGCGCCAGCAAGGCCGGCTTGAAGCCTATTTGTGGCTGCGATATTCGGGTAGTTGATGAAGATCACGATGTAGTGACGCCGCTGGTTTTGTTGATTAAAGATCAAGTGGGTTACCATAATCTCACGGCGATCATCTCTGAGCTTTATACCGACAATCCCGGTCATGGTGCCATCGTTATCAGCCGGACAAAACTTGCTGAAAAATCCGCTGGCCTGATCGCGCTATCCGGTGCCCAGTACGGCGATATCGGGGTGGCGTTATTGGCGGGAGAGATTAAACTGGCGGAGCAACGTCTGGCGCAGTGGCAGGCCATGTTTCCCGAATCTTTTTACCTGGAGTTACAAAGGTTAGATAAGCCAGATGAGGGTGCGTACATCGATGCTGCCCTGGCACTGGCACGGGCATGGAATTGTCCCGTGGTGGCCAGCAACGATGTCAGGTTTCTGGATCGGGAAGATTTCGACGCCCATGAAGTTCGGGTTTGTATCAACGAGGGTCGCGCCCTGGATGATCCCAGGCGCTCGCGTAATTACACCGAACAGCAATACTTGAAGAGTACCGCCGAGATGGCAAAACTCTTCGTCGATATTCCAGAGGCGATTCAAAACGCCGGCGAAATCGCCCTGCGTTGTAGTCTGACGCTGAAACTGGGTGCGCCGAGTCTGCCCAGCTATCCGGTGCCGGAAGGTATGGGTCTGGAAGCGTATCTGTCCAGCTTGAGCAAGCAAGGGCTCGGTGATCGACTGCAGGGTTTGTTCGAAGTCGAGGCCGACCGGGAGGAGGCGCTTAAAGCTTACTGGGATCGCCTGGAAATCGAGCTGAAAATCATCAATCAGATGGGATTTTCCGGCTATTTCCTCATCGTCATGGAATTTATCCAGTGGGCCAAAGACAACGGCATCCCCGTCGGTCCCGGACGTGGCTCCGGCGCCGGTTCTATTGTCGCCTACGCCCTGGGTATTACCGATATCGACCCCCTGAAATATGACCTGCTGTTCGAGCGATTTTTAAATCCCGAACGGGTATCGATGCCGGATTTCGACGTCGACTTCTGTATGGAAGGCCGAGATAGGGTCATCCAGCATGTCGCCCAGTTATACGGTAAAGATGCGGTTGCCCAAATAATTACATTTGGCACTATGGCCGCCAAGGCAGTGGTGAGGGACGTGGCGCGGGCCCAGGGCAAGCCCTATTCTCTGGGGGACAAACTGTCGAAATTGATTCCTTTCGAGCCGGGAATGACACTGAAGAAAGCCTTCAAGATGGAACCGCAGCTGGTGGAATTTGTCGGCAGCAACGACGATGCCCAGGAAATCATGGAGATGGCCTATAAGCTCGAGGGCATTACCCGTAATGTGGGCAAGCACGCCGGCGGGGTGGTTATCGCGCCGACCAAGCTGACAGATTTCACACCCCTGTACTGCGATGCAGCCGGCCATGGGCTGATGACCCAGTTCGACAAGAATGATGTCGAGACCGCCGGCCTGGTGAAGTTTGACTTCCTCGGCTTGCGCACGCTGACCATCATCGACTGGGCAGTCAAGATGGTCAATGCCCAGGCTGACGATGGGCAGGCGACAGTCGATATCAATACCCTGCCGCTGGATGACGAGGCGGTGTATAGATTGTTGCAGAAGGGTGAGACCACGGCGGTATTTCAACTGGAATCCCGCGGTATGAAAGATCTGATCAAGCGTCTGGTGCCCAATAGCTTTGACGATATAATCGCCTTGGTAGCCCTGTTCAGACCGGGACCGTTGCAGTCGGGCATGGTCGAGGACTTCATCGATCGCAAGCATGGCAGAACTCGGGTCGTCTATTCCCACCCCGAGTTGGAGCCGGTGCTCGCTACCACCTACGGCGTTATCCTGTACCAGGAACAGGTCATGCAGATCGCCCAGGTGTTGGCCGACTATACCCTCGGCGGTGCCGACATCCTGCGCAAGGCCATGGGCAAGAAAGATCCGGCGGAAATGGCCAAGCAACGCAGTACCTTTATGGCCGGTGCCCGGGCCCGGGATGTCGATGCCAAGGTGGCGACATCGATATTCGATCTAATGGAGAAATTTGCTGGCTACGGTTTCAATAAATCGCACTCGGCGGCCTACGCCCTGGTTTCCTATCAGACCGCCTGGTTGAAGACGCACCACCCTGCATACTTTATGGCGGCGGTGCTGTCGGCGGAAATGCAGAATACGGACAAGATTGTCACCCTGATTGACGAGTGCCGTTCGATGCAGCTGGCAATCATTCCACCGGATATCAATGCCGGTCAGTTCAATTTTACGGTGAATCCAGGCGGTGAGATCGTATATGGCCTGGGCGCAATAAAAGGTGTGGGGGAGGGCCCGGTGGAGAGCCTGTTGCTGGCCCGGGAACAAAAGCCCTTCAGCGATCTGCTGGACTTCTGTCAGCGCGTTGACAGCAGGCACGCGAACAAGCGCACCATGGAGGCGCTGCTGCGCGCCGGTGCCCTGGACAAACTGGTCGAGGGCGACCTCGACAGCGCCCGTGCGCAGCTGACGGTGATGCTGCCCCGGGCCATGCAGGCGGCGGAACAGGCCAATCGCAACCAGGCCAGTGGCATGGATGATCTGTTTGGCAGTATCGCGCCGGTGCTTGATGCCAGGGCCGACTATATTTTTGGCAAGCAGCAGGTAAAGCCCTGGGCCGAACAGAAACGCCTGGCGGCAGAAAAAGAGGCGTTGGGGGTTTATCTCTCCGGTCACCCCATCGATGAGTTTCTGGAGGAGCTATCCCAACTCACCAGCGATCGAATCGCCAATCTTCGGCCGCAACGAGGCTCGCAATTGGTTGCCGGTTTGTTGTACAACGTCCGCACCATGCGCAGTAAGGCCGGGGATACCATCGCATTCCTTACCCTGGATGATCGCAGCGGCAGGCTCGAAGTGTCGCTCTACGCGAAAGAATATGAAAAATACAGAGATCTGCTGAGCAAGGATGCGATACTGGTCGTGGAGTGCACTGTGGGCGTGGACGATTACACCGGTGGCAGCCGTGGTAGAGCGCGGCAGGTGATGACCCTGGACCAGGCACGGGAGCGCTGTGCGCACCGCTTGGCGCTCAGACTGAAGTTCAACAGCCTGGAGTCCGACTTTTGTCAGCACCTGGCCAAAATCCTGGCGCCATACCGACGCCG
>PCCP01000050.1 GCA_002731775.1 Gammaproteobacteria bacterium
TGACATTAAGTCCCAGGGTGAAGGCGGCCATGTGGTTAACACTGCATCGATCGCCGGTCATTATGGTATGCCAGGACTGGGTATCTACGTGGCCAGCAAATTTGCGGTCGTGGGTATTTCGGAGACAATGAGGGTAGACCTGGCGGGCGATAACATTGGTATTTCCGTGTTGTGCCCTGGTGTAGTGTCTACAGGTATCGGTAGCTCGGAACGCAATCGGCCTGACCAGTATGGCGGTTCAAAAAGTCCGGCGATGACTCCTCGGGAGGGTGCGGCACCCGTTGAAATGAATGTCATGGAACCGGCAGCGATAGGCGATATCGTTTTGCACTCGATCCAGAATGACCTGTTCTACATCATGACCCACGACGAATTTCAGGCGCCTGTGCAAAGCCGGGGAGACGCGATCTCAGCCTCATTTGAATACTGGAGAGCGTATCGCGACAAGCATGGCGTCTAGGGTATTGGCGTAATTTGGCGACCGATAGGGATGATCTAAAGACATCTCGGTTTTATTACCGGTCGAGATGTTTTGTGCCAGTTGCTTCCGCGGCTGATGCCCGACCGTCGGCCTGGCCTGAATGGGTCAGGGCAGTCGCGGCGGTAGCTGTTAATGTTCATGTTCAGGGTTATGATCTGGAGAACACTTGCACGTGAGAAGAGGTGGTGATCTTCATTTGATTGCTTACGTGAAGGACATTGTGTCGCCCTGACTGATGATTAGTGCTGAGTAATGATCTTTTTAAAAACATTAAGTAAATTCTGCATATACGGCATAAATATATGATATATAACGACATATATTTACTTTAATACGCCGCGCTCTGCTAGCGCAGTGATATCAGATGCAGAATATCCTAACTCGGAGAGCACCTCCTGAGTATGCTGTCCGGCCGTTGGGGCAGGCACTGATGGCAGTGCATCGAATGTGTGGAAGTTCATTGGGATACGGACCGTTCGGTAACTACCAACCCCCTCAAGTTCCATTTTAGGGAACAGGTTTATCGCTTCTGCCTGCGGGTCGCTCACGACTTCGTGTAATCCCAGCACAGGCGCCCAGATAATGCCGTGCTCATCCATGATTGCACCCCACTCATCCCGGGACCTGGTGATGAGCACTTCATCGATCATTGGCACCAGTGTGGTCATATTCCGATATCGATCCCGGCCTTCCAGGAAGCGCTCATCGTCCTTCCATTCTGGTTTGCCCAGTGCATCGGCAAACCTTGGCCACCAGAACGGCTCTGGCATGTTAAATACTATCCATGAGCCATCGCCACAGGGATAACGATTTGCGGTGGCTGACAATTGTTCTTCCCTGGCGCGCTTGCGCAACGGCGCACGATCTACAGCGGTAATCGAGTAATCTGTTGCCTGGGTCCAGACGGCGGTCTCAAAGAGGGACGTTTCAACAGACTGGTACTGGCCGGTTTTCTCTGCCTGCCTGAGTGCCGCCAGGATGGCGCCAGTCATGGCGAGTCCTGTGGTGTGATCGCCTTGTGCAGTTCTGGCCATTGGAACAATGCCGTCGTTGCCTTCCCGCATCGCGTCGTACATACCAGAACGCCCGAAAAAGGCCGTTACATCATATCCCGGTCGCCATGCGTCCGGTCCCTGTGTGCCGTATCCAGTCAATGTGGCGTGAACGATCCTGGGATTCACTTTGCTGAGGGATACCGGGTCCAGGCCAAACTTCTCTTGTCGTTTTGCGAGTAAATTACACATGAAGATTTCAGACTTCGCGCAGAGCTTCTTTACGATCTTCAGCGCGTCATCGTTTGTCAGATCCAGCTGGATGGATTGTTTACCCCGATTATCGACGTCGAACTGGAAATCATGGTCTTTGATGTCTCCTTCGATCTTGGCCGGGCGGCCCATGTTCCTCATGGGGTCGCCTGAAAGGGGTTCAATCTTGATTACTTTCGCGCCCAGGTCGGCGAGTATTGCGCCCGCACTGGGTGCGGCCATCCAGTTGTCAATTTCAATGACCGTAATGTCATCCAGTGGTTTTGTCACAAGCGGGCTCCGACGATGAAAGGGCGATTCTAACCGTAGTTAGGCTGGTCCTGAACGCCATTCGTTATTCTTATCAGGGGGTAGAAGCTAATCAATTCGACCTTTGGACTTCAGGTGCATGTATAGCTGGCGATCATGACGGCTGGTAGCGGATAATCTTCCGTCCCGGAGCCATGGTTTCCATTGTGGTGCGCCATTGCCTTCTACCTGGTCGCCGACCACTGTCACGCGCTGAATAATTCGTTCACCTTCAAAGTCGTTAAGTACGAAATGCTGGGTGCATCGGTTATCCCAGATCCCAATGGTTCCAGGTTGCCAGTGGTACCTTACAGTGAAGCGGGGATGACTAACCCAGCGGGTCAGATAACTCAGTACCGCTTCGCTTTCAGTCGAGCTCATTTCGACGATCCGTCGCGTGAAATGCTCGTTCACGTAGAGCGCCTTCTTTCCCGTTAAAGGGTGCACTCGTACCACCGGGTGGATGGTCATTTCCTCAGGGCGGTTGTGTGGCAGCGCGTCATGCAGTGCTGTCAGCCCATCACACATGGATTTCATCGGATCGGACAGTTCATCGTAGGCGGCGTAGAGGCTGGTCCATAGCGTATCGCCGCCGGTGTCGGGACATTCGACCATATGTAATATGGACATCAGCGCTGGTTGTTCTTGGAATGTCAGGTCGGTATGCCATTCATCTGCGACCCCTCCTTTACTTGCCTGTAGCTGGAATATCTCGGGCGGAAAGCTGGAGTCACTGCTTAAATTCGGGTGTCCTTCAAGATCGCCGAAATGTCTGCCGAAACTGATGTGGGCTTCGACCGTAGGAGATTGATCAGGCAGAAAGATCACCATGTGTTCAAGCAGTATTGACTTGATCGCTTCGATGTCCTCAGGAGAGGCATTGCTGATATCAGGCCCGTGAACTTCTGCGCCCAACGCACCCGCAAGCCGTCGTACTTCCCAATGGTCAGGAATGTTACTCATAATATTGCCTCTTTCTTCATGCCGTGAGGATAAGGAATTTGGGCTTCAGGTGCCACTGAAGGTCGTGCGAAAAGCGACAAGGGTAGCTGCCATGGCAACATTAATAGATTCAACCCCCGACTCCAGGGGGATACACGCGAGTTCGTCGCAGAGTGCCAGAACGGGTTCGCTGATGCCTGTTGTTTCATTGCCAAGCACAAAGACGATTTTTCCATTGGCATTCCCGATATCGCCCAGTGAGCGGTCCACGCCGCCCGACAGCCCGATGAGTTGATACCCCTTTGATCGAAGAGACTTGAGCCCGGATTCAATCGTCGGGCAATGGTAGATGCTCGATTTGATCAGTGTACCAGCGCTTGCCTTGTGCACCAGGGGGTCAANTTTCGCACAACCCTTTNTGGGCAGCAGTAANCCNTNCATCGGTGATGCCGCAACGGAGCGGANAATCATCCCNAGGTTCTGGGGATTGGTAATCCCGTCTAATGCTAATAGTTGACCCNCGCTATCGGAGNCCTGTTCCACAGACTGGTANTTTGGAGGNGAGATATCGATAGCGACCCCCTGGTCCTGNCGNGCATTTTTNGAGATGCGTGANAGNGCTTCCTTGGGATGGGTGANGATGTCTATGTCTCTTTTTTGCGCGAGTTTCCTGATTTGNGTGATCGTGTCNCCNCGCTGATTCGANTCAGNAAGNTGTAGCCTAAAANTACTGGNATCAGGGTCCAATAGTATTTCCAATACAGGTTTGCGCCCGTAGAGCGTTATCATACTNNCNAACTTNNTTTTCTTGTCTTCGTAGTCGGTCACAANNGTCGTCTGGAACAGGGAAAGACAGCAGTTTAACGCAAGGGCAGGAACGAATGACGATTAAAGTCTTTANCGCAAAAAAAATTATCACGATGAATCCCTCCTGGCCGGATGGAACGGCNGTNGCTGTNAGNGACGGNCGCATACTCGAAGTAGGTTCTATGGAAAGTCTNGGNCCCTGGCTGNCGCGTGATGAACANGAGATCGTTGATTTTGGTGATGCGATTATCNTNCCGGGTNTGATTGACCCGCATCTACATCCTGTCATGGCGGCTGTNNTGCTACCCATGCATTTTGTNACGGCGCTCGAATGGGATCTGCCCTGGCAAACGGTTCCGGCCTGTCCTGACCAGGAGAGTTATCGGCAAAAAATTGCCGAGCTGGAATCANCGATGGNGGGTGATGAACCCTTTTTTACCTGGGGTTACCACGCTTCCTGGCACGGTGATATGAGCCGCGAGCTTCTGGATGAAATATCGAGTACGCGGCCGATGGTGGTGTGGCATCGATCGTTCCACGAGGTTTACCTGAATTCGGCAATGCTTGAATTGCTTGAGATTACGCTCGATAGCGTTGGCACAAGGCAACAGATCGATTTCGAACGTGGCCATTTTTATGAAGTCGGTCTGGGATATGCCATCCAAAAACTTAACCGATTTATTATGTCAGAAGAATGGCTCCGGACGGGCCTGGACAGACTGAAGCAGATTGTGCATTTAGGTGGACACACGACTGTTGGAGACCTTGCCGTTGGTTTGTTTGATTACGAGCTCGAAAGAGCCCTCTCTGTCAGTGTTCTCGACCAGGCTAATGTACCCTTCAGAGTGTTAGGGGTCCCCCATGCTGGAAGCACGGCGCGCCTGAAAGGTGGACACAAGGAAGTCGTGGCCCATATCAACGAACTTCAGGGAAGTGATACGTCGCGAATCCGCCACGGCAAGCACATCAAGGTGTTCACTGACGGCGCTTTCTTCTCGGAACTGGCGATGCTGCAGGAGCCAGGTTATCTCGATGGCCACCATGGTGAATGGCTGATGACACCTGAGGAGTTTGAAGCCACTGTCCGTGAATACTGGCAGGCTGAGTTTGCGATCCATGTCCACTGTACCGGTGACCTTGGGCTGGAGTTGGCTATTGATACGCTGGAGAATATGCAACGGGAGAAACCCAGGTTCAATCATGGCTATACCATCGAACATTTCGGTTTTTCTAACCCGGAACAGGTCGCGCGACTTGGCAAGCTGGGTGCAATGATTTCTGCAAACGTTTATTACCTGTTTGAGCTGAGCGAACAGTATGCGATACATAGTGTCGGCTTTGAGCGCGCCTACACGATGTCCCGGCTCGGGACCTGTGTAGCGCATGATATTCCTATCGCGCTGCACTCGGATTTCCCCATGGCGCCAGCGACACCGCTAAAAAATGCATGGATAGCCTGTAGCCGTCAGAATGCGGCGGGGAACATTGCGGGTATCGAAGAATCAGTTTCGGTGTTGGATGCGCTGCGCGCCATTACGATTGATGCGGCAACGGTTCTTGGTATGCAGGATGAGGTCGGGAGTATTCGTGCNGGTAAGATNGCAGATTTCACCGTGATAGANCGTGACCCTNTTGAAGAAGGNGAGGATGCGCTTCGGGANGCGAATGTCATNGCCACGGTGTTCGAAGGTGAGCTGTTCATGCTGGACTAATTCGCCCTTGNATCCCNCGAATTGNTGTCGGGTCATACTGCAGAAGTGGCGACGTCNCGGAATTGGNCNTCCCCTGACGCGCGATCTTTTGGGTCGAGGGTTNNTNANTGCAAAGAGCGACCTGACCCCGCGAGCGGGATCAGGTAAACCCGGTGTTAGGCTAAAAGCCCGTCCAGTTGCGCTGCGATTTCCTCTGGCGTTACCATTGGTTCAAATCGTGCGAGCACCTTGCCATCCTTGCCGACCAGGAATTTGGTGAAATTCCAGCCGATATCCGGATTGCCGTCAGGGTTGGCTTTCTCTGACTTAAGTATGTTGTATAAGTCGCAGGCGCCATCCCCGTTCACGTCGACTTTGGAGAACAGTTGGAAATTGCAGTTGTACTTACTTTTTGCGAACTCAAGAATTTCTTCGTCGCTACCTGGCTCCTGCGCGCCGAACTGGTTGCAGGGGAAGCCAAGGACTTTTAGATCGTCTCGATCGTTTTCTAATGCACACAGACCTGTGTACTGTCCTGTGAGGCCTCACTGGCTGGCGAGGTTTATCACTAACATCGCCTGATCACGATAGTCTGAAAACGAAACAGACTCTCCTGTGATGGCGTTCATTTCTAGGTTGTAGATATCAGACATGTCGTCTCCGTTAGATGTGGGTCAGTTGTTACTCATGAAAATATACCATGCAGATACCAGCGAGAGTTATCCAAATGTTGGTAAATCCAGTACAGAGACCCAGTTTGGTGTTTTGCGATGTAGTAATCCCGTGCGATTGCGTCATTGTCCCACCAGCCGAAATCAATACGCTCCGGGCCCTGCAGGAGTTCCAGCTTGCCAGACATGCAGGGGATGCCGGCCTCGATAGACAGAGTCTTCGGGGTTGGCAGGAGGTAAAGCGGTCGGGCATTACTGTCCTTAGCTTGGCCCTGCCAGTAATCTTTTGCGGCAAGTCTGACAGGTTTCCAGGCTCGTTCAGGCCGGTGATCGTTGGCCAGGGATAGACCGAAGCAGGCTTGGGGGCCTAGTCTGGCCGTCATCATGTTGACCAACCTGACTGATTTTGCTTCTTCAGCCTTGCTGTGCATCCGACCATCTTTTTGCTTAAAGCGGGTTCCATGAAACAGGTCGCCGGAATTAGTCTCTGGTTCAAAGAAGTTCCTTGCCGCGATGCTGATGTTATCGACTTCTGGCATGTCGTTAACTTTTTCGAGTTGTAGCTGGCTAAGCATCAGGAACATCTGCGCATCATTATCCGGGTTGGCCAGAAAGACAGAGAACTCCCTGGGAGGGTGGCCCCGATGTGAAAGTTTGATTGTAAACTGGCTTGTCATTAGCTGACGTTTTATCAGGAACGCTTGAAGTTCACTCAGCAGACGCTTCAGTGGAAATGCTAATGACTCCAGGTTCGTGACATCTGCCAGGAATGTAATGTCACTCCGGAATCTTGGCGTACTGTCTATATACTGTTGGGGGTCAGGCTTCTGCCCCGTCAGTCGTTGAAGATAATCAGTAAAGAACACGCCAAACCTTCGATTCAAACCGTCCATAGGTAACTCAAACAGTTGCTTGCAATGACTAATACCCATTTGGTGCAAAGTATCCTTGATGTTCTCTTCAACTCTTAGGTAATGCACAGGTACTGGCGCCAGCGATTGAGCGATCTTTGATCTGACAGGCGCTTCAGGCAGGCCTGCTTCTGCAAATAAAAGGGCCGCGAGTGGCGTGCCATTGACACCCACCACGACTTCAAAGCCGAGGCTATCTAACCCCTCTCTGATAAGCTTTTTCAGGTTGTCGATCCCTTTGAAGAGTTTCAGGCAACCTGAAACATCAAGCAGCAGGCTATGCGGAGGTTTGATCGAAACATTAGGTGTGAACTGGTAGGCCCACTGTGCGAGATGTGTCAGCTTTTCTAATTCCTTGTCTTTTTCGCGCTCGAAACTGACGACATCTTCACTGATGGTATAAGCCGTATTCATGTTGCTGCCGATCCGTATGCCGATTCCCTGTGATTGATGATTCATGGCGACGACCCTCTGCCGGATCGTTACCACAACAGGTTTGGCAACCTGGTGGCGAGCGAATACCTCAACGGGTAGTTGGGGAAAGTGCAGGCATATCCATTGATTATTCATGTCTACTGATATTCACGAAGTGTCTGGATAGCGGGCTTTGAAGGACTGTCAAATGACTGTTTTTCCTGGATTGTCGAAATGTTCTGGTCAACAACCATCTCGCTGAAATCCGGCATAGGACGAAGCAACTGGTCATTGAATGCGATCGTAAATTCCTCGCTTTCCCATCGCCCCCGGCGTTTTAGTATCTTCACGGCAATAGCGCTGCTGTCTTTACCTGGTGAATAGCCAGAAAGAGGTCGAAGTCTGAGCCGCAACTCCGCAGGTGATGCATTTTTTGAAGACTCCTCGGGCCGGAACAGTATTCCCCATGAGTAACCATCTTTGCTGGCCAGCTGCAGGCGTCGAATCTGTTTTTCATGAATTCTGCCGGGCCAGGCAATAACGGCACTGCAGCTTTGGGATGCCAGAGCCTTTTCCAACACCCAGAGATAATCCTTGGGGGCCCTTGGCTGGCTAACGATAACCCGGGTGAGGTCAATGCCTGCCTGGGCCAGTGCCGGTGGATAGGGGATATAGGGCGGTCTGACAAACAGTATCCATCGGTTTTGCTCATGCGTCATTCGGGCAAGCGCGGGGGCCAGCAGCCTGAGTTCACCAATACCTGCCCGGTTGTGCAGGAACTCTGTTACGCCATCGGCCGGCCACCCGGCGCCAGGTAGTTCCTGATCGAGGTTGGTGAAGCCCGTACTGCAATGCTGTTTGTAATCCGCATTTATACTTGAAGCGCGCCAC
>PCCP01000051.1 GCA_002731775.1 Gammaproteobacteria bacterium
CTAACTTTGCTCCTTTTATACCCCATTCAATCAAATAATCTGTGTTCCATTGGCTAACTGGCGATGTCTGGTATGAATTGCCTTCGCTACTTACATAAGGAAGTTCGCAGTATTCTACTTCCGCTGTCTTTTCGAACCGCTTGTATAACTTCGCAACCGTCATGCTAATCAAACGCAGCTCACTTTTAGCAAAGTCAGTTTCTTCAAACGGTACATGATAGTCGGCTTCAAGCTTGGGCCACTCAAGTTCTCTATTACCCGGTTTTATGGCGAAGTATCTTGAGTCCCTATAGCCTTGTAACGCGCCTCTTATGTCTATTAAGCACCGGGCTTTATCCAAAGGCTCAGAGACACCCAAAGCATACTTATCGATCGCGTGTTGACTTACTTGTGGCGCTCGCGCATATATCTTGTCTATTTCATCTGCGCGTTCAATGTAAATGCCCATTAGGAGCCATAAACCATCTTGTAAATCCCAACGTCGTTGAGTAAGCACGTCATCTAAGGCCATCAGCTTGCTCTCCTTCGTTTGTTGATAGAGACAACCTTTTTGTTTTGTCCTGAGTCACCTTTCATAGCCCACTTTTCGTAAGCATTAATGACTGATCTTCGTTCGGGGAGTAATTGGTCGCGGGCATAGGCGGCACGACAGCCTACGGTGTCTAGGTGCTTCAGACTTAGCTCTAATTCTTCTTCTGTAAATCGTTGCTGCTTTTGTCCCCAAGTTCTGAACGTAGCTCTAAATCCATGTGCTACAGCATCAAAACCCAAAGCGTCGGGCATACTTGAAAGCGCCGCACTGTAAAGCTCTCCTCCGTCTAATGTTGAGAAGACTCTGCCCCTGCGTTTGGGTTGGGCTTTAAGTATTTTGACGACGGTAGGGCAAAGAGGTATTTCCCACATTTTTTTGCTTTTGTATTTCCCTGCAGGTTGCGTCCAAACCTTTTGTTCAAGGTCTATCTCGTCCCAGTCAGCGAGTCTGGCTTCGGATGGTCTTGATACAGTGAGTATCATGAAAAGCATACACTGAACGTCTGGTCTGCTCCCTTTAGGAGCGTCTAGATTATTCAGAGCTTTTATAAACTTTGGTAGTTCTTCCCATTTTATAGCGCGATGGTGTTTTACTTTGTGAATCGCTGCGGGTTTAGCTAACTCCAGTGATAAATCATTCTTCCATACAGCGGGATTACCTTTCTCTCTTAATTTTTTTGCGATAGCTAGTTGGATTACCCTATGGACATATTGCAGGACACGCCTTGCGGTTTCGTTCTTTGTTGTCCAGATAGGTTCTAAAAGCTCAACTATGTCTTCTCTTTCAATGTCACCTAGAAGCATATTGCCTATACGAGGAAAGACGTAGTCTCTGAGTAACTGATTTAATCTACGGGTTTGGTGCGGGCCTTTATGCTCCAGAGATTGTTTCGGGATGAACCTTTCTCTGGCAAACTCTTCAAAGGTTATTTCTTTAGTTTGCATAGCTCTTAGCTGACTTAGCTTAGCCTTCTTTTCGCTCACTGGGTCTAGACCAGACTTAATATCTTCCTGAAGCTCTCTAGCGGCTTTTCTCGCGCTTTTAGTAGGTACAGAAGGGTAGTTGCCTAAACCAATATTACGAACTTTGTCACCGACAGTAGCGCGATATATCCATTGCCTAGCTCCAACCTTCTCAGAGCCTTTGGGTGGCAAACACTGTAAATATAGACCTGAAACACCTCCAACAGCATGCATGGCCTTAATCGGCTTGCCTTTTAGCTCAGGGTTCTTCGCACCAGTACCGACACGATGTCTAAATCGTTTGATGGATATATCTGACAATTCTTTGACTACTTTTGGCATCTACCTATTAACCTACCTACTAATAGAAAAGTTATGGGTATAGTAGTCTAGGTAATGGGAAGTATCAACAGATGCCCTTATTTGCGGGGTTATAGCAAGTATTATCACTTGCGAAGTATTGGGATGTTACCTACGATTGGTGCCCAGGAGAGGACTTGAACCTCCACGACCTTGCGATCACTAGCACCTGAAGCTAGCGTGTCTACCAATTTCACCACCTGGGCATATTCAAAGTGGATTTTGTCCAGCATCTTGCCAAATTGCAGTTGGGGTCCGCTGTTTACCACAACACTACTTGGGCCTAAGACAGGAATAATTCCGGTCTGGCGAGCGGAGCGCAACTCTATCGGGAGAGGCAGATACTGTCAACTCCGCTGGCACTGGAAATTACCCGCCAGACTGTAACAGACATCGAATGCGCCTGCGTGTATACTTCTCCCACATCTAGTCCTATGCCTTCCCGTAATGTCAAAAAACCGTAAATCCAGGGATCCCTTCGCCGGGCGCGAAGCGGAAAAATACGCCAATCCTATTCCCAGCAGGGAATTTATCCTCCAACACCTGGAGCAGGTTGGCGAGCCTGTTAGCCACACTACCCTGTGTCAGCAGTTGCGGCTCGAGGATGAGGAGTCGGTCGAGGCATTGCGGCGGCGCCTCAATGCGATGAGCCGCGACGGGCAGATTATCAGTAATCGCCGTGGTGTCTTCGGGTTGGCGGGCCACATGGGCCTTATCAAGGGCAAGGTGCAGGGCAACAAGGACGGCTTCGGCTTTTTTATTCCGGAGGATGGCTCCGGAGATCTGTTCCTCAATGGCCGCGAGATGGAGAAGCTGTTCGATGGCGATCAGGTGCTGGCTCGGGTGTCGGGTGTCGATGGTCGCGGTCGCAAAGAAGGCATCGTCGTCGAGATACTGAAGCGACGCTACCAGCAAATCGTCGGGCGTTATTACCACGAGCAGGGCTTTGGTATTGTCGTCCCCGACAGCAAACGCATCCCCCACGAGATTTTGATTCCTGACAAGGCCGCCGGTCATGCCCAAGACGGCCAGTTCGTGGTGGCCGAAATTACCGAATATCCATCGCGACGACGCAAGGCGATCGCGAAAATTGTCGAGGTGCTTGGTGATAGCTCAAAACCAGGATTGGAGATCGACATCGCCCTGCGCAGTCATGACATTCCTCATGAATGGCCCACCGCCGTCACCAGGTCGCTAAATCAGTTCGATGAACAGGTGCAAGAAAAACACCTGATCGGCCGCAGAGATATGCGTGATGTAGCGTTCGTCACCATCGATGGCGAGGATGCCAAGGACTTTGACGATGCAGTCTATGCCGAACGTCAGCAGCGGGGAGGATGGACGCTCTTCGTCGCTATCGCCGACGTCTCTCACTACGTCACGCTCGGCAGTGTCCTCGATGAAGAAGCAATAAACCGCGCTACTTCGGTTTATTTCCCAGGCCATGTTATTCCCATGTTGCCGGAGAAACTCTCCAATGGACTGTGTTCGCTCAAACCTGGAGTGGACAGACTCACCATAGTTTGCGAGATGAAAATTTCTACGGCGGGTGAGATGACAGACTATTGCTTCTTCGAGGCCGTGATTCATTCCCATGGTCGTATGACTTACACCGAAGTCGCCGATATTGTGCAAACGCCGGCAACCGA
This sequence comes from Gammaproteobacteria bacterium, assembly GCA_002731775.1. Taxonomy (GTDB): domain Bacteria; phylum Pseudomonadota; class Gammaproteobacteria; order Pseudomonadales; family Pseudohongiellaceae; genus UBA9145. The sequence continues at coordinate 3,504 of PCCP01000051.1, forward strand.
GACTCAGGAAAAGCTACGCGCGAAGATGAGGCAGCGCCATCAGTCACTGTTGCCCCACCTCGATGAACTCTATTCCCTCTATCGCGCACTGCGCAGTGCGAGAGATAACAGCGGCGCCATGGATTTCGATACCACAGAGACTCGCATCGTGTTCGGTGAGAACAAGAAGATACGGGAAATCGTACCGGTTTATCGAACCGATGCCCACAGGCTTATAGAAGAATGCATGTTGTGTGCGAATGTTGCCGCCGCCGAATTGATGGAATCCAGCAAGTTGCCGGCTCTGTATCGAGTGCATGAGGGGCCGAATCCGAACAAACTGGAAAACCTGCGTGAATTTCTCAGCGAGTTGGGTCTGTATTTGCCCGGCGGCGACAAACCCGAACCCTCGGATTACAAGAAAGTCTTGCAGCAAATATCTAACCGGCCCGACAAGCACCTGCTGCAGACAATGCTCATTCGCTCCCTGATGCAGGCAGTTTATCAACCGAAAAATCTAGGGCATTTTGGCCTGGGTTATCCAGCCTATGCCCATTTCACATCACCGATTCGTCGTTACCCCGATCTGCTGATTCATCGGGCGATTCGTTTCCTGATCAGAAATAAATCCTCCAGGCATCTGCAGAAGCAGGCCGATGCCGGTGGCCTCTCGAAAAAACAGATCTACCCTTATTCCGCCTCGGATATGCAGGACCTTGGTGAACATTGTTCCATGGCGGAGCGGCGAGCGGATGGCGCTGGCTACAGCGTCATGGACTGGTTGAAATGCGAGTATATGCAGGACAAGATCGGCGACGAGTTTAACGGCACCGTGTCCTCTGTCACCAGTTTTGGCTTGTTCGTCGAACTCAACGATATCTATATCGAAGGGCTGGTACATATTACCGAGCTCAGCAACGACTACTATCATTTCGATCCGGTGCGTCATTGCCTGGAGGGTGAACGCAGCCGAACTTCCTATCACCTTGGCGATAGTGTCGAAGTCAAAGTAGTACGGGTAAACCTGGATGAGAAGAAGATTGATCTGCAGATGACAGGCAGTGTTGCCGCGGCAAGGCCAGCGCCGCGTCGGCGCAAGCCCGGCAAGAAGAAAGGTTTTCCCGATCGTGACCGCTCGAAAAAACACAAAGATAAAGGCAAGGATCTGAATAACGGGGAAGGGAAAAAGAAAAGCAAGTCCAAAAACCAAAGGCAAGGGGCTAAGGCAGAAAAGTCAGGCGGAAAACGCAGTGGCGCTAGTTCGGCGACTAAAAAACCGGGCTCCAGTAAAACCAGCAAGGCAGGTAACCGCAATAAGAGCAGGCGCAGTGGCGCCCCCGCTGCCAAAAGACCGCGGCGCTAAACCATGGCGAGCAGTCAAGATTGGATCATCGGGTTTCACGCCGTTACCGAGTTGCTCAAACATCAATCCGCCGATGTCCTGCAGTTAGTGATTCAGGACGGCCGTAATGACGAACGACTGCAAGCTTTGAAGTCCATTGCACTACAAGCAAATATCGAACTGGCTCAGTTGGCAAAACGGGAAATGGACAGACGCTTCCCGGGAGTACACCAGGGCGTGGCAGCACTGTACCGAAATCCGGTAGCAGCGAAATCCGAGAAAGAACTTGGGGTTCTGTTGGATTCTCTGGATCGGGCTCCGCTATTGCTGGTTCTGGATGGAATAACTGACCCTCACAATCTCGGCGCCTGTCTCCGCAGCGCCGATGCGGCAGGCGTCGATGCGGTGATTATACCGAAAGACAAGTCCGCCACTCTCAATGCCACGGTGCACAAGGTTGCCAGTGGCGCGGCAGAAACGGTCCCCCTGTTTGCGGTAAGTAATCTTGCGCGTTGCCTGGAGTCGCTGCAGCGGCGCGGCATCTGGTTGGTGGGAACGGCAGATGAGACCGGGAAATCCCTGTTTGATCAGGACCTCACCGGTGCTCTGGCTCTGGTAATGGGCTCAGAAGGCAGGGGATTGCGGCGTCTGACCCGGGAACGCTGCGATTATCTCGTTGCCATCCCCATGGCGGGCAAGCTCAGCAGTCTGAATGTGTCGGTGGCCACCGGAGTCTGTCTCTTCGAGGCATTGCGGCAGCGGCAGAAAGGAAATTAAAGGGGCAGAGAACTAAGCGACAAGTCGCGCCCATCCCCCGTCACATTGGCGACACTCGCCTCTGTTTGTGCCATTTTCTTGGGGATTTACTTGCATCCCAAGGTCACTTTCTCTAGAATTCCCGCTCTTTTATTGGCGGGCTCTGTTCCTGCCCCACATAACTCCTTGTCTTACCATGCACAGCTGCTGTGCGATGGGAGGCTGCAACCATGAGGAGTCTCTATGAGACACTATGAAGTAGTATTCCTGGTGCATCCCGACCAGTCTGAACAGGTCCCCGGGATGATCGAGCGTTACACCCAATTAATGAGCGACAGCGGTGGCAAGATTCACCGTATGGAGGATTGGGGCAGACGCCAGCTAGCCTATCCTATTAACAAGATTCACAAGGCCCACTACGTACTGATGAATATCGAGTGCGACGGTAAGGCTCTGGAAGAATTGTCTACCTTGTTTCGTTTCAACGATGCGGTATTGCGTAATCTTGTCATCAAGACAAAAGAGCCTGTCACCGAAGAATCACTGATTCTCAAGGGCGAGCGCGAAGGTAAAGAACGCCGGCAGAGAGCTGAGCAGAAACGCAAACTGGAAGATGAGGCTGCTGCTGCTCGCGCCAAACTTGCCGCTGCCAAGCAGGAAGCTGAAGCCCCTGACTCGGAATCCGAAGCTGAAGCCCCTGACTCGGAATCCGAAGTTGAAGCCCCTGACTCGGCACCCGAAGCTGCAGATGCGGTGAAGCCAAACTCTGCCGCCACAGACGGAGAAGCGGAAGAAGTTCCAGAAGCGGCCGCCGCCGACGCCACCGAGGCAGCTGTTGAAGAAGCCGAAAAAGACTAGATGTCGGGTTTCCTCCTTCTAACCAATTAATTCAGGAATAAAATTATGGCTCGTTATTTTCGTAGACGTAAATTTTGCAAATTCACCGCCGAGGGCACCAAGCAGATCGATTACAAGGACCTGGAAACTTTGAAGGCCTATGTGTCGGAAACCGGGAAAATTGTTCCCAGCCGCATCACTGGCACCAAGGCACGGTATCAGCGCCAGTTGGCGACCGCGATCAAGAGAGCGAGATACCTGGCGTTGATTCCTTACACGGACAGCCACCACGGCTAAATAGGTAGAACTATGCGCGGCCTTGCTAAATTCGTGATGACCGGACGCAAGCAAGCTTTCCTGGCGGTGTTACTTCTGGGTCTGATTCCTCTCGCCAATTTGCTGAATCCGGTGATTGTCGCCCTCGTCATGTTGCGCAAGGGCACCCGGGAAGCCGCCTATGTGCTGGCATGGGCAATATTACCGATCGGTGCCTGGGCCATGGCCGGTGTTCCGGAGCCCCTGATCATGCTGATAGGAATCAGCGGGCTCGCCTACTTGCTGCGGGAAACCGAGTCCTGGGAATTCACGCTGTTGGCAGCGATTGCAATCGGCGTATGTGTTGAGCTTTACCTGAGGCTGCAACCCGCCGTATTGGACGCGGTATTTCAGCAACTCGACGCTTACCTGGCCGCGAATAGTGCGCAGGATTTTCAACCGGAGCAATTCAGGGAAGTGCTGACCAGCTTTATAGGCGCGGTCTACATGTTCCTGGCGATCGTTTTACTGATGTTGGCTCGATGGATGCAAGCTGCCCTGTATCACCCGGGGGGGTTTCAAAAGGAGTTCCACGGGATACGTATTGAAAGAAAGGTGGCGCTGCTATTGCTGGGGCTTATGTTACTGGCGAATTTTGGTGTATTGCTGCCGGCATCATGGGTTTTGTATTTGATACTGCCGCTGATGTTTTCAGGCCTGGCCCTGATTCATGCGGTAGTAGCATGGAAGAAGCTATCCACGATGTGGTTGACTGCGCTCTATGCATTTCTAATGTTGCCGGTGGTTGCGCAATTACTGGTGCTGCTGGCACTGATAGATAGTTGGTACAATTTTAGAGCACGGTTTAAGAGTGCCGTGTGACAGAGATTTGAAATGAGGACGAGAGTATGAACGTAATTTTGCTGGAAAAAATAGGCAAGCTTGGTGAAATTGGTGACACGGCCAGTGTCAAATCCGGCTACGCCAGGAATTTCCTGTTTCCGCAGGGCAAGGCGATTCCGGCCACGAAGGCCAACCTGACTGAATTCGAAGGTCGAAAGACTGAATTGCTTGCGAAACATGATGCCAAGGTTGCGGAATCACAAAGACGTGCCAAACTGGTTAACGGCGTAAGTCTCAGCATCGAAGTCAATGCCAGTGACGAAGGTCATCTATTCGGTTCTGTGGGCACTCGCGAGATTGCCGATGCCGTAAATGCCCTGGCCGGTAGCGATATCGCCAAGCGCGAAGTTCTGTTACCGAATGGTGCGATTCGTGAATTGGGAGCAATCGAAGTTGCACTGGATCTGGGCCATGACATACGTGCGACTATCTCCCTCGCTGTGGTGGGTCTCAAATCAGCCGCCGGGGTCAGTGAGGACGGTAGTATTATTGAAGAGATAGATCAGAGGGAAGCGGCCGAGGCTGCTGAAGCATCAACAGCGGACGCCGTCGATGCGCCTGCCGCTAAAGAAGCAACCGAGATGTCGGCGCAGCCGGTTGAGGCCTCAGGCGAAGAAGCGCCCGCTGAGGAGGCAGCCGAAGCCGTTTCTGAAACCAAGACCGAAGCAGACGACAGCAGCAATTAAGTTCCGAATTTACAGGTCACATCCTTGACCTGCTCAACTTCATGAAGCACCATCTGTTAGCTCAGTAGGTGCTTTTTTTTTAGCTAAAACTCACAGAATTTATTCATGTCCCTCGATACATTCAGCAGCAGCAGTGATGATGCAAACAAGATAGCATCGCTCAAGGTGCCGCCCCATTCGGTGGATGCTGAGCAGGCTGTGTTGGGTGGCTTGATGCTGGATAATACCGTGTGGGACGACATCGTCGATGTGTTGGCGACAGAAGACTTTTATCGCGCGGAGCACCAGTTAATCTTTCAGGCGATGCTGCGGCAGAGTGAGGCTAATAGCCCGGTAGATGCGCTGACGCTGGTGGAATGCCTCAATAGCCTCAATGAGTTGGACAACGCCGGCGGGCCCGAGTATCTGGGCGAGTTGGCAAGCAATGCGCGGGGCACCGCGAATATTCATGCCTACGCAGATATCATCCGCGAACGCGCGATCTTGCGTCGTCTGATTTCTGTCGCTCATAAAATCGCTGACAACAGCTTTAATACCGGCGGCAAGAAAGCCGCGGAAGTTCTCGATGATGCCGAGGAACAGGTTTTCAACATTAATGATGAGCGTTCCAAGGAGGCCGGACCGATACACATTACGCCACTGGTAACGGCCGCGGTTGATCGCATCGATGAGTTGGTAGAGTTGGACGGCAACCTCACTGGTTTATCGAGTGGGTTCAAGGATCTGGATGAGAAGACGACGGGTTGGCAAGAGTCAGAATTGATCATCGTCGCAGGCAGACCCTCCATGGGCAAGACCGCCTTCGCCATGAATCTGGTTGAAAACGCGATTATGCACAACAGTGACGCGGTGGTGGTATTCAGTTTAGAAATGCCTGCTCAGAGCCTGATTTTTAGAATGCTGTCATCGATTGGCAAAATCGATCAAACAAAATTGCGAACCGGTCAAATGACAGCCGAAGACTGGCCAGGCTTCAACGATGCTGTGGCAAAACTAAAAGACAGGCCCCTCTACATAGATGACAGTTCCGGGATTACACCCATGGAGATGCGAGCAAGATTACGTAGAATCGAGCGTCAAATTGTCAAGGAGAAGAAGAAACTCGGAATGGTAGTGGTGGATTACTTGCAGCTCATGCAGCTAAAAACTACCACCGAAAACAGGGTCGGTGAAATCTCGGAAATATCCAGATCGCTGAAGCTATTAGCGAGAGATTTCAAGTGTCCGGTTATCGCCCTGTCGCAGTTGAATCGGGGGCTGGAACAACGGCCCAATAAGCGCCCTGTGATGTCAGATCTGCGTGAATCAGGCGCCATCGAGCAAGACGCCGACGTTATCATATTCATCTATCGGGATGAGGTTTACAACGAGGATTCGCCGGACAAAGGCGTCGCCGAAGTGATCATCGGCAAACAGAGAAACGGTCCAATCGGCACGGTCCGGCTCAGTTTCATCGGCAAGCACACGCGCTTCGAGAACCACAGCCAACCGCGTTATGATGACAGTTACACTCACGGCTAATACTCACGGCCCCGGTTGATAAGGTGGGCTCAGGACAAGGGAATGGATGGGCCACGTAAAAGAGTCTGGGCGACGATCGATACTCAGGCGCTGCAGAAGAACCTGGCACGGGTTCGCGCTCTCTGTCCTGAATCGAAAATAATTCCGGTCATAAAAGCCGATGCCTATGGTCATGGCATGGAGCAAATCGCGCGCGCCATTATCGATTCTCATACCGCGATAGCGGCCTTTGCCGTTGCCACAATGGCTGAAGCGCTGGCACTGCATAGCCTGAAGTTGGATATTCCGATTTTACTGCTGCCGGGTTTCGCCGAAGAGCAAGAATTGGGGCTGTGCATCGATGCCGGCGTTGAAATGGTTGTGCATTCGCCGTATCAGCTCTCCATCTTGCAAGATCGCTTCGAAAGCGACATCCCCTCCGGTGTTCCAAGGCTTTGGCTAAAACTCAACTCGGGCATGAATCGCCTGGGTTTTTCTGCTGCTGAGTGTGTAAAGGCTTATCATACCCTGCGTCGTTTTCCGGAAGTTGAGCTGGTGCTGATGTCCCACCTGGGTTGTGCCGATGACTCGCTCAGCGCAATAGCGGGCGAATTCACCAGCAAGCAAATTGCCGAATTTAATAGGGTCAGGGATCAACTCGTGCAAGAAAGTGGCCGGGCAGTTGTCTGTAGCATGGCTGCATCGGCGGGAATTCTGGGTCTGCCGGAAACCCACTACGACTATGTTCGCCCTGGTGTCATGTTGTATGGTGCTTCGCCACTGGCTGATGAAACCGGTGAGGAACTGGGCCTGTTGCCGGTGATGACTTTACATTCCCGGCTCATCGCAATCAATGAAGTAGCCGCTGGCGACTCGATCGGATATGGCGCTACCTATGTCTGCGATCGCCAGACCCGGGTCGGAGTGATCGCCATTGGCTACGCCGATGGTTATCCCAGGTCTGCCACTAACGGCACCGCAGTGCTGATCAAGACGCCGACGGGGCTGCTACGCACGCGCTTGATTGGCCGAGCTTCCATGGACATGATTACGGTAGAACTCACTGGCATGGATGATGTGCAGGTAGGTGATGAGGTGGTGCTGTGGGGCGTCGGGCTCTGTGCCGACGAGGTTGCGAGACAGGCGGGTACGATTTCCTATGAACTCTTCTGCAAGCTCACCGAGCGAGTGAATTTTGAATATGCTTAAGGTAAATGATGACAAGCCACGTTTACCCGTGAACTGATTCGATGGCAAAAAATAAAGTAGCATTTGTTTGCACAGATTGTGGTGCTGAACATGGACAGTGGCAGGGTCAGTGTGCAGCGTGCAAGGCGTGGAATACACTTTCCCGTTTCAACTTGGGTAGCAGTGCTTCTCCCGCCACCAAATCCGACTTTCGCAAGCCATTGGCTGGTGCTGAAAATTCCAATGTGCAGACCCTGTCTGAGATCGACCTGCAGTCACTACCCCGTTATTCCAGCTCGATTGGGGAATTGGACCGAGTGCTCGGCGGTGGATTGGTGCCGGGGTCCGTCATCCTGATCGGTGGTAATCCCGGTGCCGGCAAGAGCACCCTGTTATTACAGGTCATGTGTCTGTTGGCCAGTAACGGCAGGTCTGCACTCTATGTCACTGGAGAAGAATCCCTGCAGCAGGTGGGTATGCGGGCGCAACGACTCAATCTTCCCCAGGAAAATCTGCAGCTGCTGACGGAGACAAATGTCGAGAAAATCTGTCGGGTGGCACAGCAGCTTCAGCCCGAATTACTGGTTGTCGATTCGATCCAGGTAATGCACAGCGGCGATGTGCCCTCGGCTCCCGGCAGCGTATCTCAGGTGAGAGAATGTGCTGCCTATTTGATTCAATATGCCAAGCAAACCAATACTGTCTTGTTCCTGGTCGGCTACGTAACCAAGGAAGGCAACCTGGCGGGACCCAAGGTGCTGGAGCATATGATCGACTGCTTCATTATGCTCGAGGGAGGCAACGACACCAAGTATCGAGTGTTGCGGGGACAGAAGAATCGCTTCGGCGCGGTGAATGAAATCGGTGTATTTGCCATGACCGAAACCGGTTTGAGGGAAGTGAAGAATCCATCGGCTATATTCCTGGCCAGAACCGAAGAGGACGCGGCGGGTTCCCTGGTGATGGTGCTATGGGAAGGCACCCGTCCCCTGTTGGTTGAAATTCAGGCTCTGGTCGATACCAGCCAGCTGGGAAATCCGCGTCGACTTGCGGTGGGGCTGGATCAGAATCGCCTGTCCATGTTGCTGGCTGTCCTGCACCGGCACGGTGGCATCTACATGGCGGATCAGGATGTATACGTCAACGTGGTTGGCGGGGTTAAGGTTAACGAAACCAGCGCCGACCTGGCGCTGCTATTGGCGATCGTTTCCAGCTTTAGAGACAAGTCCCTGCCGAAAGATCTGGTGGTTTTCGGTGAAGTCGGGCTGTCCGGTGAAATACGTCCGGTGCCGGGGGGGCAGGAACGACTGCGAGAAGCTGCCAAGCATGGATTCACCCGCGCCATTGTGCCGAAGCAAAATATGCCGAAAACCAAAATCGATGGTATCGAAGTCGTCCCCGTGTCCAAGGTGGCGCAGGCGCTGGAGGCGATATAAACCAGATCGGCTGGCACTCGCCAGCGTGTTTTGCGACCAGCGGTTAATCCGGCGCTCTGTCAAAATCTGCCCGAATAGTGCGGGTAGCCCAATAATAGTGCAGGGCACACCAGAGGTTCACCATCAAGGTTATCGACATGGCATAACGCAAGGCGTTGTCGCCATAACTTGGTGTCAGGTAGTCGCTGACGAAGCCGGTTAGCATTGGACCCAGGCCGAGCCCGATCAGATTCAATACGAAGAGCAAGACCGCCGAAGCCATCGCCCGCATGCGGATGCCCACCAGGAAATGGGTGGAAGCGATACAGGGTGCCAGATACCAGCCGCCGGCAAATACTGGCAGCAAGTAAGAGAAGGCTGCGGTGACGCCGGTGGGCATTAGCAGGAATGTAATCAGCGCGAAGGGGATGGCGAGCAGGGTGGAGATAAAAGGTATCCAAACATACCAGGTTTTGTCGCCAGTGTTGTTGGCCATTCGATCCGACATCCAGCCGCCGAAAAAGGTGCCGGCAAGTCCGCCAATACCGGCGATCAATCCGTAGTACAAGCCAACATCCAGAATCGGCATGTCGTGCACACGGCCTAAAAACAAGGGCATGAAGTTGCCCATGCCGTAGGTGACAAAGGCATGGAGGGCGCAGGCGAAACTGAGGTGGCGAAACGATTTCCGTTCCCAGAGAAAGCCCACCACCCTGAAGAACCCCGGTGGTGCTACGTCTTTACGCGCTTCCGCCATGCCGCGGGGTGGTTCCTTGATGACAAATCTGACTAACAGGGCGAGGAAAACTCCCGGTAAGCCGACGACAACGAAGGCGATACGCCAGTCAAAGAATTGCACCAGGTAGGCGCCACCGACGGTGCCTACCAAAATGCCACCGTAAACGCCGAGAGAATAAACCGACAACGCCGTGGCTCTTTGGTGCGCAGGAAAAATATCTGAGACGATGGAATGGGCGGGGGGAGAGCCACCGGCTTCACCGATACCGACACCGAACCGCGCCAGGAACAACTGAGAAAAATTCTGCGCCGCCCCGCATGCGGCGGTCATTATGCTCCAGATGGTGACGGAGATGGCGATGACATTGCGACGATTACTGATATCGGCCCAGCGAGCGATGGGGATACCCAAAGTGGTATAAATGCAGGCGAAGGCTAGCCCTGATAACATGCCGAATTGGCCATCACTGATAGCGAGATCTTCGATGATGTAACTGGCCAGGACATTGATGACCTGTCTGTCGACGAAGTTGGAAACATAAACGGTGGTGAGAATACCCAGTACCAGGTAGCGGTAATGGGGGTTTTTATAGGCTTGGATAATCGAAGCGCGCTCGGCGTCATGCTTCGAGTCTATGTGTTCGTTGGGTGTGCCCGCAGCTTCGATAGTGCTTTCCGACATACTCTGACTCCAGTTTTTTATTTTCCTGCCACTACTAATGGGGCTTCTCGCGACCGGCTTTGCATCTAAGCATTTATTCGGCGGCCAGTCTACGAATTAGCAAGGCACTCAATTTGGCGCGCTCTAGCAGTGTGCTCACCCGAGCCTGCTCTCGTTCGAAATCGGCACTGGTTCCGGCGATCTCCAGTGAATTCAGTGTCGCTAGGCCTACGGTCTGGGTCAGTGCGCCATCGGTCCCGCCGCCGGAGTCTTACACATCTAATTCCTGGCCCATCAGGCTGCCGGTAGCGCGGGCTTTTTCCAGCAAATAGCCGGATTCCTCTGTAGGTGTCTTCGGTGGACGCTGCAGATTGGTCCAGCTTTCGGCAGTGATCTCGCCGGAATCGATGGCGTAGCTGCAAAGATTTGTGATCGCTGTTTGGGGTCTATCTCCATAAACAGCTCAGCTAAGCCGCCGGCCAACTCGGAAATTCATAGCCTCACTATTGCCGAGGGTATCGTAGTACACACCGGGGCCATGTCTTTCGCCGTCCATCCAGGCACCCACATATCGATCACCGTTGGCAAAGTAATATATACCCTCGCCGTGTATCTTATTGTCCTGGAAACTGCCCTCGAAGCGATTGCCGTTGGCAAATGAGTAGCTGCCTTGACCACTCATGAGATTTTGTCGCCATTGGCCCTGATAGCGATCACCGCTGGCCCACACCTTGGTGCCATAGCCGTCCTGCTGATCCTCGCGCCAACCGCCGGAGTAGCGATTTTTATTATTCCAGTTAAATGTGCCCTGACCGTCACGTCGATTATTACTGAACATGCCCTCGTAGTGGTCTCCATTTGCCCAGCTAAAGGTGCCTCGACCATCCTGTGCGCCGTCGCGCCATTGGCCTGAATAGCGGTCACCGTTGGCAAAGTTGTAGGTTCCCTGGCCGTCGATTCGATCGTCAAGCCATTGACCATCGTAACTATCACCGTTAATGAAAAAGAAAGAACCTCGGCCATTCCTGCGATCATTCAGGTACTGACCCGAATAGCGCTCGCCACTGACCAGGTAGAGGGTGCCCGGTCCGTTCTGGCGTCCATTGCGAAACTGGCCTTCATAGCGATCGCCATTGAAAAAATAGTGAATGCCCTGTCCGTGTTTCTGATCCGCTCTGAACTGCCCCTCGTAGCGATCACCATTGCTGAGAGTCAGACTGCCGCGCCCCTCAAAGTAGTTGTTTTGACATTGGCCTTCGTAACGATCGCCGCCCACCCATCGATAAACGCCACTGCCGGTGATACAACTACCGCGCTGCCATCCGTTCTCTGCCGCCAACACTGGTAGCGAAAAGAACAGCAGCGATAGCAGCGTCATTTTGTGTGTTTGAGCCTGGATTAAGCGGATCTTCATTTAATTACCTGGGCCAGGATTATTAAGCTAATTGATATAATAACTGACAGTGCATTGCCTGCAGAAAGTATATCGCAGAATTCAGCAACTATGTCCCGGTACTACCGGGGGTCGAAACTATCCGTGAATAGCACTCGCTTGCTGATGAGCCAGCCAGATTCGGTCTTCTTCCAGTTGTTCCGGTAAATTCCGGAACTGCGCACTACCGCGGCCCGGTCTGCGGCGGTTTGATGCGTAATCAGTGCCATATTCTCTGTGATGGCCGATGTCGGCGAAAGTTCCAGAAAAACCAACCCGGAAAAATGATGACGAGTCTGGCGATCCGCCAAGCGGCCCCGGTGGGATGTTCTGGCATAGGCTTTTATGGCTTGTCTGCCGACGATGCGGGAGCCCGCTACCAGGGAACCGGCGAGCCAGCGCTCCATGACGCCATCGAGGGTGAATAAATCCGCGAATCCAGTCGAGTCCTTCCCATCCCAGCGATAGGAATATTGTGCCAAGGCGGCGGCTATGGCGAGTCTATCGCTGATGGTCTCGAGAGATTCTGCCGCCAGTGGCTGCCCGTGGAAGAAAATAAGCAGTGCCACGAGCAGCCTGCAGTTGGTGCGCCACGGTGGTGAGGTGACGGGCATAGTCGAGTACTCCCCTGGGTGGAAGGGCTCAAGACTAGCAGAAAGCCTGCCGGGGTTTAACTATTACAAGATGAATGCCGGTTCCAGAACCGCTATTGGTCAAGGGATTGGCATTGTGTGCACCGGCATTAACTATGCCAGCTTTCCAGAACATGGACATCCACCGGCTAAAGAAATTCTGTTGCTGGACGGGATTTTCTCTGACGAAAGCGGGGACTATTCCGCGGGCACTTATTTTCGAAATCCGCACATGGGTCAGCACACACCCTTCGTGGAAGCGGAGACCCTGATCTGGGTGAAGGCAGGTTAGCTGCCTAATTCTTAAACCAGAACTCAATTTCGGCGGTATCTGCCGTAAATTCTGCGGCGTGCTCTTTGTTCGCGGGCACGTGGTACCAGTCACCCGTTGCGATGCGTTGGGTTTCGCCATCCATGGTGAGTAACAATTCACCGCGGGTGAGGACCCCGATATTTTCACTGTCGTGTCGATGGGCTTCAATTTTGGTTCCTGCAGGATAGCTGGCAAACAGGACATCGCAATTTTTTGCTTCCAGCTTGAAGGCTTCGAAACGGCCTTTGAATTCAGGAAGCGCACGAATCTGAGCGGGGTAATAATTGTGTAAAGCCATGGAACTGCCCTTTGTCTTTGTAATGGGTTCGCGTCCAAGGGTAGCCAATGTCGGCAGAATAGGCCAGTTGGCCGGAGTCGCTGTTCCCGGAAGCTGCCAGTGATGCCACCTGGAGCAGGCGGTGTCTGCAACTGACCTGTCATCGGCGGAAATGAATACAGCCTTTGCCCAGAGTTGGTGGTAGTCTAGGCAGCCTCGGATCGACAAATTGATTAATGGAAACACCGCCGCAATTCATTGAATAGATGAGGGACCTCGTCGATCTTGTTTAGACCCCGCGTATTTTTGCGTATCCATTGCATTGAGTAACAGGCAAAGACCTGTCTGAGGAGCATAGAATGACCACATTTGCGATCGTAAACCTCGTTGTGTTTGCCGCCCTGCTTAGCCTCCTGTTTCAACTGGCTAACAAAAAGGTCGGTCTTTCACGACGGGTGCTGGCAGGCCTGGTAGCCGGTACATTGTTTGGTTTCTATCTGCAGGGAGTTTTCGGTTATACCGACGTAGTTACCGAGCAAACGCTGGAATGGACCGGAGTGATCGCAAATTCCTATGTCAACTTGCTGCGCATGATCATCATGCCGCTGATCCTGATAACCATGATTGCCGCTGTGCTCAGGGTCGAAGAAATCAAGTCTCTCGGCAAGATCGGCGGCACTGTGGTGGGTATTCTTGTTGCCACCACCGTCGTCGCCGCATTGATTGGCATCGTGATGGCAACTGTATTTGGATTGAATGCCGGGGAGTTAGCAGCTGGCGCCCAGGAACTGGCTCGAGCGGAAGTACTGGAAGCCCGGGTTGGTGGCGTGTCGAATTTGAGTATCCCGGATTTGCTGGNNAGTTTCGTTTCCCAGAATATATTTAGCGACCTTGCAGGCTCAAGANCCATATCGATTATCGCCGTGGTCATTTTTGGTTTGCTATTNGGCGTTGCNGCACTGCTGGTCGCCGAAGAAGATTCTNCNCATGGTGAGCGGNTTCNCGCGTTCGTAGATACCCTGCAGGCGGTNATCATGCGGCTGGTTAAGATNGTGATAAACCTGACCCCTTATGGCGTGCTGGCATTGATGACCAGNGTGATTGCCACCTCCGATGGCGGCGCAATTGTGACCCTGATCAGTTTTGTCATCGCTTCCTATATTGCCATCGCGCTCATGTTTATGGTGCACGCGCTGTTGATTGGATTAATGGGCGGCAACATTAAAACCTATTTCGAGAAGGTCTGGCCGGTGCTGACGTTTGCGTTTGCGACCCGTAGTTCGGCCGCTACAATCCCACTGACTATAAGGGCACAGATTGAAGAGCTGAATATTCCTGCTCCGATAGCCAATATTACGGCATCCTTCGGGGCCACGATCGGCCAGAACGGCTGCGCCGGCATTTATCCGGCGATGCTGGCGGTGATGGTGGCGCCGACTCTGGGTGTGGACATCGACATAGGGTTTATTGCCAGCCTGTTGCTGATTATCGCTATTGGTTCTTTCGGCATCGCGGGAGTTGGTGGCGGCGCAACCAATGCGGCCCTGGTGGTATTGCCGGCTATGGGCTTTCCAGTGACAATTGCGGCCCTGCTTATCTCCGTCGAGCCGCTGATCGACATGGCACGCACCGCACTCAATGTGAACGGCGCTATTACTACCGGTGTAATCACCACGCGCCTGTTAGGGGACAAAACCAGGATCGAGTCAACTCAAATGGCAAATCCTGGTCTGGGAGAAAATTAACTACATTGCCAGCGCCAGTGTAATCATCACTGATTTCACCTGGGCGTCTCGGGGATTGTCGGTCGTGGGGAAAATTCACAGTCGGAGTTGACTGTGAAATTCTTTCGCTGGCAGCGAACCCTGGCCCACACAGAATCGACAGACGGGAGCATCCTCATGCGACTTGTTTTCAGGCTGCTTATATTTTCCCTGATCAACAGTGCTTCCGCCCAAGCTGGTTTCGACGTATTCGAATCGAGTATTACCGAGATTCAAACTGCGCTGGAGCGAGGGGAAACCACCTCCACGGAATTGGTAGTCCAGTATCTCGCCCGCATCCAGGCCTACGACAAGCAAGGCCCGGCCCTGAACAGCATTATTCGCATCAATCCCGCAGCCCTGGAACTGGCCGCATCACTGGATTCGGAGCGCGAAGCTTCCGCTGCCCGCAGTCTGTTACATGGAATTCCCATTGTCGTAAAAGACAACTACAACACCGTCAGTATGCCAACCACTGGCGGTTCCGTGGCACTGGCGAATTTCCGACCCACGGTCAATGCTACTCAGGTCGACAAGTTAGTAGCAGCCGGCGCGATCATATTGGCGAAGACCAATCTCCATGAATTTGCCTATGGCATCACCACCGTTAGCTCGCTGTTGGGTCAGACTCGCAACCCCTATGATATTCGCCGGGTACCCGGAGGATCGAGCGGTGGCACCGGGGCTGCCGTCGCCGCCAGCTTTGCTGCCATTGGCTTAGGCTCCGATACCTGTGGCTCCATCAGAATCCCCTCGGCTTTCAATAATCTGATCGGGCTTAGACCGAGTAAGGGCCTGTCCAGTATCTATGGCGTCATGCCCCTGTCGCATACCCAGGATGTAGCAGGGCCTCTGGCCCGCAGTGCTGAAGATTTGGCCATCGTGCTGGATATCGTCAAGGGCTATGATCCCAATGATGAGGCCACTGAGGTGGCGAATGCCGGTGATTTACCTGGCTTCCTGGATCAACTCGGTAGCATCGACCTGAATCGGCTCCGCATCGGCAAATTAAGTAGTTACCTGGAGCGTGCCGACAGCGATGTGAGGGGGGCAATCGAGGCTGCGCTGGAGTGGTATCAACAGCAGGGCGTCGAGATCGTGGAGGTGGAAATTCCGGAACTAGCTTCCCTGATCTCCGGCTCAGGAGTTATCGGCCACGAATTTCGCGTCGATTTGAACCAGTATCTTTCCGCTTTCATGAGCCAGAACGTAGACAGTCTTGCCGACATCGTCGATCTTGGCCTGTTCCACGAAGCCGTTCGTGGCGTCCTGACGCGCAGCCGCGGTGCAAAGCTGAATGAAGAGCGTTACCAGACTGCGCTGGCGACTCGCATGGCACTGCGTCAAGCTATCGAGACGGTGTTCGCCGACAACGATCTGGATGCTATCGTCTACCCGCCGATTGGCCAGACTCAGGTCTTTATCGGTGAATCCCAGCCCGGTAATAACTGCAGTATCGCCGCCAATGCGGGCTTACCGGCGCTTTCGATGCCAGCCGGATTTAGTGATGACGGCTTACCCATTGGCATGGAATTATTAGGCAAGTTCTTCGATGATCCGCGCCTGCTGGCGATTGCCTATCCCTATGAACGGGCACTGCAGACCCGCCAGGCGCCATCGACAACACCGGCCCTGGAGGCGGGGCTGGCGCCAGCCACCACACGGGTGAGCCTGTCTTTCCGGCGCGCAGGGGTGGACCTCGATGGTGGCTTCGAATTCGATGTGTTGACGAATCGCCTCAGTTTCGAGGTAGCACTGGGTGCTGGCAATGCTGCGAGCGTCTATGCTGTTACCCTGGTAATTGAAGATGAGTCCGGTGCCGAATTAGCCGGTCCGGTAGTGCTCAATATGCTAGGGCCCGATACCAGCAGGGCATCGGGTAGTTATTTCATGAGCCAGCGGTTTCGCCAGGCCTTCAATGAGGAGCGCGTGTATTTGAAGGTTTTTGCTAGCGGCCTGCCCCCGGCTGGGGCCATGCAGCCGTTGCGCTGAGCCCCCTCGGTTGCTTTATAATGCAGGCTAACTTAAGCTGGCTTGGCAGGTTGTTGAAAAACTCTCAGCCGCCACGATACTGCGTTACAATCTGGCTCAAAATGCCCATTTAGGGCGTGTAAACCCCGCTTTTTCGCCAGATTGTGCCTCGCACTCGCCAGAGAGTTTTTCAATAACCTGCCGGTGACATGTCTTACAACTCCCAACAAGAGGAGGTCGGTCAAATGCGACGACTTATCTTTCCAGGAATGATTGGTTCAGTGCTTTTAGGATTGCTCGGTTCTTCGGCCCTGGCGCAACAGAACAGCGTTGAGCTGGATTTCGATTATTTCAAGAATGAAGTTCAGCCTGTATATCTCGCCAAGAGAGATGGCAATATCCGGTGTATTCAATGTCATACCCGCAGCAGCGGTTTTAGAATCCAGGCGCTTGAAGAGCACAAATTGTTCTTCACCGAAGAACAGTCCCGCATGAATTTTGAATCGGCCAGTCAATTTGTTTTGCCCGGTGCAGACCCCCTCCAGAGTCGGTTCCTGACCCACCCCCTGGCGGTGGCTGCGGGAGGCGATCCCTTCCACGGTGGCGGCAAACATTTTCCGTCCCAGTATGATCCGGAATGGCGAATCATGGCGGACTGGGTTGCCGGTGCTACCCATCGGCGCACACCATCTGATGTGGTTGTACGCATTATCCAGACCAACGCCGCCGGGGACAATTCCACGATCATCGACCCGGTTACCAACGAAATCGTGGCCGAGATTACCGACATCGAAATTCCTCACGGTGTCGTTGGCGCGCCGGACGGCTCTCAGATCTATATCACCAACGAGTCCCTGCACAGCCTCGACATTGTGGATGCTAGAACCTTGCGGGTGAAACGCCGGATACCACTCAGTGGCCGACCGAATAATGTGGGAGTAACCAGCGACGGCGGCAAGGTGTATGTCGCCATCATGCAGATGCCGGGTGCCGTAGATATTATCGATGTAGCATCCATGACAAAAATCAAAACTGTACCCGTTAACGGCGCAATTCATAATGTTTATGTGACGCCAGATAGCAGGTACGCGGTGGCCGGTTCTATTCAGACCAGAACTATCAACGTAATCGATACCGCCACCGATGAAGTGGTCTGGGAGCTGGAAATGGACGCCGGCATCAGACCCATGACCTTCAGCACCAATGCCGATGGTTCTACCAAGAGTATTTTTGTGCAACTCTCCGGTTTCCATGGCTTTGCAGTGGTGGATTTTGCCCGGCAAGAGGAGGTTGCACGCGTAGAACTTCCCGTGATACCGGGCCAGGAAGCCCACTATGATGGACTACAGGGCGCGCCAGCACATGGCCTGGGTGTTCCCCCTAATGGCAAGACTGTTTGGGCTACCAGCAAAGTCTATAGCCATGCCTATGTATACTCTCTGCCTGAACTGGAACCGGTTGGCAAAATTTTTGTTGGGCAGCATCCGGAATGGATTACTTTTACCCCGGATGGCAAAACCGCCTATATTGGCGCAGCGGGCGACCACGTGACCTATGCGGTGGATGTGGAGCGCATGGAAACAGTAGCTGTGATTCCAGTGGGCCAGGTACCCAAGCGTGTTGGCACCGTGTTAATGGCGGTAGACTAGCAGCCAGGACTGCTGATCACTCGAGTTATCGCCATGACCAGGGTAGTCAGGGAAGAACCACCGTGATGTCGAGGCTGTAATCCCCCGTCTCTTCTTCAAAGGAACTACTAACACCTATCCAGTAGGTGCCGGGGGGCAGTAGTTGCTGGATGCGGGAATCGAAGCTGAATGCGGACCGGTCGTCGTTCTCCAGGACCAGACTGCCCAAAGATTGATCGGGTAATATCTCCACCACCAGCAGGTAGGTGTCGAGTTGGGATGAGCTCAGGTCGAACTGCAGATTGGTGGTGTTCACCACGTCGAATTGATATAGATCCAGGAAACTTTTTGCAAACAAAAAATCAGTACTGCTGAGACTGCCCCTGATTTGCGGATTCGGATTAATCTGAACCTCGGCGTCGTAGATGGATTGAAATATCTCAAATGACGGTGTGGTACTACTGGTAGAGGCCACCATCGAGACAGCGTAATCTCCCACCTCACCGACACCGGCACTACTGGCGCCCAGCCAATAGGTGCCAGCCTGTATGTTTGTAGTGATGCGGGAATTGCGGCCGGGGCCGGAATCGTCATCGACAAAGGTAAAGGCGTCTATGATGTCCTGTGTCGAACTCACCCGGACCAGATACAGGAAAGTATCGATTGTGTTGGAACTAAGTTGTATATCGACGGTGGAATCGTTGACAAACGTAAATTGGTAAATGTCGAGTAAGCGGCCATCCAGGTCTGCATCCGTGTTGGCTAGGGCGCCGCTAAAATTGACCGTGTCAGCGGGGCCACTTAGCTCAGAATTTCTAGGCAGGCTGACATCGATTCCATAAATAGTGCTCAGTGTGGCACCCCCGCCATAAATAAAATTCGCACCAGCAATATCATCCGCCTGCAGGGAATCGATCTCGCTGGTGAAGGGCTGCATGATGGCTTCGATGTCCGCACTGACATGGGTCATACCAAGTACATGGCCAAGTTCATGCAGGGCGGTTCGCTCAAATTCGGCGGTGTTATCGAAGCGTAGTGGTCCGCCATAAACGTCCCAGGTTTCGTTGTTGTTAAAGACAATATCTGCATCGGTAATATTGAATCCGCCGGTACATTCCGGGTTCAGGCAAACACCGGCGGTGAGAGTGACGGCTAACACATTTTCATTGAATTCGGTGCCGCAGACTGTGTCGGTAAAATCCACACCGGTGGTGTCGTCACCAAAACCCGATGGCCCGCCACGGTCGATACAGGGATCCAAAAATTCATTCACCAATAAAAATTCGAAATCCGTTGCGTCGGTCCATGCATCCATGGACCGAATGAAGGCTTCATTCCAGGTGGTGCCGCTGGGCGAGGCACCGTTAATATCTACATGAAAGGTGGCCTGGGCAAATTCCCAGAAATTGCCTGTGAGTTCGAAGGCGTGATTGGTCGGCGCCCAGAACAGCAATAGCAGGGAGATTGTTGCATATTTAATCAAGGATTCTTTGGTTCTCCATGAGATCCTGAATTCTTGCCTTGAATTCATCAACCGAGAGTGCCCGCCTGATCAATATGGGGCTGGATTCCGTGGTCACTCCTGCAGCGGCATCACCGCCACCCTGAATAAGCGCTTGCGGTTTTTTTATTGCCAAAGGAATCCCGGATACACTCTGTATTTCGGTGACGGGTTTTTCGTGTGCTGTGCTAATCTTACGCTCGCCATCGTCGTCGACGATGATGAAGTGACCCTGTGACCAACCCAGTAGAGGATTGATCAAATCCCGACTGGTGGACTCGACGAAATAAATTCCCTGTTCCCCCATTTGCGGAATTTTTAGTCCGCTGACCTGTACGATGCGGCCCTCGAATGCACCGCCCATGAATTTGAGTTCAATCGATGCTGCGTCGTAGTCGCCTTTCATTACATCGACAACGTTAAAGGTGACGTAGGTGCTAATGATGCCACTGCGGCTGTCTTCCCGGGTTTCGGTGACAACCACCTCACCCTCAAAGATAAATTCGGCGTCGGCAGTAAGTTGATCGATATCGATTCCGAGTATAGTCGTGGCGACGATATCCGCAGTCACTATCAGCAGGCAGGTGCAAACCAGGCAACAGGCCAGGAGTCGGCGCACAGGTGTGCGGCGAATGGCCGGGACGAGTGGAGGTCTATGGCTGGATTCTGCCGTATCCCGGCCAGGCCCGGCATTTGATGGCTGAATCATGAGGTGTTCTCCCACTGAGTCGATCGGATCAGTATAGAGCAGCCCCCTTATCAAGCATAGGGACAGAGATACAGGACCAAGGACAGGCGACACCGCTTATTTTTCCCGGGGAACGGTCAATCTTCGAGTACTGGCGCAGAAAGTTGCAATAAGGTGATCAATGGGCCCAACTGCTGCGCCCGAACAACCAGATCCGGAGATAATATCAATGCCATTGCCGGTTAATAACGCCTAATTCACGGTTTCGACTACCGATCGCTCTGAAATAGAAGCGTACTGCAGCGTGCTGCGTGTGCTTACTTCACTGGTATCGGGGGCTTGTGGGTAGTATGCTCGACGCTTCGCATACCTGAATTATCGGGGCTCCCCAATAATAAAAAATGCAGTCTAACAGTTTCGCCAACATCATTTCCGGGTCCCTCCTCGCGCTGGTAAACATATCGGTTGCTGTGTCTGTTGCCGCCTTACTGTTTGCCCAGACCGATCCACGACTAATGGTGCCGGGTATCGCTGTTTTACTCATGGGTACCCTGGTCACAGGCCTGGGCGGTTCCCTGTTTAGTGATCACAAGGCCGTCATCTGTTCGCCCCGCAATGGATTGGTGCCCGTTTTTGCGGTCATGGTGAGTAGTATCTACATCAGTTTTGATTCCCAGTACTCCATTGCTGCCGAGGCCACCATCATCGCCGCCATCATGGTTAGCACGGTGGTTGTTGGCCTGTTCCTGTTGTTGCTGGGTCGGTTGAAGTTGGGAAATCTGGTTCGCTACATTCCCTATCCCGTCACCGGGGGGTTTTTTGCCGGCATTGGCTATATCTTCATCCAGGGTGGTTTAACTGTTGCTGGCGGTGAACAACCCAGCTTCGAAGCCGTTTCAAATTCGGAATTTATTCAACTGGTTACACCGGCGGTGGCATTGGCCCTGTGTCTCATCATGGGCAAGATGTTTAGAGATAATGCCCTCTCGGTGCCAGCTATCTTGTTCGCCGCCGGGCTAATTTTTTATGCCGTGCTGTTCCTGAACGAAATCGGCCTGGATGAAGCCGCGGCCAATGGTCTGCTGCCGGCGATCGAATCTACCGGTTCATTGATTCCGGTTTTTAATTGGGACTATGTACAAGAAATCAGATGGATGGTGATCATGGAACAGGCCGATGGCATCGTAGTAGTGGCACTGCTGTGTTCCGTGATGCTGCTGTTGGATGTCTCCGGGATCGAACTGCTCGCTCAGAAAGACCTGAATCCGGATCACGAACTCCAGGTGATGGGTTACACCAATGTAGTCAACGGGGCTCTGGGTGGCTTCCCTGGTGTCCACGATGTTTCGGATACGGCGCTGGTAGAGACGCTGGGTGGCAGAAGTCGCCTCACCGGGTTTATTTATTCGACCTTGGTGGTTGCTGCGATATTGGCGGGTGCGGAATTCATGAAAATCGTGCCCACCTTTCTTCTGGGCGGACTGCTAATTTATGTGGGCCTGGAATTTCTGATCGACTGGGTGTGGAAGGCTCGCGACGAATTGCCGCTGTCCGATTACGTCGTCGTTATCCTCATTTTGATCGTAATTATTCTCTCGGATATATTGCAAGGGGTTACTTTTGGATTCTTTGTCGCGATTATTCTTTTCGTGGTGAATTATTCCAAGCTCAGTGTAATCAAGATTGAAACCAATGGCAGTGATCATGCCAGTAATGTTGATCGTGATCTGGAAACGCGGGAGCTATTAAACAAGGAAGGCAATCGTGTTCTGATTCTTGTTCTTCAGGGATTCATCTTTTTCGGTACGGCGGATAAATTAATTACCTCAATTCGTAATCGTATCAAGGACCCGGAGGCGTACAAGGTTGATTTCCTGGTGCTGGATTTTCATCATGTAAGCCAGTTGGACACTTCTGCGATCATTACCTTTTCCAAATTGGCGCAGCTCAGCGACCGGGAAGGATTTCACATTGTAATCAGCGGCGCCGATGATGGTTCGCTCAAACAACTGGTGAAGCATGGGTTCTTTACATTTGGAGATCAGGAGTGGGAAAGAGTTTACAAGGAGCAGTTGGATACTGCTGTGGATTGGTGCGAGCGCAGCATTCTGGCGGATTTGAAGATTGATACCGGCGAGCATAAGCTGGCCCTGGTAGATGTGCTGGGCCGTATCGCCTACGAAGAAAGTGATGTTAAATTGCTCTCGGACTTTTTCGTGACCGAGAATCGCAAGGCGGGCGAATATCTCTTCAATGAAGGTGACAAGGGTGAGAGCTTATACTTCGTTGGTTCCGGGACCGTGCTGGTGGTCTTGAAGGCGCTCAATCAGAAAGAGCGCATCTTGCGGAAGTACAAGTCGGGAGCGATTCTGGGTGAGATGGCGATCTATACAGGCGAGAATAGAACCGCGAGTGTGAGAATAGAAGAAGATGCGCAGCTGTTCAGACTGGATAAAGAAAATCTGGAAGAAATGTCACGTAAATTTCCAGCTTCTACCGCGGCCCTGCACACATATATCGTTCGCGTGCTCGCCGAGAGATTGGGTCGGGCCAACCGTAATCTGAGCCGATACATCTAATCTTCTGGTGCAGACGTCTTTTGAGCCCGGTTGAAGATTTTCTCAATGCGTTTTCCGTTAATGCTATCGACCCGGGAATTCAAATTAAACGGGCTTAGCCGTGACGTAGTAACCAGGTCTGATGAATTTTTCGACTACGTTGAAAATCTTTGTCCAGGCTCGCCCGGGTGTAATCTTTTAGCTCATAGGATGCGGACACCACATCATCCAATTTGAAATTGCGTTTGTTTGCAGAAAAGATAAGCAGCCCGTTTTTATCGAGCTTCTTCATCGCATTCTTAATGAGTGAGACATGATCTCGCTGGATGTCCAAAATATTGTCGGTACTTTTCGAGTTGGAAAAGGTGGGCGGGTCCAGGAAAATCAGATCGAAAAGCGTAGCGCCCGACTTCAGGTAGGCCATGCAATCCTCTCGCTTGAGCCGGTGCTGTTTCCCGCCGATGCCGTTAAGACTATAATTTTTCCGCGCCCAATCCAGGTAAGTATTGGAAAGATCGATGCTGAGGCTTGAGGCTGCGCCACCCAGGGCGGCGTGAACGCTGGCGGTAGCGGTGTAACAAAACAGATTGAGGAATCGCTTGTTGCGCGCATTCTCATAGATAAATCTTCGCATTGGCCGGTGATCCAGAAACAGTCCAGTATCGAGATAGTCGTGCAGGTTAACCAGGAATCTGGCCTCGCCTTCGAGCACCACAAAATCCTGACGGTGTTTGTCCCGATATTCATTCAAGGCCTGGTACTGCTGTTTTCCGCGCTGCCGCTGACGGGTTTTCATGACGATAAGGTCGGATGAGATGTTCAAGGCCTGTTGCACTGCTGCTCGTGCCTGCTCCCGGCGCAGAGAGACCTTGGCTTCGTCGATGGAGGCAGGTGGTTGATATTCCTGCATGTGGACGAAACGGCCGTAGCAGTCGATGGCAAAGGCATACTCTGGTAAGTCGGCGTCATAAAGCCGGTAACATTGTAGATTCTGTTGCCTGGCCCATTTGCCAATGCTGCGCTGATTCTTCCGCAGCCGATTGACGAGCATAGCGGATCCTTGGTCGTGGGCAGGTGGATCGGTTTTATTTGAATCGCTCATGGTTGGTCTATGTTTACTAGAATGCCCGCATCAACAGAATAGGAGGAATCTATTTTACCTGAAAATAGAAGGTCAGGAGAGCATCCCCTAAGCCACCGGCTGATCTGTGGGACCCACAAAGATCTGCACAAGATGATGGAGTTGGGCAGTTTCAGAGAAGATCTATTCTACCGGATCAATATTTTTCCAATTGTCATGCCACCACTGTCCGAGCGCGTATCCGATATTCCTCAATTGGCCAGGGCCCGACTCACAAAGCTGGATCCCGGAAAAAACTACCGCTTGAGCGATTCCGCAATCCCCTTCCTCAAGCTAATAGAGTATCGGGGAAATATCAGAGAGTTACGGGATATATTGAACCGCGCCATGGTCATGTCAGACACGGATGAACTGGATCACGTGGCGATCTAGTTCGCTCTGCCTGAAACAGGCTGTGTTTGATGCGCGCGAGCATATGACGACAATCCAGGGTTGGGTTTCGCGTTACACCGAATCCTGATGGGTTTATCTAAACAGGCTTAGATCAATACTATCCGCCATCAGTTTGTAGCCCATATCGTTTGGATGCAGATTATCCTCCGTCAGCGCAGGCAGGATGCGGGACGGGTTAGCGGGATCTTGCACAGCTTTTTCGAAATCGATAATGCCGTCGAAGGCGCCAGCGTTGCGGATAAATTCATTCACCTCCTGTCGCACCAATTCACCCGCTGGCGTAAAATAAACCGCCCCTTCATAAGGGGTGAGGGTGGCGCCTATAATTTTGATGCCGCGGGCGTGGGCTCGAGCGATAATTTGCTTGTATCCCGCAATAATCTGCGCCGCAGGGGTCGGCGCGCGACCGGCCATGGAAGCCATGCCGATATCGTTGATGCCTTCCATCAAGACCATGTGGGTGACACCGGCGAGCGCCAGCACATCGCGCTCGAATCGGGCCTGCAAATTTTGTCCGAACAGACTGTTGTCTTCCGTTGTTACCTGATTGCCACTAATGCCGGCATTGAGCACGGCATATTTGCCGGTATCGGAATCCCTAAACAGCCGTCGTGCAAAATGATTGGGCCAGCGCTGATTGCCACTGTCAGTTGAACCCCAGCCATCGGTGATGGAATCTCCAACCATCGCGATGGCGGAAACAGAGTCGCTATTGATCACATCGATCGCCGTTAATAAATTCCAGGCAGTTGTCTCTGCCTCGATTGGTAAATTTATGCTCGCCACATGATTGCCGGATTCGGAGATGTAATTGGTCTGGTTTGCTAGTGCGTGGGCCGTGAGGAAGCCGCTATTCTCGGGCAGGTAGAGACTGACAGTCAGGTTCGTGAGCTCCGGCACCATGAAGTCGATGGGGTCGCTGATGATCGTTGCGCCTCGCGGGATAATGACTTCAGCCTGGCCGCCGAAGCGCAAGCTCCGACTGCTGCCAGGGCGAATAGAGGCGGCATTGGCATGCAGAGCGACCGAGGCGGCACCAATTTTCATGGCGCGATCGCCGTGGGTGTTGGCAAGGCGCAGACGTAAACTGCTACCACCGACACTACTGTGCACGATCAGGCGCAGGGTCTGATCTTCGACTGTCGCTGGGTCCGCCGCAGAATTCGCAATGGTGCTGGGGCTGGTCGCCCAGGTAGAAACCCATCTGGAATCGCCGTGTTCCTGCGCCGATAGCTCGACGCCCGCCAGGACGATCGATAGCAGTAGGCCAAAAACCAGATGCAGCATGGGTTTGTTAAACAATTTGTCGTTTAAATGAGAGAACATGGGGCTACCTGCGTATTGGAAATTTTATCGGCTTCGAGTAAATCACAGATCGCTCAAAATGAGAATCCAAAACTGCTAGATGTTGAGGAGCTATAGTCTTGTGTAGTTTGCTTGATGGCGTTTAGTGACAGCGCATTGCGCTGGCGTACCCGTCTGCCTCGGCAGCTTGCACCCCTCCCGGGATATTCCTCCAGAGAGATCTTCTAAGCTGCATAGAAACATGCATCTAGCCAGGAAAGAGAAACCAGCGAGAGTGTTCTCCTCCCTCAGTCGGGAGCCCAAAGGGCGGCCTGCCTCTGTCACTCGGTGCCACGCTTTAATTGTTGATGCAGACGGATCGCCATCCCACGGCTTGGATGCTCATCGTAGAACCTTGGCATAATTGCACTGGGAGCTTCTTTCTCTGCGAAGTGGGGCTACAGTGCTAATATGCTGGCTCACAAAGCTGCGCTGAGCCGTTTACAGGAATTGAGAGGGAACTAATTATGGATTTGTTGCCGGCTATAGAAATGGAATCGCCCGGGGGAGTCGAAGTTAATGCCTCGGTTATCTGGTTACACGGATTGGGAGCCGATGGTGGGGATTTCGCCCCGATGGTCCCGCAACTCGATTTACCCGGGCACTTCGGGATTCGATTTATCTTTCCTCACGCGCCCTCGATCCCTGTCAGCATCAACAATGGCTATGTCATGCCGGCCTGGTATGACATCAAACAGATGGATACCGATCGCCATGTGGATGCAGAGCAATTGAGGCAGTCGGCTCGCTGGGTACATCAGTTGATTGATAGGGAAGTCGAACGGGGCGTGGACAGCAGGCGCATCATTATCGCCGGCTTCTCCCAGGGTGGGGCAGTTTCCTATGAGGCGGCACTGACCTATCCTCTGGCGCTGGCTGGAATAATGGCCCTGTCCAGCTACTTCGCTAGCGCAGACAGCATCGAGATCGACTCCGTCCAGAATCAGCTTCCCATCATGATCTGTCATGGTAGTCTCGATCCGGTTTTGCCCGAGTCCCTTGGTCGCAAGGGCCTTGAAACCCTGGAATCCCTCGGCTTCACACCGCAATATCATAGCTATCCCATGGAACATGCAGTCTGCCCCCAGGAGATCGTCGATATCGCCGCCTGGATCGGGTCTGTCCTCGGCTAGAGTGTCTCCAACGGCTGGGAATGGTGTAATCACACCGGGGAAAAACAAGAACAAAAACAAATGTTCGATCATGGAGCCGCTGGAGGCAGAGCAGTAAGGAGAAACTGGGAAAGATTGGCGCTCAGAGAGTGACCGCCGATGAACTTGCTCAACATTTTCTGGAATCTCGTTATTGAAAGTGCGCCGTGGCTGCTGATCGGCTACTTACTCGCCGGCATCATCAAGCAGGTGATCCCCAGTCAGTGGACACAGAGCCAACTTGCCAGGCCGGGTCTGCTGTCAAGCGTAAAGGGTGCAGTTATTGGTGCAGCGCTGCCGGATTAAGCAGGCGTCTTATTGACCACATGGTGATTCACGACCTGGTGATCCGCGTCGAGAAAGAAAACCTGATTGGCCTTAGCAGGGAGAGACCGAAGACAGTGGCGAGTCAGTCTTTCGAAATGCGCGATGAAGCGCTCTAATTGTTCGCCGTTCATGATCCCCTTGCTAGCACCCGAGCGCTTAGAGCGTGCCGCAAGCTTCACCTCCTGCAAGCTGCGCCAGACTTTTACCTGTTCGAAAGCCGGCGCTTTCAACATGATCAGGTGATCGATACAGGCGAACCACTGTTGGTAGCTGCCGGCTAATTGGGCGTTGGCGTAACGTCGCCACAGCCCTTCAGCGTCCTCATTTTCTTCTAGCGTATTCACGGCGGTTTCCAGCTCGGAATCCAATTGTGGTTCTGCCCCCAGGAACCAGCCTTCGACGATTATGAGGTCGGCCCTTCCCTCGAAACCCGGCCACTCCTCGACAGTTAGCAGATCATCGATGGCCTTGTCGAATCGCGGTAAATGGACTACCGAGCTGACAGTCGCTGCCTGCAGGGCGGCTATGGTTTGGATGGCCAGCGCGGTATCGTGAGTGCCCGGCACACCTCGGGTCGCTAGCAGGGGATGGATATCTGCCGCCAGTCGCTGTCGTTGGGTTTGCGATAGGTAGAAATCATCCATTGAGAGATTGGCGACTCGTTTGCCTCGGCTTTCCAGAACCACCTCAATGAGTCTGGCGAGGGTGGACTTGCCGGTGCCCTGCGCACCATTAATTCCGAGCACCATTGTCGCCGCCGGGGTACCATCGTCAGCTTCTGCAAGTTGGTATTGTAGCTGGTCGATCAAAGGCAGAAACCAATTGTGTGCGTCTCGCCTGTAACTCTCCGGTAAGCCCTCATCAACAAGAAAATTTGCCAGGGTGGATTGCTTGCTTGCTGTCATCGTCGTGGGTTGAAATCGCACTGATGTGAACGGGCAAGTATCCCATTGCAGGAGGACAAAATACACCTCGACTATAGCCGGCGGGGTGGCTGATTTATTTTTCCGACAAAGCCAATTCGCTGTGATAGGATTCTTGACACGCAGTCCACCGCAACTTTGCCACGCCAATGTTGTCAGCCTGTTTTATTCACCTGATTCAGATTTTTAAGTAGAATGACCTCTTCATTATTGCCGGAAACACCGCTGTTAATTTCGCCGACCCTGGCGTCTACCATAGGTCTGGAAGAGGCGGTCATGCTGCAGGTGCTTGCGGAGCTGATAAACCACGGAGCGACAGTAAAACGCCCACAGGCGAAAAATCTCGACTGGCTGGAACTGGATGATGCTAAGTTACAAGATGCCTTTCCATTTTGGGCGCCGGTTGACATCAGGCGGGTGCAAGCCAGTTTGCAGAATCTGGGCCTGTTGCTGATCGACCCGGACACACAAGCTTCCAGCAATTATTTTTTTGCCATCGATGAGGCCAGCGATGAGGATGCCGCGTCCACGAAAACAAGGCCATCGCAGCCGGGCCCTGCGGCGATCGCTACCGGCACAGCATCACTGATGCCGCCGAACTGGCAACCGGATGACGGCTGGATGCAGCAATGTAAGCAACAGGGAATACCGGAACCCTTTGCCCGTTCGCTGGTGACGGAATTTGTGGCCTACTGGCGAGAACGTGGACAGGCGCGGTTCTCCTGGGGTAGCGCCTTCTGCAAACACGCATTGAAGCAATGGCGGGAAGAGCAGTCGCGAAAGGGTGCCTACGAGTTGGCCAGCGTCATGGGCGCCGAATGGCAACCGAATGCCGATGCGGTGGGCATCCTCGAGATTGCTGGTGTCAATCCAAGCTTTATCGAGGACGCGATTCCAGAATTTGTCTTGTATTGGCGCGAACGGGGGATGGTGAATGGTGCCTGGAACACGAAGTTTATCGAGCACATCAGACGCCAGTGGGCGAAATTTTCAGCGTCGTTTGCCTATGATGACATACCGAGGCCGATTAGTGCTGACTGGCAGCCCAGTGCCGACTTTTATGAAATACTACAGCTGGCAGAAATCGAAGCGGATTATGCCAGGCGTAAGATTCCTGAGTTCGTCATGTACTGGAAAGACAGTCAACAGGTCAAGCCTTCATGGAATACGACGTTTCTCCAGTTCATAAAGCAGGATTGGGCAAGGCAATTAAAGCAGTTGGATAACGCGGATAAAACCCATGCAGAAGATCAAACCCTTGCTGGATCTAACCAGCAAAAAATTAGAGAAAAATTCCAGAAAATCGCCGACAGAAGTTGGGCAGAATAAACCCGCGCCCGCGGTCATGACCGTCGGTGTTGCCGAGCCGGAAGCGAATTTTGACGATGAGGACGGCATGGATCATGTCGACGCTATCAACCAGATCTTCGCGGAGTTCGAATTTGCCTACCACAACCAGTTTCACAAGGCCTTTGCCGAGACGGAGAGCCTGGTCATCGCGAAGAAATATTGGCTCAGTAGCCTGGAAAATTTCGCGCCGCTGCAGATCGTTCAAGCGGCGAAGCAGGTAATCAGGAGCCAGGATTATTTGCCGTCTATTGCCGCCCTGGTGCGGGCCTGTGAGCAGGGTCTGGATCTCTTTGGCCTGCTCCCTGCCAGGCAGGCCTATCTGGAAGCCTGTGGGGCGCCACCACCGAAACGTGAATTTCACTGGAGTCACGCGGCGGTCTACCATGCCGGCCAGGCAAGCGGCTGGTATCTGCTGGCTAACACCGCGGAAGCCACGGCGTTTCCCGTGTTCGACTACAACTATGCGCTCCTTTGCCAGCGGGTCATCCGGGGCGAAACCCTGAGTATTGAGTTGCCCACACCCCTGCCCAAAAAAATCGAGCGCAAACTGGATAAGGCAGAAACCAAGGCGCGTCTCGCCATGCTCAGAGATGAGCTAGGTTTGTAGTCAGTCTCTGTCCCTGAGATATCCCTGGAAAGTATCTAGCTAAATCAAAAATTTCTGTATAAAAAATACCCGGCCATCTTGCCGGGTTTGGCCGAACGTATGTGTCGTTTGTCCGCGAATTCGAGTTGCCTAGTCCCCTTGCGCACAATCAGGCCATGCTTATATCCTTCAGTTTAGACAGGTTAAGCAAGGACTGTCTGAGCCGCAGGCGAGTTTCCGCAGCGCTGAAAAAATGGAAGCGCGAATGGTCGCAAGGAAAGTAGGGTAGAGGATTTTCGCCGGGAAAGTATCTTAAGAACGGAGCACCGTAACTCACCACCATAGCCTTCACTCAGCGGAGTAACCAAGCCACTCTTTTTGAGCTAAATTTGTTTGATTTAGCTAGATACTTTCCAGGGATATCTCCGAGACAGACATGGTTTCTGGCTACAAAGTCGGAATCAGGTGCTTAGTTTCCTGTACTTGATGCGGGTTGGTTGCGCGCCATCACCGAGACGTTTCCTGCGGTCGAGTTCGTAGTCCGAGTAATTGCCTTGGTGCCACCGCACCTGACTATCGCCTTCGAATGCGAGGATATGGGTGCAGATGCGGTCGAGAAACCAGCGATCGTGTGATACCACGATCACACAGCCTGGGAATGCCAGCAGGCCTTCCTCCAGGGCGCGAAGGGTTTCTACATCCAGGTCGTTGGTCGGTTCGTCGAGCAACAGCACATTGGCTCCCCGCCTTAGCAGTTTAGCCATGTGCAGTCGATTACGTTCACCACCGGAGAGGTCTTTGACGAATTTCTGCTGATCGCCGCCCCTGAAATTGAAGCGGCTGGCATAGGCGCGGGAAGATATCTCGTATTTGCCAATTTTCAACATCTCCTGGCCGTCGGACAATTCTTCCCAGACGGTGTGGTCACCGTTTAGCTGGTCGCGACTCTGGTCCACATAGGCCAGATCTACCGTGTCACCGATGTTTATGGAGCCACTATCTGCCTGTTCGCGGCCAATCAGCATGCGCAGAAAAGTCGTCTTGCCGGCGCCGTTGCCGCCGATAATGCCGATGATGCTGCCCTTGGGGATGCTGAAACTCAAGTCATTGATCAGGCTGATATCACCAAAGCTCTTGCTCAGATGCTTGACTTCAATCACCTTGTCGCCAAGCCGGGTGCCAGGCGGGATGTATAGCTCCGAGGTCTCGTTGCGCTGCTGGAAGTCTTGCGAGTTAAGCTCCTCGAATCTAGCGATACGGGCCTTGCTCTTGGACTGCCGTCCCTTGGGATTGGCGCGTACCCACTCCAGCTCCGACTTGATACTGCGCTCGTGGGCTGCCTGGTGTTTCGCCTCCGTATGGAGACGTTTTTCCTTGGCTTCCAGCCAGGCGCTGTAGTTACCTTCATAAGGGATACCGTATCCGCGGTCCAGCTCCAGAATCCAGCCGGCGGCATTGTCGAGGAAATAGCGGTCGTGGGTTATCGCTACCACGGTGCCCGGATATTCCTGCAAGAACTTTTCCAGCCATGCTACGCTCTCCGCGTCGAGGTGGTTGGTGGGTTCATCCAGTAGCAGCATATCGGGTTTCGACAATAGCAGGCGGCACAGTGCAATCCGCCGTTTTTCGCCACCCGATAGATGGGCCACCTCTGCCTCCCACGGTGGCAGGCGCAGGGCATCGGCCGCACGCTCCAGAATGCGCTCTACTTCCCAGCCATCTACGGCATCGATCTTGTCCTGCAACTCACCCTGTTGCTGCAGTAATTCGTTCATCTCCTCATCGCTCATGGGTTCGGCGAACTTGTCGCTGATCGCGTTAAATGCATCAACCAGGTCGATGGTGTCTTTGATGCCCTGCTGTACATTCCCCCGCACATCGCAGGACTCATCCAGCACCGGCTCCTGGGGCAGGAATCCAATTTTGATATCCGGCTGCGCTCTGGCGTCGCCGTTAAATTCCTTATCCAGACCAGCCATGATCCTGAGCAGGGTAGATTTCCCCGAGCCATTGAGTCCCAACACACCAATCTTGGCACCGGGGAAAAATGACAGTGAGATATCTTTCAGTATCTCCCGTTTAGGTGTTACGACTTTGCTAACCCGATGCATGGTGTAAACAAATTGAGCCATTCTATTACTTCCCGAAGTTGCACAAAATTCCGGTCGCTATTATGGCATAGCAGGCAGTCCCTGGTGATACTCGCGAGGCTTCCCCGATTATTGATGTTCAATGCGCAGGCATCATGTAGAATAGCGCCTTCGAAAATCCCCATCATGCAAGTTCATTGCTTACTATCCGGAGTACTCGATGTTTAATAGCGATGTCAGCCTGTCTGAGTTCGATCCAGAAATCAGCGCAGCCATCGAAGCAGAAAATATCCGTCAGGAACAACATATTGAATTGATCGCGTCTGAAAACTATACCAGCCCACTGGTATTGTCGGTTCAGGGAACGGTGCTGACTAACAAATATGCCGAAGGCTATCCGGGCAAACGCTATTATGGTGGTTGTGAGCATGTGGACGTGGTCGAGTCCCTGGCCATTTCCAGGGCTCGGGCTTTGTTCGATGCCGACTATGCCAACGTACAGCCCCACTCCGGTTCTCAGGCCAACGCGGCCGTTTATATGGCCTTGTTAAAACCGGGCGACACGGTACTGGGAATGAGCCTGGCAGACGGTGGACATCTCACCCATGGTGCCGGCGTGAGTTTTTCGGGTCGAATTTACAATGCGGTTCAATACGGCCTCAACAAGGACACCGGAGAAATTGATTACGATCAGGTCGATGCCCTGGCGCAGGAGCACAAGCCGAAGATGATCATGGCCGGATTCTCGGCCTATTCCAGGGTAGTGGACTGGAACCGATTTCGCGAGATCGCGGACAGCGTTGGCGCTTACTTCGTCGTGGATATGGCACACGTCGCCGGTCTGATAGCGGCGGATGTGTATCCGAGCCCGGTAAACATTGCCGATATCACCACCTCCACTACTCACAAGACCTTGCGTGGACCCAGGGGCGGGTTAATTCTAGCGCGGGCAAATCCGGAATTGGAGAAGAAGCTTAATTTTGCTGTGTTCCCGGAAAGCCAGGGCGGACCACTAATGCATGTAATCGCCGCTAAGGCCGTGTGCTTCCTCGAAGCCATGAGTGAAGACTTCAAGTCTTATCAACGGCAGGTATTACAAAATGCCAGGGTCATGGCCCAGGGTTTTATTGATCGCGGCTATGATGTTATATCTAATGGTACCGATGACCACTTGTTTCTGCTGAGTCTTATCAAGCAGGGCATCACCGGTAAGGATGCGGACGCAGCCCTGGGGCGGGCAAATATTACAGTTAACAAGAACGCGGTACCAAATGACCCCAAGCCACCGTTTGTAACCAGTGGCTTGCGCATTGGTTCTCCAGCCATTACTACTCGCGGACTTAAAGAAACCCAGACCGCGGAGCTGACTATCTGGATGTGTGATATTCTCGATGATCTGGACAACGATGCCAGGATCATGGAAGTCCAGAAAAAGGTGATTGATCTTTGTTCCAGCTATCCGGTCTATCAGCAATTATAGACACCTTGCTGAAGCCTTCATAGCCGGATAAACAGATAATACAGAACGATAGGTATTTTATGCATTGTCCTTTTTGCGGTGCCTTCGACACCAAGGTAATTGATTCAAGACTGGTTGCTGAAGGTAATCATGTGCGCAGACGTCGCGAATGTATTACTTGCGAAGACAGATTTACTACTTACGAATCTGCTGAACTGGTTATGCCTCGTATCATCAAGCAAAATAGTATTCGAGAACCGTTCAATGAAGATAAGCTTCTGGCTGGGTTTAACAAGGCGCTGGAAAAAAGACCGGTCAGTACCGAGAAGGTGGAAGAAGCAATTGGTCGTATTAAGGCTAACCTGCGTTCTACGGGTGAGCGTGAAATTCAGTCTCGTGCTGTGGGTGAGCAGGTGATGAAGGAATTACGTGAACTGGACGAGGTGGCCTTTGTTCGTTTCGCCTCTGTTTATCGCAGCTTTAAGGACCTCGATGAATTTCGCCAGGAAATCGATCGTCTCTCCCAGGATAGTTCCAAAGAAAGCCCAAAATAGTCCCGCTAACCCGGCTCTGGTAGTATGTGAAACCAAGGCATCACTGTATTATTCAGGGGTGCCCTAACTACCAGCGTTAGGGAGCGCACGGTTTCATGCAAACTCTCTCCAACAATGAGCTAAACGAAGCGAATATTGACTGGCCGGTTAATATGCGGCGAGCAATTGAGCTTGCTTGCAACGTCATTACGGCGACACCGAACCCGCGCGTGGGTTGTGTCCTGGTTAAAGACGGTGTGGTTATAGGCGAGGGCTGGCATGCGGCAGCGGGTGAAGATCATGCCGAGGTCATGGCGCTGAATAATGCCGGTGAGCGAACCCATGGCGCCACCGCGTTGGTAAGTCTCGAACCCTGTTCACACACCGGACGCACCGGACCCTGCACCGATGCCCTGCTTGAGGCCGGTGTCGCCGAAGTTGTCATTGCTGGCATCGACCCCGATCCCAAAGTTTCGGGTAAAGGTGTAGCGACGCTCGAGAAGGCTGGTATTCCCGTGTTCCACCTGGTTGATCTTGAAGCCACCGCGAGGGCAATAAATTCCGGCTACATCAAGCGACAACAACTCGGACTGCCCTATGTGTGTTGCAAACTGGCTATGAGCCTCGACGGTCGTACCGCCCTGGCGAACGGTGAGAGCAAGTGGATAAGCTCAGCCGCAGCCAGGGCCGATGTGCAAAAACAGCGGGCACGCAGCAGCGCCATAGTGACAGGAATAGGCACGGTGTTGGCGGACGACCCGTCACTAAACTTGCGACCGGATGAACTCGATCTCGATACCGATTCCAGGGCACACAATAAAATATCCTTGGCTAGGCAGCCTTTACGGGTTGTGCTCGATAGTCAGTTACGCACACCTGTCGCCTCCAGGATTATTGCAGCAGATGGCGATGTAATAATATACACCGCGAAAGGTGGGCGCAAAGATCAGACCTTTCCTGACAATGTCGAGGTCGTGAAAGCAGCAAATGCGGCGGCGAGTGTCAGCCTTCTATCTGTGCTAGAATCGCTAGCCTCCAAATTTGCGTGCAATGAAGTTTTGGTGGAAGCAGGATCGATCTTGAGTAGTGCATTTATCCAATCTGGGCTCGTGGACGAATTGCTCGTCTATATTGCACCCAGATTACTGGGCAGTGATGCAAAGGCATCGTTTGAACTGACCGGATTACAATCACTGGCGGACAGCATCGATTTTGAAATCAAAGATTTGGGCAAGGTGGGCAAGGACATAAGAGTGTCCCTGGTTCCGGTTTCCCCTGCAGATAAATAGAGATGTTTACCGGAATCATCGAAACAACAGCTACAGTCGAGAGTTTGCAGCGGCTGCAGTCGGAATGGCGCCTGCTGGTTGGAAGTGGCGAGTTGGACTTGGCGGACGTACAGATTGGCGATAGCGTCGCTGTGAGTGGATGTTGTCTGACCGTTGTAGAGCTGGGTGTTGGCTGCTTTGCCGCAGATGTTTCTGCTGAAACCATGAATTGCACAACACTCGGATCACTGAAGCCAGGTTCCAGGGTTAATCTCGAGAAGGCGATGCTGGCGACAAGTCGCTTCGGCGGCCATATCGTAAGTGGACACATAGACGGTGTGGGTAAATTGGTCCGCTCCACAGCCGACGGCCAAAGTATTCGAATGGAGTTCGAGGTTCCGGTTGCACTTGCCAAATACATAGCGGCGAAGGGATCTATCTGTATCGATGGAACCAGTCTGACCGTTAACGAAGTGTCGGGTGTCACATTTACAACTAACGTGATACCACACACCCAGACCGAAACCATAATCGGTGACTATATAGTTGGGCGAGAGGTAAACCTGGAAGTAGATTTGGTAGCGAGATATCTTGAACGTCTAATGCAGAAAATATGAAAATGAATTCAATAGAAGAGATCATCGACGATATCCGCCAGGGTAAGATGGTGATATTGATGGATGACGAAAACCGGGAAAATGAGGGCGATCTCATTATCGCAGCCGAGCGTGTGCGTACGGAAGATATCAATTTCATGGCGACCAATGCCCGGGGTTTGATCTGTCTTACGCTGACGCCAGAGCGTTGCGAGTATTTGAATTTGCCATTGATGGTTAACGAGAACAACACGACTTTTAACACCAGCTTTACGGTTTCAATCGAGGCGGCGAGTGGGGTTACCACCGGGATATCGGCTGCGGATAGAGCCCGGACTATACAGGTAGCCGTGGCCCGCAACAGTTCACCGCAAGATATTGTACAGCCTGGCCATATCTTCCCGATCATGGCACAGCCTGGTGGCGTATTGCGTCGCGCGGGTCATACCGAATCTGGCTGCGATCTGGCCAGGATGGCGGGCTATTTACCAGCAGCGGTGATCGTGGAAATTATGAACGCAGACGGCTCCATGGCGCGGCGACCGGATCTGGAGAAATTTGCTGGCAAGCACGATTTAAAAATTGGCACCATAGTCGATCTGATTCACTACCGCATCGCCAATGAACACACGGTGACCCGAGTCGAAAGCAATCTGCTGCAAACCCGTTACGGGGAGTTCGAAGTAATCAGCTATAAGGATTCGATCAGCGGCAGTCTGCACGTGGCATTTACCATGGGAACCATCAGTGCCGACGAACCGACCCTGGTGCGTGTACATATACCGAATACGCTTAGAGACGTGTGTGAAGTGTTCAATAAAGAACACACCAGTTGGTCATTCAGCGGCGCACTGGAAAAAATCGGCAGCGAAGGCAAGGGCGTGGCTGTGCTATTATCCGGCGACGATTATGGGCAGGATCTGGAGCATAGCATCGCCTCAGCATTGTCCAGGGGTGACGAAACCACCGCCACCAGCAGGCCGGGCAACGACCTGACCATAGGCACGGGCTCACAGATACTCAAGGATTTGGGTGTTGGCAAGATGCGGCTGCTGAGCTTTCCGGCCCGCTTCAATGCCATCTCAGGATTCGATCTGGAAGTTGTCGATTTCGTTCAATATAAAATTCCGTAAATGTGAGGCGCTAGCTGGCAGGAAGCAGACATGGGCACCGTCAAGACAATCGAAGGTAATTACAACAATGGCGCGGCCAGTTATGGTATAGCGGTGGCGCGATTCAATAGCTTTATTGTCGACAACTTGCTTGCTGGCGCCCTCGATACCTTGGCCAAACATGGCGTCATGGACAAAGACATCACCATCGTCAAGGTGCCTGGCGCCTACGAATTGCCACTGGCGATAACAAAGATGGTCGAGGGCGATCGCTTCGACGCCATCATTGCCCTCGGCGCTGTCATCCGTGGTGGCACACCTCACTTCGAATATGTGGCCGGCGAATGTGTGAAAGGGCTCAGCCAGGCCAGTCTTGGCAGCGGCAAACCCGTAGGATTTGGTGTTCTCACCGTTGACAACATCGAGCAAGCTATCGAACGCGCTGGTACCAAGGCCGGCAACAAGGCCGGCAACAAGGGTGCCGAAGCTGCAAGCGCTGTACTGGAGATGCTCAGCTTAATGCGTCAGCTGGAGACTTAGGTGAGCGCTGGCAGCAATAACTCTGGCAGAAACAGTCGACCAAAACTCTCTCTCGCTCAACGCCGCAAGGCACGCCGCCTGATATTGCAAGCACTCTATCAGTGGCAGATCGCACAGACTGAGCCTCTGGTGATCGAAGCAGAGTTTCGGCAAGAGAATCCCGGGAAAATTGACTGGGACTATTTTTCCGAAGTGTTTCCTGAAATTCCCAAGCGAGTCGACCAACTCAATGCCCATCTGAATCCATTACTGGACCGCGCGGTTGGTGCACTGGACCCAGTCGAGAGAGCGCTTTTGTATTTGGGGACTTATGAGCTCGCCTATCGCATCGATGTGCCTTACAAGGTGGTGATCAATGAGGCGGTGGAACTGGCAAAGGTATTCGGTGCTACCGACAGCCATAAATACGTCAACGGTGTATTGGACAAGCTGGCACCAATACTGCGGTCGCCGGAACTCGAAAAGAAGTAGCCTCGATTGCAGTAAAGCAAACTCTTCCCAATCAAAGTCAAACCACTCAAGTACGATAATGAGTCAATCAGAATTTGAAATCATTCAACGCTATTTTGTAGACTCCGGCCTGGGATTTGCCCGCACCGGGGTAGTTCTGGGCATCGGGGATGATGCGGCGCTGCTACAGTTGCCACCGAATCGACTACTGGCAATTTCCATGGACACGCTGCTTGCTGGAGTCCATTTTCCTGCGACGGCCGAGCCTGCACTGATTGCCCGGCGGGCACTGGCGGTGAATCTCAGCGACCTCGCGGCCATGGCTGCCACGCCGCTTTGTTTTACCCTGGGCCTGGTGCTGCCAGAGTCGAACGGGGCCTGGCTCCAGGGTTTCAGTGAGGGACTGTTGGATCTGGCCAGAAAATATGAGTGTCCACTGGTAGGCGGTGATACCACTCACGGTGAGTTGAGCATTACTATCCAGGTACAGGGGACCGTCGATGCGGATAGAGTACTGCGGCGGGATGGCGCCGAGGTGGGTGACAGAATCTACGTCAGCGGTTTTCTCGGCGACGGTGCTATCGCGCTGGCGAGCCTCGGACTCGACTCTCATCTGGGCAGAAACTTTGCATTAAATAAATCGCAGCCTTCTGCGTCCTGTTTCGAGTATTTCAAGCAGGCTTATTATCAGCCGAAACCCAGGTTGGAGCTGGCTCAGGCATGTGCCTCGATCATGAGCAGCGGCATCGATATCTCCGATGGCCTCTACGGCGACCTGAAACATATCGTCACCGCCAGTGGCAAGGGAGCACAATTGCGGGTTAATCTGTT
Source organism: Gammaproteobacteria bacterium (assembly GCA_002731775.1). Lineage (GTDB taxonomy): Bacteria > Pseudomonadota > Gammaproteobacteria > Pseudomonadales > Pseudohongiellaceae > UBA9145. The sequence continues at coordinate 42,621 of PCCP01000051.1, forward strand.
TCCCTATTCTGATGCGGCCATAGCCTGTATGTCGGTGGATAATCGGATGCAGGCTGCGCTCTATGGCGGTGACGATTATGAGCTGTGTTTCACGGTGCCACCGAAATCCTGCCAGGCGCTAGAGCAGGCAGCCCTGGCGTTGAATACGAAGGTCACCTGTATAGGTGAGGTCATTCGGGGCAGCGAGATCATCTGTATCGATGCTTCGGGCTCCGAGTTGCCAGTATCGACAAAATCCTATGATCACTTTGGAAACCACTAAAACGTGACTACAGTTAAACCAGTTCCAGTTAAATCAATCTGGCGCCACCCGGTTTATTTTCTGGCCTTCGGCCTTGGCAGTGGCACCGTTCCCAAGGCACCTGGAACGGCTGGGACCCTCGTGGCAGTGGGCGTTTACCTGTTGTTGCCGCCCCTTTCAGCCCTCGTCTATGGCCTGATTCTGGTGTTGACATTTGTCCTGGGCATCTATCTGTGTGGCAAGACTTCGGCGGATCTGGGGGTGCATGATCACAGCGGCATCGTCTGGGATGAATTTGTCGGTTACTGGATAACCATGTTCATGGCGCCAGCGGGCTGGTTCTGGGTACTGCTGGGCTTCGGCTTGTTCCGGCTGCTGGATATCGTCAAGCCCTGGCCAATTAGTTGGGTGGATAAAGAGCTTAAGGGTGGTCTCGGAATCATGCTAGATGATGTATTAGCAGGTATAATGGCGGCCCTGTGCATTCAGGCCATCGCGGTATTTTCGATTTGAGAGTCCTGCGTGGGAATGAGTGATAAGTTTTTAGAGGAAAATCTGTTGACCGTAAAATTTGTAGCTTCCGCCGTCCTCCCCACTCAATGGGGGCAGTTCATAATACACGGCTTCAAAGATCAGGAAACCGGTAAAGAACATGTCGCCCTGTTGCTGGGTGAGTTACATTCAGGGGGGGCGGTAGCGGGTGACAATGAGCCGCTGCTTTGTCGTATACATTCCGAATGTCTCACGGGTGATTGTTTGTTTAGCCTGCGCTGTGACTGCGGTGCGCAACTGCGCTGCTCCATGGAGAGTATTGCCGAAGCCGGGCGTGGCATGATCCTGTATTTGCGCCAGGAGGGCAGGGGCATCGGTCTGTTAAACAAGATCAAGGCCTATGCCCTGCAGGATTCCGGCGCCGACACGGTGGAAGCAAATGAGCAGCTCGGTTTTGAGGCAGATAGCCGCGAGTACAAAATCTGCAAGCCCATGCTCGAATACTTTCAGGTCAAGAGCGTTCGCCTCATGACCAACAACCCGCGCAAGGTAGCGGCATTGCAAGAGATGGGAATAAAAGTTGACGTCGTGCCCATTCACACCGAATCAAATCCCCATAACGAAAATTATTTGGCGGTGAAGGTGAATAAACTCGGTCATATGAAGTAGGTCTTTGTCAACAAAGAGCAGCGAGTCTTGGCATCCAGTAAGAAGAATATAGTTGTCGATTTCATGCGCCATGGCGAGCCTGAGGGTGGCGAAGTTTTACGTGGGCGGGTGGATCATCCCTTGAGCAAACTGGGCTGGCAACAGATGCAGCTGGCAACGGTCCCCGGCCTCGTCAACGGTCAAACTGCGGTGACAAGCCAGTGGACCGACATCATTTCTTCGCCCTTGCAACGCTGTCGCGGCTTTGCCGAGAAGCTGGCTAATCAGCTTGATCTTAAGCTGCTGATCGATGAGCGCTGGCAGGAAATTGATTATGGCGACTGGGATGGCATGTTGCTGAGTGAGTGGCGAAAGCTGGCGGCACCGCAGTTTAAAGCGTTTCGAGAAGATTTGTCGAAACTCGCCCCCCCCAACGGTGAAGACTATCTCACGTTCAGAGATCGGGTGCTGAGTGCCTGGCTGGGGCTGTCACAGAAAGCTGATGGCAGCCATGTATTGATCGTAACCCATGGCGGCGTGTTGCGTGTGGTACTTCCCACCGTGCTCGGCATGCCCCTGAATCGCAGCACTCCTCTGCACATCCCCTTCGCCAGCTTTAGCCGGGTGAGGCTTCAGATAGAAGCAGGGCGCGTCAGTACCCGGCTGTTATTTCATAACGCTGCCGAATATGCCGCGCGCTAGTTGGAAGTCCCAGCCGGGATAGACCTGGCCAGGTCGATCTGGGAGCAAATAATTTCCGCACCCTGTAGGGCCCGTGGTGTGTGGCGCTGAACCAGGTCGGGGGGCACAAAAAAGAGCATGTTGTTGGCGACGGCATTGACCGCGGGCCAGTTCTTCCAGTCATCGAGCCACTCCGGCCTTTCAATATCCATGCCGCTAGCGATGATAACCATTGGGTTTCTGACCAGAACGGCCTCCATGCTCACTTTCGGCGCCACCCGATCGATGTCGGAAAAAATATTTTCACCGCCACATAGACTGATGATATCGTTGATCAGCTCGTTACCACCGGCGCTAATCAGAGGATTATCCCAGACCTGGTAAAATGTGCGAACTGCCGCCTTGTTTCTATATCGGTGATCGAGGGCGCGCAGTCGTGAACGGAAATTCTCTGCAGCAGGTTTTGCGATGCTTTCAGAGCCTGCAAGTATGGCCAGTCTCTCCATGTGCGAGGGTATGGATTCCAGATTTCTGGGTTCGGCGATATAAACATTCAGGCCCAATTCCCGGAGTCTACGCACCGATGCCCTGGGGTTACCACTGAGCCAGGCCACCACAAGGTCAGGTCGCAGTGCCAGGATTCGCTCCATATCCAGCATGTCATGCTGACCAACTACGGGTAGGGATTTCGCGGCTTCCGGATAGTTGCTGTATGCAATTACGCCCACAAGTTTATCGCCGGCACCGGCTGCATAGATCAATTCGGTGAGTGAGGGGGCCAGGCTAATGATCCGATTGGCTGGCGCGGCGAGCTCGACCAACGAACCTTCGTCATCTATTGCGGCAACGGCTTCTGACTCTGTTTTTACGGACTCCATGGCGAACAGGGTTTGAGTAAAGGCTGTCAGTAAAAAAATTGCAAAATTTGCCATTCCCGATTTAGTAACAGGAGCTGAGCTGGTGACCGTGTTGAGGCTAGATCCCATTAGTAGTCGATGCCCTTCTGCACTTTTACCCCGGCGTCGAATGCGTGTTTGCTTGCCTTGAGGTCGGTGACGGTATCGGCCATTGCCAGCAGTTCCCTCGATGCGTTGCGGCCAGTCACGATGACATGTTGCGCTGGGGGTCGATTTTCCAGGGCAGTGAGAACCATTGTCTTGTCCAGGTAGCCGTAGGTCAACATGTAGGTCATTTCGTCGAGGATCACCACATCAATACTGGCATCGGTTAACAGGGCATTGGCTTTCTCCCAGGTTGCTGTGGCCGCCGCGATGTCTTTTTCCCGATCCTGAGTCTCCCAGGTGAATCCCGTGTTCATGACGTGAAATTCGACCAGGGGATTGTCTTCGAACAACATGTGTTCACCACACTCCCATACCCCCTTTATGAACTGGATAACGCCGCATCTGAGGCCGTGGCCGAGGCTGCGCGCCAACATGCCAAAGGCAGAGGAACTTTTGCCCTTGCCATCACCGGTGAGCACCACCATCAACCCCTTGTCGATGGTGGCCGCAGCGACGCGGTTATCAATATGGGCTTTCTTGCGTTGCATCGCCTGCTTGTGGCGTTGGTTTCTTGCGCTGGCTTTAGCCATGAAGTGGTTCCGATGAGGCCTGTAAAATTAGAGAAGAAAATTGAACGAGAGCAGTAACAAACAACAGGATCAGGCTACCTAGACTGCTTCCGACTGAATCTTGCAGAGCTTGAGTTTGTTTCTGATGGCGTTGATGAAACCTTCACTGTCCAGATTAACAGCCGCCAGCATCTCCGGAACCTTGCCCTGTTCCAGAAATGCGTCGGGTAAGCCCAGGTTTAAAACCGGGATCTGGTAATTTGCCTGCAGCAGAAATTCATTCACTGCAGATCCGGCGCCACCCATGATTACATTTTCTTCGGCGGTAACGATGAGCTGATGTGAGGCAGCCATATCACCAATGCATTCTTCATCCAGGGGTTTTACGAAACGCATATCTACCACGGTCGCATCCAGCTTCTGGGCGGCTGCCAGCGCCGGAGTGACCATGCTGCCGAAGGCCAGGATAGCAACCGTACGGCCTTTGCGTCTGGTGATGGCTTTGCCGATTGCAACAGTGTCCAGTGATCTGTCTACAGATGCTCCTGGCCCCTGTCCCCGGGGGTAGCGCACGGCCGATGGGCCAACGTGGTAATACGCGGTGCTTAACAGCTTGCGGGTTTCATTCTCATCGCTGGGCGTCATCACAATCATATTGGGGATGCAGCGTAGATAGCTGAGGTCGAAACTACCCGCGTGGGTTGGTCCGTCTTCGCCTACCAGGCCGGCCCTGTCGATGGCGAACAGTACATTCAGTCCCTGTAGGGCGATGTCGTGAATTAATTGGTCGTAGGCGCGCTGTAAAAAAGTCGAGTAAATGGCAACTATCGGTTTGATGCCACTGCAGGCCATACCGGCAGCGAAGGTTACACAGTGCTGTTCCGCAATGGCGACATCGTGAAAGCGATCGGGGAATTGCTCGGCAAAATCCTTCATGCCGGAGCCCTCGCCCATCGCCGGAGTAATACCAACCATCAGCTCATCTTGCGCGGCTAAATCACAGAGCCAGTCGCCGAATACCTTGGAGTAAGATGGTAGGCTCGACGTCCTCTTCCTGTCCGAATGAGAGCGGCTGCCAGCTGGCCCTTTGGCTGCTTTGGGCTTGCTGGATGCGTCAATCTTGCTAATGGCATGCATACCGAAGGGATCGTTTTCCGATTTCGAGTAGCCCTTGCCCTTTTGGGTTACGACGTGGAGAAGCTGCGGTCCACCCAGGGATTTGATGTTGCCAAGCATCTCCACCAGGCCAGCGGTGTCATGACCATCGACCAGGCCAATGTAGTTAAAACCGATTTCCTCGAACAGGGTGCCAGGTGAGACCATGCCCTTCATATATTCTTCCGCCCGGTGTGCCGCTTTCGATGCCAGGGGTATTTTGGACAGCATGTGCTTGCCACCACTGCGAATAAAATTATAAGGCTTGCTCGCCCACATGTGAGCGAAGTAACTAGACAGCCCGCCGACGTTATTCGATATCGACATATTGTTATCATTGAGAATCACCAGGATGTTTTGGTCCAGATGACCTGCATGATTCAATGCTTCGAATGCCATCCCCGCAGTCATGGCACCATCACCGATCACAGCGATGTTGTGGAAATCCTGATTCTGAACCCGGGCCGCCATCATCATGCCAAGAGCCGCACTGATTGAGGTGCTGGAATGACCGACGCCGAAGGCATCGTACTCACTCTCTGCTCGACTGGGAAATGCGGCCAGACCCCCGGTTTGACGTATGTTGAGCATTTCTTCCCGTCGCCCCGTCAAAATTTTGTGGGGATAGGCCTGGTGTCCCACATCCCAGATCAATTTGTCCGTGGGGGTATCGAATACGTAGTGGATAGCGATGGTGAGTTCGACGACTCCGAGGCCGGCGCCGAGGTGGCCGCCGGTTTGACCGACGCAATAGAGCAGAAACAGGCGCAGCTCCTCGGCCAATTCGGCGAGTTGAGCCACCTCCAACTGCCTGAGATCCGCCGGATCGGCTATCTGATCCAGCAGCGGCGTCTGTGGTCTGTTCGCTGGTATTTCGTCGAGCATTGTGGTTATTCAACTCCGGGAAGTCCGTCTTCCAGTTACTTCTGGGCCCTTAGAGGGCAGTAAGTTAAAGCAGTGCCGGGGAATCGTCAATTAATGCAGGCGCCGGATGATGTAGGTGGCCAGCTCTCGCAGTCGGTCCGCGCTGCCGCTGAAATCCCCGAGGGCCGCTACCGCGTTGTTTGCCAACTGTGTCGCCCTGGTCCGGGCTGCTTCCAGGCCTAATAGCGAAACATAGGTAGGTTTGTTCCGTAGCTGGTCTGAACCCTGGGGCTTGCCGAGAGTGGCGCTGTCGCCGATTACGTCCAGGATGTCATCTTGCACCTGGAAGGCGAGGCCGATGGCCTGGGCATATTGGCCCAGAGCGTCTTGCTGGGAGGCGCTGGTGTCGCCATGGCTCAAGCCTCCTAACAAGACGCTGGCCCTGATGAGAGCGCCGGTCTTCAAATTGTGCATGGTTTCGAGTTGGGCCAGGCTCAGTTGTTTGCCCACGGCTTCAAAATCGAGAGACTGGCCCGCAACCATGCCCTGGGCGCCACTGGCTTCACTGAGTAGAGATATCATAGTTAGTAGAGTCTCCGCATCAAGTGCTTGCTGTCCGTTGCTGAGCAATTGAAAGGCAAGGGACTGCAGTGCATCTCCCGCCAGAATAGCGGTGGCCTCATCGAAGGCCTTATGGGTGGTCGGTTTGCCTCGACGCAGGTCATCATTATCCATTGAAGGCAGATCGTCATGGACCAGGGAGTAACTGTGAATCAGCTCTACCGCACAGGCGGCTATATCTGCCGCTACCAGATCTCCGCCCACGGCCTGGTTGCTACCATACACCAACACTGGACGAATGCGTTTGCCGGCACCGAGCCCGGCATATTGCATCGCTGCCAGCAGCTGTGCACTGGCCTGTGGAAACGCGAGCTTGCTGGTCAGGGTCTGGTTCACACGCTGCTGGCACTGGCTTATGAATGTTTCCAGCGAAGGGGAAGGTTGTGAGCTCATAGAGATTAGTCTGATTCAACTTCGAGATCTTCAGTGTCACCGTTTTCGTTGATAAGCACCTGCACTTTCTGCTCGGCCTGTTTCAGGGCAGCCTGACATTCCCGCGTGAGCTTGATGCCTTTCTCAAAAGCCTGTAGAGAGTCCTCCAGGCTTAACTCCCCTTCTTCCATGGAACTTACCAATGCTTCAAGGTCTTCCAGTGCCTGCTCGAAATCAAACCCGGTCTGCTTCTTCTTCGTCATCTTCTGTCTTCCACAGGATTCGAGCTTTGGCGCCGAAATGTCTAGCGGCGAAATCCCCGTTTCCCTGTTCTGGGGGTGCGATTATACGCCAAGTCACTGCTAAATCACGTCGAATCACCGGATTCGAGGGGGAAATCAGCAACATCTCTTAGATGTGAGGGGTAGGACCATTTCGTATTGTGGGGGGAGGCGGAATTAATTTGCGATACATTGATTGAAAAATTCCTCTAGGGTGCCTTCTGATTAAGTATTCGATGTCTTCGGCCTGCACAGCAACCAGACCTCTGCGTAGGCTCCCTAGCTCCTTATTCAGGGGTAGTCAGCCGGATTAACCATGTGCAGAGCGCACTTTACTCTGTACACTCCTTGCTTTCTTAGCAAATAACCACTACAGACATAACATGTTCCAACACGAGACAGACAGAGCCTATATACCCCGGGACTGGCGCATTGTCTTTGCCTTGATTCTCACCTTTTTATGGTTTTGTTTCCTGTGGATATATATCGCCAGGAATGTGGGTTGGGGATCGTTTCTCGACCTGCCTATAGCTGAGATGGGCGCATTTCTCGAGGGAGCCTTCGCTTTTCTCGCATTTCTGTGGTTGGTGATTGGCCTGTTTATTCAACAGTCCGTGCTGGCGCAAAATAACGAAGAACTGCGTCGTAATAATCTTCATTCCGAAAAGCAAACAGAGGCGATCGCCGCAACCGAACTAAATGCGCGACAGGAAACATTTTTCAAGATCGCAGATGCAAACCGCCGNCAATTGGGGGCTATATCAGGCATGCTATTCATCTCCAGCCAGGGTCCGGTGGGNAATAATAGTTTGTCTTCNGANGATCTCGCGGAAGTCTGGAAGCAGTTCGCCAGCGGTGACTCGGAGGTTTTCTCCNGAATGTTTCTCACCATGGTTNNTGGGCCTGACTTCGATCTCTTAGACCTCTTCTACGGCACAAAAATCCGGCGCTCACACACCGACAATTTCCTGGTTGGTTTCGATCGGCTAATCAAGCTTGCCAGGAATTGTGACACTGACAATATTATTCTGGATTCATTAATCTATTCTGCGCATGGCTTGCTTAGTACCCGGATGCGGGAATTGCATCCTGATATCAGCTTTAAAATAATCACCGGCACTAATTCGGAAGCATATCTTGAACATATAATTAGAGAAGGTTCAGGTTCTGCGAATTAATTGTAAATGTAAATATCTAGTTAACTAAGGGGGAGTAAATTATGGATTTAGTAATAATTGTGGTAGTCCTGGCACTTATTCAATACATCGCTTTTGCGATGTTAGTAGGTCGCGCGCGGGGGAAATATGACGTCAAGGCGCCGGCAACCAGCGGAGATCCTGTTTTCGAGCGCTATTTTCGGGTGCAACAGAATACGCTCGAACAACTGGTCGTGTTTCTGCCGGCTATTTTTCTCTATAGCCACCTGGGAAATCCTATGTATGCAGCTGGCTTCGGGGTGGTGTATCTAATCGGTCGCATGATCTACTTGAGAAGTTATGTGAAAGATCCAGGCTCACGGACCCTCGGTTTCATGCTCACTTTCCTGCCCAGTGTGTTGATGCTCATCGGCGCGTTGTTCATGGCAGCACAGAATTTGCTGGCAGCCTGACTTGAGTCGACGGCCACAGCATTTTCGTGGCGTATAGGGAGACATCAATGGCAGAAGCGGGAACGGCACAAGTGAGCGGGGATCAGGCCTTTACCCGCTCAGCTGGCAAGCAGCTTGGTTTGTATGCCTTCTACACGCTGCTAGCAATGTCGGTTTTACTCTATTTGTTGTCGGTAGCGGCAGGCAGCACCGCAAGTGGTCTCGGCAGCGGAGCCATAAATATCGAGAGCAACAGCATCACCATTACCTTGAGAGAAGAACCTCCACAATTGAATGCGAGTCGCGCCACCGACGCCTCGAGTTTTGTAGTGTTGGCTCATGTGCAGAGTACGCCTGAGTTAATCAAGCTGAAAGATGTGGACCGGAAGGTGGCCTGCCACCTCTACGCTTGAGCCTGAGATTCGTCTTCCATCTGCAGAACCAGATTGGTGAGGCCGCGAAAATCTGTTTTACCGCTGCCCATGCGGGGGAACTCGGGAATCACGACGTATTTCTTCGGTAGTGCGAGGTTGGGCAACTCGGCAGCTAAGCGTTTACCGAGTTCCTGCGAGTCGATCTCGAGACTGGTGACTGCCACAATTTTGGACCCGCGCCTGGCATCGGGGAGTTCTACCGCGCAGCACTGTACTGCCTCTGGTGTAAGCTCGTTGAGGATTTCCTCCACCATCACCAGGGAGATCATTTCTCCACCGATTTTCACGAAGCGCTTGAGGCGGCCCCGGTGCCAGATATAGCCATCCTCATCCATGTAGCCGAGATCACCGGTGTCGTACCATCCTGATTTTATCTTCAGAGAAGATTCTTCGAGGTCATTGAGATATCCCTGCATTACCCCCTCGCCTTTCACCAGTATCTTGCCAATTTCTCCTGGGCCACAGGGGTCGCCGGTCTCGAGATGCTCGATCTTTACCTCGGTGCCCGGCAGCGGAATGCCGATGCTGCCAGGTTTATTATGGTTACGAGGATTCGCGGAAATAACCGGGGACGTTTCCGTGGTGCCATAGCCTTCGAAGATTTCTATGCCATGTTTTTCCCGGTACAGTACGCGCAAGGATTCCGGACATTTGTCGGCGCCGGATACAGCCAGCTTGATACTTGAGAAATCACCCGGCTTTGACTGCTTCACGTATCCCTCGAGGAACAGGGGTGTGCCTACAAGTAATTCAGGTTTGGTCTCCTTGATGATATTGGCAACGCTCTTGAATTCCAGCGGGCTGGCATAGGTGATAGAAGTCATGCCCAGGCACAGAGGAGTCCATAGATTGATTGTTAGCCCAAAGACATGGAAGTAGGGCAGCACCGCCAGAATATTGTCTAAACTACGGATGTCCATCATGTCGGTAAAGGCATCGATGTTGGACAGAATATTTTTCTGTGTGAGTTGTACAACTTTCGGCTCTCTCTCGCTGCCGCTGGTAAAAAGTATCACCGCCGGTTTATCGAGATTAAGGGGGCCGGTCAAACGTTTTAGCAGGGACAAGGGAAGTTTTGATTTGATCAGCGCGATGGTTTTTTCAAAACCACTGAGATGGGCGAGGATATCCTCGATGAAGATCATCTCCCCTAATTGCTCGCAAGCTATTTTTTCCAGCAGGACTTTGCTGGTGACGATGACTTTAAAATCACACTGCTGTTGTGCGTAGCGACAGTTTTTTTCTGCACCCATGGAGTAATTAATCATCACCGGGGTTCGGCCTCCCATGAGGGCACCGATAATAGTGAGGGCGGCGCCGGCGGACGTGGGCAACATGATGCCGATGCGGCCACGCTCAAGTTTTCGGAAGCGTCTTGCCAAAATAAGCGCGGCCAGCAGGGTTTGTTTGTAGCTGACATCGCGCCCAGTAGAGCGGTCGATAAATGCGATTTTGTCCGGGTTCTGTCGCGCCGAATCTATGAAGCGATGTTGTAGCATGGTTGCATCTTATCCCATCGGTCTTCGGCTTGGAACAGGAGTCAATCGGTGACACCGGCTTTGATAATGTCATAAAATCCAGAGCAAGCGTCTTGCAGGCCTGGTCCACGATTTCCTCGGTGTTCATTCTCCGGTCTGTCTGCCGGATCGCTATGAAGCCCGACGATTATCTTGAAGCTCCCTCGGCCCAGGCGTAAACTGCCTGTTCTCTTTCCGACCAAGAGACGCGAAAACCCTCAAAAAGCTGCAACTTAGGTGTCTGAAGTTTTACCCCGATACTGATGTAGCCTAGACAACTGACGAAGAATACGCGGAGGCACCATGTCACTTAGAATTAATGATGTAGCACCAAATTTCGATGCTGAGACTACCCATGGCGATCTCAATTTCCACGAATGGCTAGGTGACGGCTGGGGTGTGCTGTTCTCGCACCCGAAAGACTTCACCCCGGTATGCACCACTGAATTGGGTTACATGGCTGGCTTGGAGGGCGAATTCAGCAAACGAAATTGCAAGATTATTGGCCTCAGTGTCGATCCCGTCGGCAATCATGACGAGTGGGCAAAGGATATCGAAGAAACTCAGGGTCATGCCGTGAACTTTCCGATGATCGGCGATCACACTCTGGCGGTAGCGAAACTATATAATATGCTGCCGGCAGAGGAGCCGGGTAGCTCCGAGGGCAGGACGGCGGCGACCAATGCCACAGTTCGCTCCGTATTCATTGTCGGGCCCGACAAGACTATCAAATTGATGCTTACCTATCCCATGACCACCGGACGGAATTTCGACGAGATCTTGCGGGTGCTGGATTCCATGCAACTCACCGCCAAACACCAGGTGGCAACTCCGGTGAACTGGCAAAATGGGGATGACGTCATCATCGTGCCATCGGTTTCCGATGAAGAAGCCAGGGAAAAGTATCCCGACGGTTTCGAGACCATCAAGCCCTACCTAAGGACGGTGAAACAACCTGGCTGAGGTTGTGGCGACGACTGACGCCGTGTTCCTATTCGATTAGCGGTATTCGATTGTCCGGGTCGGGTCGAAAGATCAGGTAGGATATGTCAGTTTCCAATTCGCTAAACCAATGGGGTGTGTGTCCGGGAATAATTATTACATCACCGGGCACGACTCGCCGACTGACTCCGTTGACAATGCCTGAACCGCGCACCCAATTGGCATTTTCCTGCTTCGCGTCAGTCATGCTGCCCCCGGTTACCAAGGTAGCGTAGCCGGTGAGCATGAAATAGATTTCCGTGGTGTTTACCTGGTGCAGATTTGATCCGCCGGCAAGTTCCTTCGGGCGGAAAACTCCGTAGACACCGACCCGGTAATCGCCGGTTACTTCGACGCTACGAATAGGGCGATCGCTGACCCGGTCTTTGGGCAGAGCATCGATGAACTTCGTTATCTCCTCTGCCGTGACGTCGGTGGCAAACGGCAGCGTGGCGGGCGCGGGTGTCTGGGCGGCGGTGAGACCCGCAAATATTATTATCAGGCCCGAAACAGCGATTTTTTTCATGGTGGTGGCTCCAGAAGTTTCCATTTTTTGATCATTGGCCTGTGCAACCCAACTATGCAGTAACAGTCCAACTTCAAACCAAGCTCAGCAGGGATCAATCAGGGCAGTGTAAACGCTACCAGTTCCGGGCTGTGGACCCGGTCACCGATGGCAACGACTAGGTACTGCTTGCCAGCGTGAAGATAGCTCACCGGCGGTCCTGAGGTTCCTGCTTCCAGCTCGAATTCCCATTCGATCTCGCCGGTCTGCTTGTTATAAGCGCGGAACGTCGTGCCACCACTGTTGGTGGCAATTTCTACCGGCATATCGACAGGGATTCTGCCACCGGGTCGTTGGTTGGTCAGGCCTTCGCCGATAAACAACAGTGATTTCGTCAATAGCGGCGGCGGTCTGCCCGGCGAGCCCAACTGCCCGAGCTCGAGATGGGCTATAGCCGGATTATCACGAGGACCATCGCCATTGGGCACCATCCACACATGCTCGCCGGTATTCATATCGATAGCGGTAATGCGTCCATAGGGTGGTTTAAACAATGGCAGGCCCTGTGGTCCTGCGATCCAGCGTCTGGATCCCTTGGTATAGGTTAGATTGCTTAGGTCGGGATCGCCTGGTAACAGATCGGCGACAAAGGGAGAAGTAATCGACGGAATGTAGAGAATCCCGGTCTCTGGATCGAAGGCTGCGCCCTGCACATCGCCACCGCCCTGTGAGCCCGGTAGCTGGATCGTGCCCTGGGTGCCATCGGGGTCGTCACTTCTTACGGAGGGCGGTGTGAACAGCGGTCCGGTGACATAGTGAGTGAATATCTCCAATGCCTCTGCTCTAAGCTCCGGCGTGAAATCAATCAGGTTATCGACGGTGGCGCCCTGGCGGTCGAATGGCGCCGGTCGGGTCGGGAATGGCTGTGTCGGCGAGGTGACCTCACCGGGCACATTTGACTGTGGCACCGGACGCTCCTCGATTTCCCACACCGGCTCTCCAGTCTCGCGGTCGAGAACGAAGGCGAAGGCCTGCTTGGTTATCTGGGTGAGCGCCTTTATATCCCTGCCATCGACGCTGATATCCATCAGGATTGGCGCCGCCGGCGGGTCATAATCCCAGAGTCCATGGTGGACGGTCTGAAAATGCCAGACCCGGGCGCCGGTTTCGGCATTGACGGCGACGATGCTCTGGCTAAACAGGTTGTCGCCGACGCGGTGGCCACCATACATATCATTGGTCGAAGAGGAGATCGGCATATACACCAGGCCCAGTTCCTCGTCGGCGCTGAACAATGCCCACACCGGGGCGTGACCGGTAAAGGACCAGGAACGGTCCTGCCAGGTGCTGGTGCCGAATTGTCCTTCTTGGGGAATGGTATTGTAGGTCCAGCGCAGGATGCCGGTGCGCACATCGAAGGCATGGACATCACCACGGAAAGCCTCTTTGTTGGAGAAGGTGTCGGACATAGACTGGCCGATAATCACCACGTCACCCACCACCATCGGCACGCCACCCCAGCGGAAGCGCTCGAATTCTGGTGGCATCAATTGCAGATCGACAAGCCCGTCTACGCCAAAACTGGTAAGCAGGGCGCCGGTCTTCGCATCGAGTGCCGACAGGAAGGTGCCGCGTTGGACCAGGATGCGCTCATCGTCGCCATCGCTCCAGTAGGCAACGCCCCTGGTCGGCGCACCAGGAAGTCCCTCGGCACCGCCAATCGGCTCCTGCACCCACACAGTTGCGCCAGTGCCGGGGTTGAAGGCTTCCACCAGGCCAACGCCATTAGGGATGTAGGCGATGCCGTTCTTTATTATCGGGGCAGACTGCCAGCTCGGAGAGAAGCGCTGATCGGGGTTAATATCACGGTAGTACTGATCCAGGGCGGGTCGACGCCAGGCAATCTCCAGTTGATTGACATTAGCCCGGTTAATCTGGTCGAGACCGGCATATTTTGTATTGCCGATGTCTCCGCCGTAAGCTTGCCAGTCACCCTCTGCTACAGCCGGGATGGCCTGTTGCACTACCTCCGCCCCCGGGGCGGCTTCTCCCGCCTCAGGACTGCTTTGTTGCTGGCGTTCGCAGCCGGTGATAAAGATGACTGCACAGATGCCCACAACGATTCTCAGGCCTGCAGTCGGCATTGTTATCCTTGTTTTCCAGCTCATGCGAAACACTCCCGTAACCATGATTACATCGATATCAAGATTCTAACCGCTTATTGCGCTGTAAAAAAAGTAAATCGACAAAGCGAAACACTATGGGCCCTCGATCGTATTGAATATTGCGCCATATCGGCATAATCTCGGGACATTGATAGAATCGAGTCCCGCTTGAGCGAACTCATTGATAATTCGTCAGGGCGTACAACCGAAGGAAAACCCGATCTTTTGCTCATTAAAGGCTCTATTCCAGCTTTACCGAAGTGGTCAATGAATGTGTCAGAGTCTTTCGCGACGGCTTGACTGATGACAGCGACGAGGAGCTGGGGATTTTGGAAAGCAAGTTACTCTCGGCCAGAGGCACGCTGGAAAAAATGTTGGTGCGATCGAGCATGAATTAAGTCGACGCAAATTCGAAAAACCAAGTTGATCGACGGCTTGATAATGCGAGTAAAATGATTCTGAACCCTTATCGAAGGCTGCCTGATTATAGGGAGTAAGTACGCAATCGCAACGCTCGAAAACCGGGAATTAATGTAACAGGAACTGCCGCCGGGAGGAAACACACAATGCCACTCAATCCCTACTTAACCCGCCGTCAATGTCTCGCCGGCATCGCCGCCACCGCTGCTATGCCTTTTAGGTCTCTGTATTCCGCCAACGGTAAGGCCATGCGGGGGGCACTGATGATACTGAGCACACCCTATACCGAAGCCGGGGAAGTCGATTACGAAGACCTGGCGCAGGAAGTGGCGTTCTGTGATCAATGTGGCGTGCAGGGCGTGGTGTGGCCACAAAACTCCAGTGAGCAACGCTATCTCAGCGTCGAAGAACGGGTACGGGGATTTGAAGTGCTGGCGGCAGCCAATCGTGGTCGTGACATGGTGCTGGTGCTGGGGGTGCAGGCCCAGGACACTGCGGGCATGTTGCAATATGCGAAGGTTGCAGAGTCGTTATCTCCCGACGGCATGATCGCGATCCCACCCACCTCGGCGAATTCACTTGCGGAAATTCACGCCTATTATGCGGCCCTGTGTGAGATAACCGACAGGCCAATTTTCGTCCAGACCAGTGGTGGCCCGGATATCGAACTCACCATTGAATTCCTGGTACAACTGGCACGGGACTTACCGCAATGTGGTTATATCAAGGAAGAATATGGCCGCGTGCACGAACGCATGCTGGCACTACAGGCCTACCAGCCTGATCCCATAAAGAGCGTGTTTGGCGCCACTCTCGGTCGTGGCTGGCTCTACGAAATGCGCATCGGCACAGATGGTGTTATGACCGGAGGAGTCATGTACGGTGATGTCTATGCGCGGCTGTGGCAATTACACCAGCAGGGGCGAGAGGAAGAATTACGAGAGTGTTATAGCAAACTTCTACTGATTCAGAATTTGGATAATCTGATCCCCGGGGTACGGCTGTACGTGATGCAAAAACGCGGTGTGTTTAAAACTACAAAATCACGTCGCGGTGTATATAGTTTTTCGACCCAGCAGATAGCAGAAATTGAGTTTAGACTGGAGGCGCTAAAACCTCATATGAAGGTTTAGTAATTATTCACTGGATATCTGCCGGGGTAAGTAGATATTCCTCTCGGCATGCCCCAACATGCCGAATCCAATCAAAATACTTTCATGTCACTCATAGTTACCGGTAAAGCGGGCCGCCAATGAGGCAGAGATAGTTTGTGCTAACAATAGTCCTATGACCAAGCTCAGAATTTGAGGAATCACCGAAAGAAAAATGTTCTGATCGAAGATAATTTTGCTACCCAGCTCCACGAAGAACACAGAACCGATCCAGGAAAACGCGACGTCGTCGACAATTATTTTGCTTTGATTGTAGTAGTCGATTTCCGCGAAACCGCGGATGAACTCGGAACGCTCCACCGGCAGCACACCCCCATTTTACCATGGTGGAGCCAAAGGCAAG
>PCCP01000052.1 GCA_002731775.1 Gammaproteobacteria bacterium
GCAAGCGAACGTGTTGGGTGATACCCATCTGCAGCTTAAACATTTTAGTAGTGAAAATGTGAGCCGGGAAATTGGCATGGCGTCGGTCTGATCCACGCAGGGATGACTACCTGTTATTGGCCGAATTTATCCAGTCACACATGGTGAAAAAGGATTAAAGGCATCACTGTATTATTCAGAGGTCCTCAAGCAGGGTGGCCGCCTAGGCCTGCAGCCAATTTTCACCCCGGTTTCGAGGTAAGTCGAGTCTATGCGTGTATTTGCTCTGTCTGATGTTCACGTGGATTATCCGGAGAATCTGCGCTGGGTGCTGAATTTGAACGCAGAAGAATATCGAAACGACATTCTGGTATTAGCCGGTGATGTGTCCCATAGCATCGGCTTGCTAAGACAGGTTTTCGAATCTCTGCAATCAAAATTTCTGCAGGTGCTTTTTGTACCGGGAAATCACGAGTTGTGGCTGCACGACGAAGAATTCGATTGCTCATTGCGGAAGTTCGATGCCATCAATGAACTATGCAAGGCGACAGGCATACGTACCTCACGGTTTGAACATGAAAGTGTCGACTTCGTGCCCCTGCTATCCTGGTATGATTTTTCCTTTGGCGAACCCGATCGATATCTGCGGCGTGCCTGGCGAGACTTTCGCGCCTGCCGTTGGCCGGCCAAGCTAAACAGCAGCGCGGCCATCTGCGAGCATTTCCTCGAGCAGAATTTGCCCCTGCCACCTAGCAATGGCAAGTTGCTGATCAGCTATTCTCATTTTCTCCCCAGGATAGATGTTATGCCAGCAAGCATTCCCCGGGAAAGCAGAAGAGTTTATCCAGTGCTGGGCAGTAATGGTCTCGGCAATCAGGTGATGCGACTGCAACCCGCTATTCACATTTACGGACATAGCCATATCAATCAGTCTATCGATCTGGACGGTATAAAATTTGTCAACAATGCCTTCGCCTACCCCGGCGAAACACGCATATCACGCAAGCGGCTGCATTGTGTGACCGATCTGGCCGAGTTAGGCAGAGAGGCCGGATAGCCGTGCAGATTATCGATTCTGAAATTCACCTGTGGCATTGCCAGCATCGGGACTTTTCCCTACATGAACTGAAACAGCAATGTCTGCCCTGGTTAACGGATGAGGAACGGCTTCGTTTCCAACGTTTCTATTTCGACAGGCACAGAAAACAGCTGTTGCTGGGCCGATTTCTGATGTGCAGCGTACTCAGTCAGTACCTCGAGGAGTTTGCTCCCGCACAGTGGTGCTTCATACAAAATGGCCACGGCAAGCCAGCGCTCGATCCTGCACAAAATTCCCGCGGTCTGTATTTCAATCTGTCCCACTCCGGTGACAGATTGGTATTGGCGATCTCGAAACTCGAGACCATCGGAGTCGATATCGAAAGCAGCGACAAGCCCAGAAGAGTGGCAAGAATTGCGCAGCGGTTTTTTTCCGGGCAGGAAGTTGCCGACTTGTTGGCGCTGAATCAGAGCCGACGCCTGCATCGATTTTATCAGCTGTGGACTCTGAAGGAAGCCTATATCAAGGCTTGTGGTCTAGGGCTTGCGATCCCATTACAACAGTTCAGCTATTCATTTCCAGCAGCGGGTCAGGTAGAAATAAAATTCGAGGACGCACGGCAAGATGATGCGTCACAGTGGCAGGTCTGGCAGTTCGATGTTCCCGGTAACTACCAGCTTTCACTCGCCGTAAAATCAGATTCTGGTGATCAGGTTTGTAGTATTTCTTCCTGGAATTTGCCTGACCTGGAGCAGTTTCACTCGCTGGACACCGTCATAATCAGATCGAATTGATCAGTGCTTCCTTAAATCGCCTAAGCCACCGGTGCAGAGTCCGATTTCCACATTTTAACGGTGCGAATCACGTTGTCCTTAACCTGTACGATTTCCGCGTAATAGCCGTCGAGCTCGATTCCCACCGCGAAATCCGGAATCGATTGCAAGATTTCCGTCAGTAAGCCATTCAAGGTCTTGGCGCCGCTGCTATCCAGATCCCAGGAGAGTATGCGATTAATGTCACGGATACTGGCGGAGCCGCCAATCAGGAAAACACCTTCGCCCTGTTCGTGAATCTCTTTGTTGCTGGCTGCCAGGTCGGTCGTAAACTCACCGACAATTTCCTCCAGAATGTCTTCCAGTGTGACCAGGCCTTGGACGGCGCCATACTCATCGACAACCATGGCCATGCGTAGTTTCTTGTTCTGGAAGTTGAATAACTGGGTGTGCAGGGGTGTGCTTTCGGGAATGAAATATGGCTCCATGGTCTCCTGGATGATGGAGGCCTTGTTTAACTTCTCTACTTGGATCAGTTTGCCGACGCTACGCAGATGCAGGATGCCGATAATATTGTCGATTTTCTGTTTGTACATGGGCAGCAGTGTGTGCTGGGCGCTGCCGATTTGCTGGAGGATGTCGTCAATATCGTCTTCGATATCGAGGCCGACAATATCGTTCTTTGGCACCAGGATATCGTTTACAGTAACCTTTTCCAAATCCAGTATGTTCAGCAACATGCCCTGCCGTCGCCGCGGTATACGACCACTGGACTCATCGACAACGGTACGTAATTCATCGGGACTAAGCTGCTGATGGCTATCGTCAATTTTGGATTTAAAGCCAAGCATCCGAACCAGTCCGTTGGATATAAAATTCACTATCCAGACCACGGGATAGAGAAGCTTCAGCAAAACATTAAGAAGCAGACTGGANGGGTAGGCAACCTTNTCNGGATAGAGCGCAGCAATTGTCTTCGGTGTGGCTTCNGCAAATATCAGTACTACCAGGGTGAGTACAACTGCCGTNACNAGAGGTGCCGGTTCTCCCAGTATCAGGATGGTAATNGAAGTNGCGATGGATGCNGCCAGGAAATTAACGAAGTTATTGCCTATTAGGATAACGCCGAGAATTCTGTCTGGCGTTTCGAGTAACTTGCTTACGCGAGAAGCCCCCGTATGTCCGGTGCGTTTCAGATGCTTTAAGCGGTATCGGTTCAGACGCATCATTCCAGTTTCGGAGCCAGAGAAATACGCAGAAGCAACCATCAGCAGTACAAAAAAACCCGACAGCATCGCTAATGAAGAATCGTCAGTGTTCATCGAATTGACCAGAGGTTCCTTAGGAAATAATCGTGCAAGGGTAGGTGGCTCGCGATAACCAGGGCTAGGTGATGATATATTCCAACGCAAACTTGACGCCATAGAAACCGACGATTAGCAGTGCGAAACCGCTCAGGGTTCCCTTAATGGCAGTATTGCCTCGCCAGCCTAATCGGTGTCTGCCCCAAAGTAGGACGGCAAAAACTATCCAGGCGAGTATGGAAAAGAAGGTCTTGTGGATGACACCATCGAGACCCCAGATATTGTCGATGAACAACAGTCCGGCAACGATGCCGAGACTCAATAGAATCTGACCCACCCATAGCAGTTCAAACAAAAACTCCTCCATGTCCTGCAATGGTGGTAGTTTGCTGATCAAGCCACCGGCATGACCATGTTTGAGTTGATGATTTTGATAGGCGAGAAAACCGGCCTGCAGCGCAGCGATGCTAATAAAACTGTAGGCCAATATCGATAACAGGACATGGCTGGCGAGCCCCCCACTCATGGCCGTCGGCGGAAACTGACTGTTAATAGTCAGCGATGCGATGATGGTAATACTAGCCAGTGGAAACAGACCCAGGAACAGGTTCTCAAGGGGCTTGCGTATGCTGCTGATTAACACCAGCAGGGAGATGGAAACGGCAATCAGTGTGCTGATCTCTGAAATACCGAAATGGTATCCGCTGGCAGTTCGAATGACCCCATAGGCGCTGATGCCGTGTGCAATCACCGCCATCGTGCCGAAGGTAAACACCTTGCTGCGGGTGTCTTTGTCGAAGGCAAAGTTGAGCCCCTGAAACACTGAACCGATCAGGTAGAAGCAGACGGCGAAAAGGCCGGAGACGATGGTCACTTGCATGTGGTTCGATGCGCTCAGGTGCTTGAGATAGGGACAATAGGGTAATAGAAAGTTTTGCACAAGTAATCGACTACTTGAACTCCTATTTTAAGACGGCGGGATTTGGCTATAATGCAGCGCTGTTGCCTCCATGTAACGATAAAGCAGCTATTATCGGCGGGATGGGCAGCGACCAGCGCAGCAATGCATGACAGGTGGTTTCAGCTTTGTTTGATAATTTAACAGAACGACTCTCCGGCACATTAAGAAAACTCACGGCTAAGGCAAACCTTAGCGAGAGCAATATTCAGGAAGCGCTGCGGGAAGTACGCCGTGCCTTGCTGGAAGCCGATGTTGCCCTGGCCGTGGTCAAGGACTTTATCGATCGCGTCAGCTTGCGTGCCGTTGGGCAGGAGGTTGCCAGCAGCCTCAGTCCCGGCCAGGCCTTCATAAAAATTGTCGAGGCCGAACTGATCAGCCTCATGGGTTCAGCGAACGCCGAGCTAAACCTCAGGACCACACCACCGGCGGTGGTTTTAATGGCGGGTCTACAGGGCGCCGGTAAAACCACCACCGTGGCCAAACTTGCCTATCGCTTGCGACGGGAAGCGAAAAAGTCGGTGATGGTGGTGAGTGCCGACGTCTATCGCCCGGCGGCGATTCAGCAACTACAAACCCTGGCCACCGAAGTCGAAGTAGAATTCTTCGCCAGCAACAGCAGCCAATCGGCTGTCGATATTGCGGCGGCGGCGTTGAGTGAGGCGAAGCGCAAATTTGTCGATGTGTTGATCGTTGACACAGCGGGTCGGCTTGCCATCGATCAGGAGATGATGGATGAGATCAAGCAGTTACATTCCCTGCTGAACCCGATCGAGACCCTGTTCGTCGTCGATGCCATGACCGGCCAGGACGCGGCCAACACCGCCAAGGCCTTCAACAATGCACTGCCGTTGACCGGTGTGGTGCTGACCAAGGCCGATGGCGATGCGCGCGGCGGTGCGGCCCTGTCGGTGCGTCACATTACCGGTAAGCCCATCAAGTTCATCAGCATGGGCGAGAAATTCGATGCCCTGGAGCCTTTCTATCCGGAGCGTATAGCCTCCCGCATCCTCGGCATGGGAGATATGCTCTCGCTGATCGAGGAGGTCGAGAAAAAAGTCAACAAGGTCAAGGCCGAGAAGCTGGCTCGCAAGATCAAGAAGGGCAAGGGCTTCGACCTGGAAGACTTCAAGGAGCAATTGCAACAGATGCAGAACATGGGGGGTGTTGCCAGTATCATGGATAAGATGCCGGGCATGGGGGCACTGCCGCCGGCTACCACGAAGATGGTAGACGACTCACAATTTCGACGCATGGAAGCCATCATCTGCTCCATGACCCTGCGCGAACGACAAAACCCCGACATCCTCAACGGTTCCCGCAAACGCCGAATAACCCAGGGCTCAGGCACCCAGATCCAGGACCTGAATCGAGTACTGAAGCAGCACAAGCAAATGCAGAAGGTCATGAAAAAGATGAAAGGTGGCGGCATGGCCAACATGATGCGAGGCCTCGATGGTTTGCGTGGCCCTAGTGGCCCCGGCGGACTCCCCCCCGCCGGCGGTGGTTTTCCTCGGTTCTAGGTGTTTTCAAATCTGTTAAGGAGAAAGGTCTGATGCTGAGGCACCCCGGCAAAGACTCAATACCTAATTACCCGAGGTGTCGAAGCTGACTGTCGCCCTATTATGAAGTAGCTTTGTGGAGCGCACCGGGTTGGTGGGTCCTATTGTTTCAGCGGCTTGCCCCCCTCCCGGGTTCCCTCACTCGGTCGGGAGCCCTGGGAAACGGTCTCCCTCGGTCACTCGGTGCTACGCCTTAATTGTTGAGTCAACAGGACCTACCAACCCAGCGCGCCTTCACTGTTGCGCCTTTAGTCCACTACCCGATTTAGCAGCAGCAAACGGGCTATTTCTCTGTCATGCTTTATCAGCGCAGAAGCCCCGGAAATACTGAGCTTGGTGGTGTCGGGTCAGGGCTTCGATAAGGCTTCCAATAAGCCCCTATTTAACATAGAATACCCGCCTTTTTATTCGGGCCAATCTGCGTGTGCCAAAGCCACGCCGCCAGCCTGCATACTCATTACACATTTATTAAATGGGAACTATTTATGGTCACGATTCGATTGGCTCGTGGTGGTGCTAAGAAGAAGCCTTTTTACCACATCACGGTGGCTGACAGACGCAATGCCCGCGACGGCCGTTTTATCGAGCGTATTGGCTTCTTCAATCCTTTCGCCAAGGGGCAGGAAGTACGGCTGCGCTTGGATCAGGAGCGCCTGGCTTTCTGGCAATCCCAGGGAGCACAGCTTAGCCCTCGTGTTTCTAACCTGGCAAAGGTTGTAGCTGCCTCTGGCGCCAAAGCTTAATTAGCTGAAGTCGGGCAACTGACATATGACCGCTAGCCTGGACAATGATGGGAAGCTGGTGGTCTTAGGCCAATTCGGTAAGATTCACGGCCTCAAGGGCTGGCTCAAGCTGAATTCCTTTACCACGCCACCGGAGAACATACTCGATTACCCCCAGTTGCTGGCCGTAATCGATCAAAACCAGAAGACTTTCAAGATAGACCAGTTTCGCCGCCAGCCGAAGGGATTGCTGGTACACGTCGATGGCTACGACGATCCGGAGTCAGCCAGGCAACTCACCGGTGTCGAGTTGTCGGTGATGGCCGACACCATGCCGGAACCGATTATTGGCGAATTCTACTGGCATCAGTTGCTGGGGATGAAAGTAGTCAATCAGCAGGCAGAGCTATTCGGGCAGGTAACAAAATTGATGGAGACTGGCGCCAATGATGTGTTGGTGATAGCTCCGACCGAGGATAGTCTCGATGACAGGGAAAGACTGGTTCCCTACCTGGTAGATACCGTCATCGTCGCAGTTGATCTCGATGGCAGCACCATCATGGTTAACTGGGAATCCGACTATCTGGATTAAACAGTGACGGGACCTGGATCGATTGCCCTGGCTAGCGCACTGGATCGAAACCCTGGTGAAGGCGGCAGGGCTGGTTGAGAGAGGGTTCCATGCAGATTGGCTTGATCACCCTGTTTCCGGAAATGTTTTCCGCCATAACGGATTATGGCATCAGTGGCCGAGCCGTGCGCGAGGGCCTGGTGGCTCTGGATTACTGGAATCCCAGAGACTTCACCACGGACCGGCATCGCACCGTGGACGACAAGCCTTTCGGTGGCGGTCCGGGTATGCTGATGAAGACTGAGCCATTGCTCGCCGCGATCAAGGCGGCGAAGAATGATCTGCTTAATGGAGTCCAGGGTAGCGCCGTATGCAAGGTGATTTACCTGTCACCACAAGGCCGGCCGCTGACCCAGCAAGCTATACTCGAGTTGGCAAAGAGCGACAAGATGGTGATGGTATGCGGTCGTTATCAGGGTATCGATGCCCGGGTAATCGACGCCGAGATTGACGAAGAAATCTCGCTGGGTGATTTTGTAATTAGCGGTGGTGAAATTGCAGCCATGGCGTTAATAGATGCCATGATCCGGTTTCTCCCTGGCGCCCTCGGTGATGAGGACTCGGCACGACGGGATAGTTTTTCCGATGGCCTATTGCATAGCCCGGATTATACCCGGCCTCAGAGTTTCGCTGGTGCACAGGTGCCGCCGGTTTTGCTCAGCGGCGATCACGCAGCGATTCGTTGCTGGCGATTGCAACAGAGTCTGGGTGCGACCTGGTTAAAACGACCCGAGTTGCTGGCTGCGATGACGCTCGATGAGGAACAGCAGGAACTGCTGGCGCAGTTTAAAGAAGAATATCGACATATTAAGCAGGCTTAGTTGGGACCACTGATTACCAACATTAGCCAGCAACAACTAGTTGCCATCGAATGGCAGCGAAATTACATGGTTAACTACTTAAAAATTGAGCGGTTAGCGGAATTGGTTCAGGAGCAAGACGATGATTAAGAACAAGATAATCCAGCGGATCGAAGAGGAGCAGATGTCGAAACAACTGCCAGATTTTGGACCGGGTGATATCGTTGTGGTGCAGGTTAAAATCAAGGAAGGCGGCAGGGAAAGGTTGCAGGCATTTGAAGGCGTGGTCATCGGCAGACGCCATCGTGGTTTAAATTCATCATTCACCGTGCGCAAGATTTCTCACGGCGTGGGTGTGGAAAGGTCATTTCAGGCCTATAGCCCGTTGGTAGACAGTGTCAAATTGAAGCGTCGCGGCGATGTTCGCCAGGCCAAGCTTTATTACCTTAGAGAACTCACCGGCCGTAAAGCCAGAATTACCGAGAAGCTGGAAAAGAAGCCCAGCTAGTCACAGGCAGCCAGCGACTGCCCTGCACCTACAGCGCCAAGGCGGTGTGTGCACGGGCCATAATGAGAAGATTGTGAGCCACAGTCTTCTCATTTTTGTTTCTGCCGACAATAATAATGAGTCGCAGAGCCTGGGAAATAATGCTTTTATGAATTACTTTGGCTACTTTCCGGTCTATTGGCTGCAAATTGCGGTTATAATCTAGCGAGATGCGCGGGTATGAAAGGGCCGTGAAGGGGGCAATTCGGCTGTGTTGGGGTTAAAACTAGGAGATTCACCTTGAAAAAATTACTGCTGACATCCGCACTGGTCCTGGTTGCACTGATCGCCACAATCTCCCAGGCGCAGGATGCCGCTAACAAGATGCTGCGAGAAAAGTTGGTTGAAGCCCTCGAAGTCTCTTCCCAGAATCAATTGCAGATAATGGATATTACGGCAACAGCCCTGCCGAATATGTTCGAAGTCGAGCTCAATACCGGCGAGATACTCTATAGCGATATCTCCGGCGACTATCTGTTTGCCGGTGATATGTATAAGACCAGTGCCGAGGGTTTGCGTAACTTGTCTGCAAACAAGCGCCAGCTGCGCACTATAGAAAAGATTCAGGCGGTGCCGGATGAGCAGAAGATTATTTTTTCCCCGGATAAAATCAAAACCTCTATCACGGTTTTTACCGATGTCGATTGCACCTACTGTCGTGCCCTGCATCGCGACCTCGAGGAATTGTTAGCCCTCGGCATCGAAGTTCGCTACATGGCTTATCCCCGCGGCGGAGAGCAGGCGGGTTCCTACGATAAAATGATTTCGGTATGGTGTTCCGATGATCGCCATAAATCCCTCACCCAGGCCAAGAACGGTCAGAATATACCCGCCAGAGATTGCAATAGCCCAGTCATGGCGCACTATGCGCTGGGTAATGAAATAGGCATTACCGGGACGCCGGCATTGATATTTCCTGACGGTCGACTGGTGCCGGGTTACATGGAGCCGGATCGTCTCTCTGCGCTGCTTCAGATCGACTAGTCTCAAGGCCTGGTGGTGTCGGAGTTCGGGCCACCATAGCTCCACCTCTCTCGCACTTAATCTGCCGCTGGCGAAGGCGCCGCTGTTTGCCAGCACAGCTACCAGTTCAGGCCCTCAATCGGAGGCTCGCTGGTGGGTTTATTCGTTGTTTCCAGTATAATCCGCGCTTTGTGAACGAATCGTTTGAGGTCTTGTTTTGAATCCCAAGTCTGTGAAAACTATCAAGGTCGGCATCTGTGGATTAGGCACCGTGGGTGCTGGCACTTTTAGCCTGCTGCAAGAGAATCAGGATGAGATCCGTGCCAGGCTTGGCTGCGACATCGAAGTGGTCTCGATTGCCAGCAGGAATCTTGATGCGACTAACTTCCCGGGGGTGACCCAGGTTGGCAGCGATGTCTTTGCGGTGGTGAATGAGGAGGCCGTCGATATTGTCGTAGAGACACTCGGTGGTTTCGATCCCGCCTTCGAAGCAGTGCGGCAAGCACTATCCAACGGCAAGCATGTCGTTACCGCCAATAAGGCTTTAATAGCTGAGCGCGGCAGTGAACTATTTCCGATTGCCCACAGTAATGGCGTTTGCCTAGCTTATGAAAGTGCAGTGGCCGGTGGTATTCCAATCATCAAGGCGCTGCGAGAAGGCCTGACGGCAAACAAGATCGAGTGGCTGGCGGGTATCATTAATGGCACCGGCAATTTCATCCTCACCGAGATGGCTGCCCACGCCAGACAATTTGATGATGTACTGCTACAGGCCCAGGCCCTGGGTTATGCCGAGGCGGACCCTGCATTCGATGTGGATGGTATCGATGCCGCCCACAAACTATCGATCATGGCTGCCATTGCCTTCGGTATACCGCTGCAGTTCCACAAGACCTACACCGAAGGCATTAGCCATATCACTCCCGAAGACATCCACTATGCAGCGGAGCTGGGCTATCGCATCAAGCATCTTGGCATTGCGAAATTGTCGGCCGAGGCCGTCGAACTCAGGGTGCACCCTACTCTGATCTCAAGAAAACGCTTACTGGCGAATGTAGACGGTGTCGGTAATGCCGTGGTGGTACATGGCAACGCCGTGGGTTCCACCTTGTACAGCGGTCCCGGCGCCGGCGCGCAGGCTACCGCCTCAGCGGTAGTCGCAGACATTATAGATATCGGGCGTGCCATGCTTGCGGGTCTTGAACAGCCGCTGCTGCCAGCCCTGGGTTTCCAAAACCTGCGTGAGGAGATACCGGTGCTGGATATTGAGGAGATTGTGTCCGAGTACTACCTGCGGATTTCCGCACAGGATAAAGTCGGGGTAATGGCAAAAATATCCGACCTGCTGCAGCAGCATGCCATCAGTATCGAGGCAGTGATTCAGAAAGAGGCGGTCAGTGAGAGCGTACCAATTGTGATTCTTACCCATAGCGCCATAGAGAAGCAGTTGAACCTAGCCATCGCAGCGATTGAAAATCTCGAGGATGTCAACGGCGCGGTGATGCGGATTCGAGTCGAATCTTTCGGTGGCAAATAAGCGGCAGTAAATCCGGCACGACACCGAAAGCCAATATCAGGCTTCGGCAAACCATCATCGACATTACAGAGAGAGAATTTGTGAAATACATCAGTACTCGCGGCGCCTGCCCCGAACAAAATTTCGAAGAAGTATTACTGGCGGGAATGGCTCCAGACGGAGGCCTCTATGTCCCTGCCGAATTGCCGCAGTTCTCCATGGATGAGATTCGTTCCTGGAAATCACTGAGCTACCCCGAGCTAGCGCTGAAAATCATCACGCCTTTCATCGGTGATGAAATCGAAGCGGGCGCGTTGCGGGAAATAATCGAGGAAAGTTATGACGGCTTCGATGACCCGGATGTAGCACCTCTCAGGGCCTTGAACCAGAACGAGTGGTTGCTGGAGCTCTATCATGGTCCGACCCTGGCATTTAAGGATTTTGCCCTACAGGTATTGGGCAGGTTGCTGGATCATGTGTTGCGTAAAAATGATCAGCGAGTCGTCATCCTCGGCGCCACATCCGGAGATACCGGCTCGGCGGCGCTGGAAGGTTGCCGGCATTCTGATCGTGTCGACATTTATATTTTGCATCCGCACCAGCGGGTGTCAGATGTGCAGCGCAAACAGATGACTACGATTGCCGGCGACAATGTGTTCAATCTGGCGGTAGAGGGAAATTTTGATGACTGCCAGCGACTGGTGAAGGGGGCATTTGCAGACCAGGGTTTTCTGCCCTCGGATCGGCAACTGGTGGCGGTCAATTCCATTAACTGGGCGCGCATCATGATGCAGATCGTCTATTATTTCTCGGCGGCATTAAAACTGGGGGCCCCGGATCAGGCGGTCTCCTTCTCCGTACCCACCGGTAATTTTGGCGATATCTATGCCGGCTATCTTGCCAGGCGCATGGGTCTGTCGATAGCACAGTTGATTGTGGCCACCAATGAGAACGATATTCTGCATCGATTCATCAGCCGCAACGAGTATGCCGTAGCAGAATTGACCCAGACCTATTCCCCGAGCATGGACATCCTGATTTCCAGTAATTTCGAGCGTTATCTGTTCGACCTGTTTGCACGCAACGGCACCGAATTGGCTGAATTTATGGCGCGCCTGAGTGCCAAACCCCGTGCAGAAAACCAGGCGAATCTTAGTGTCTCCAAGCAGCAATGGCAGCAGGTACGGGCTTGTTTCGACAGTGCCAGTGTCGATGACGAAACCACCTGTGAGGTCATCGCGGAAGTTTTTGCCA
The DNA here is from genome assembly GCA_002731775.1 of Gammaproteobacteria bacterium. Lineage (GTDB taxonomy): Bacteria > Pseudomonadota > Gammaproteobacteria > Pseudomonadales > Pseudohongiellaceae > UBA9145. The sequence continues at coordinate 12,049 of PCCP01000052.1, forward strand.
GTCATGGCATAGTGCTGGATCCGCACACGGCGGTTGGAGTGAAGGCTGGCCGACTCTGTAACCAGGACCCGGCGGTGCCGATGGTGATGCTGGCGACCGCTCATCCTGCGAAGTTCAGCGACGCCATCGCGGCTGCGGGAGTTGAGTTAGCAGCCTTGCCCCGGCATTTGCAGGACTTATTTGACAGGGAAGAGCGCTACACCGTTATCGCCAATGATTTACAGGCGGTGACGGACTACCTGAAACATCACAGCTGAGTTCCTGCTTTGATGTCCAATCTCATTCAGCGACGCCTTGCCAACCCAGATCTGGAGCTTCCCGAATCGTTGCATCCGCTACTGCGGCGAATTTACAGCCATCGCAATCTCAAAAGCGCCGACGAGTTGGAACTGGGCCTGGGCAATCTGTTGGCGCCGGATTTATTCAGCGGATTGGAAGCAGCTACCGCCCTGCTGCTGGAAGCCCTGCAACAGCAAAAACGCATACTGATCGTCTCCGACTTCGACACCGACGGCGCTACCAGTTGCGTGGTGGCAATTCAGGCCTTGCGTGGCTTCGGTTGCACCCAGGTCGACTATATTGTGCCGAACCGCTTCGAATACGGCTATGGTCTCACCCCGGAGATTGTCGAACTGGCGAAAAAACGGCAACCGGACCTTATTATCACCGTGGACAACGGCATCTCCAGCATCGAGGGGGTGGCCGCAGCCAGGCAAGCGGGTATTGCCGTCCTGATTACCGATCATCATCTACCCGCCGAAGCAACACCGGCCGCCAATGCGATTGTAAATCCAAATCAACATGGTTGTGATTTCCCCAGCAAGTGCATAGCAGGAGTCGGAGTCATTTTTTATGTGATGCTGGCATTGCGGGCAAAACTGCGGGAACTTGACTGGTTTTCCGAGCAGGGGCTTGAGCAGCCAAACCTTGCCAGCCTGCTGGACCTGGTGGCGTTGGGTACGGTTGCCGATGTCGTCGCCTTGGATCGTAACAACCGCATTCTTGTTGATGCAGGCCTCAAGCGTATTCGAGCCGGCAAGGCCTGTGCGGGTATCGCTGCATTGCTCGAAGTCGCCAGGCGCGATGATCGCAAGACCACTGCATCTGACCTGGGCTTTAGTGTCGGGCCGCGGCTGAATGCGGCCGGGCGCCTGGATGATATGTCCACCGGCATCGAGTGTCTGCTGACGGATCACCCGGGCAGCGCATATAAACTGGCCTTGCAGCTGGACCAGTTGAATAGCGATCGCAAGCAAATCGAAGCCGGTATGCGGGACCAGGCTTTCAAATATTTGAACGAGCTTTCCATTGAGGTCGAAGCGTTGCCTGCCGCCCTGTGCTTGTTCGATTCGAACTGGCACCAGGGCGTGGTGGGGATACTCGCCTCCAGGGTAAAGGACAAATACCATCGACCGGTGATCGCGTTTGCGGCCGTGACCAACGGGAATGGTGGGGTCACCGAATTAAAGGGCTCCGCTCGCTCCATCAAGGGCTTCCACATCAGGGATGCGCTGGATGCGGTGGCCAGCAGAAACCCCGGCCTGATCAGCAAATTCGGTGGCCATGCCATGGCGGCGGGATTGAGCCTGGAAGCAGACAGGTTCGAGGAATTTCAGCAAGCCTTTCAAAACGAAGCCGCGCGCCTGCTTGACCCGGACCAGTTGCAGGCCGGGATTTTTAGCGATGGCCTGGTCGAACCGGAGTATTTTTGCCTGGAAGCAGCGGCGGCTTTGACCTGGGCCGGGCCCTGGGGTCAGGAGTTTCCGGAACCGGTGTTCGATGGCAAGTTCAACATCATCAACCACCGGCGCGTAGGCGAAAACCACCTCAAGTTAACCCTGAGCCCACTACCAGCACCACAGCAAACTCTCGATGCGATTGCCTTTAATGTAGCTGCGGGACTATGGCCTGGCGACGACGCCCGCGAGATTGAAATAGCCTATAAGCTGCAAATCAATGAGTTCCGTGGCAGGCAAACTGTGCAGTTGATGGTGGAACATATCCTGGCCTACAGCTGAGTTCAGCGGTGCCCCCTGGAGAGGGGCTTCTTCGGCTGAAGACGAATTTTGTCCTTGTCGAGAAGCGGGGACTGGCACACTGGAAAACGCCACCGGAGGCTTACAACGGCTGGCGCGAGATAGTCAGTTACCATCGCTGACAGGTTAATGCGGGCTAGCTGCACGAAATTTCACATAACCGGGTCTATTGCCATGGGTTTCTTCACTTCCTGCGGCGCTGTCGGCAGGCGCGGATCATGGGTTCGGAGGAGGGTGCAAGGAAAGCTCAGGACTGCCGACTGTAACCATGAAGGAAGCGCTTGTTTTTGTTACTTTTTGGCACATAATTGCTGCTCATAAAGGAGTAGAATTTCGTTGTCGTACCAGCTGGAGTGTAAATGCTCGATTTAATTCATAAGAGTCTGATTTTATTAGGTTTAATGGCTGTTTCTGTGTGCAGCTATGGGCAGATTCACCGCACCGATCAGATCGAGGTTGAGCTGATCGCGGAGACCAGGAATATTGTTCCCGGTGAAACCCTGTGGTTGGCGATTCGGCTAAAACCTATCGAGCACTGGCATACCTACTGGAAATTTGGCGGCGATAGCGGTGTAGCGACCGAGGCTAGCGAGTGGCAGTTACCTTCCGGTGCGACGGCAGGCGACATCGTCTGGCCGATTCCTGAATGGACGCCTTTCCCCGGCAGTGATCTGGTCACCTTTAGCTATGAGCGGGAGGTGTTGCTGCCACTACCTGTTTCTGTGCCCGCCGACTACGGCGGTGAGCGCTTCGATATTTCCACCAGGATTGACTGGCAGGTTTGCGACGAGATCTGCATCCCCGGTAGTGCGATGTTTTCCCTGTCACTGCCCGTTGGCGAGGTTTCCCGAATCGATAGCAAATGGCAACAGGCCTTTGCCGATACCCGGGCCTTCACCCCAGTTCCCGTAGCCGCACACGACCTGGTCGCGAGCTTCAATGCCTTCGGCGGCAAAGTCAATGTGATGGTGCAGGCAGAGGATGCTCTGTTTGAGAACGTAGACGAAGTCTGGTTCTTTCCAACCCAGCGACGGATCATGAAATATGCGCCGCTGCGCAAGGTCATACTCGATGGTGATCGGGTGCAGCTGTCGACCGAACAACATCGGCGTTACCCCACGGATTTGACCGAGCTGAATGGCGTGTTGTCGTTTGTCGACAGGGATGGCAACTGGCAGGCCTTCGATGTCATTCCGCAACTGACCCAGGTCGCCTGGGATCACAGCATCGAAGTCGAGTTAGTCTCGGAAACCACCAACATCGTACCCGGCGAAACCACCTGGTTGGGTTTGCGATTGGACCCGGCAGAACACTGGCATACCTATTGGAAAATGGGCGGCGACAGCGGTGAGCCCACCAGCGCCAATGAATGGCTGGCACCGGAAGATACCCTCATCGGTGGGATTCAATGGCCGGCGCCACAGTGGTTGCCGTTCTATGATACCGACCTGGTGAATTTTGGTTACGAAGGCGAAGTGCTGCTGCCGATCGCGGTGACGCTGCCTGCGGACTTCGACGGCGAGTCTGTCGAGCTTTCCACACTCGCCTTCTGGAACGTCTGTGATCAGATTTGCATACCCGGTGAGCAACGCCTTTCGATAACTCTACCGGTAGCTACAGCATCACAGCTGGACGCGACTAGGAGTCAGTTATTCGCCACGGCAAGAGCAGATCTGCCCCTGGTTGATCACAATCTGAAATCAATCATTGCGGTGGCCGGTGAGCGGGTCAGTCTCGGTTTTGAATCGCCCGATCCTGTTTTCACGGACTATACCGATGCCTGGTTTTTTCCGCAGCAGCGCCGCATTATCAAACCGGGTCCGTTGCGAGATGTCAGCATCACGGCAAACCTGATGCAGATTACACACCAGCAACCGCGCCGCATGCTTGCCGATCTCACCGATGTATACGGTGTGCTGGTTCTGGAAAACGCTAACGGCGAACGTGCCGCCTACGAATTTGTTGATCCAGCAGTCGATGCCACCGCCACGACTATCATGCCGCTGGCGGCAGTGGATAGTTCCGGCGCTAACGGCGGCGCCGGTGGTCTGGGCGGCAGCCTGTTGCTCTACATGCTGTTCGCATTAATGGGTGGATTGATTCTCAATCTGATGCCGTGCGTGTTTCCAGTACTGTCGATGAAGGCACTCAGTTTTGCCAAGAACGCCGGCGCATCCCAGCACAAACTACGCATGGATGGGCTCGCCTATACCCTGGGGGTAATCGTCGCCTTCGTCGCCCTGGCTTCTGTATTAATCGCATTACGAGCGGGAGGTGCCAGAGTAGGCTGGGCTTTCCAGTTTCAGCAGCCCTGGTTCCTGGCCCTGATTGTCTACGTGTTTTTCATGATGGCGCTGAGCCTGTCCGGGGTGTTCGAGATTGGGACCTCTCTAATGGGTACCGGTAGTTCCCTGGCGCAGAAAAAAGGCTACAAGGGATCTTTCTTCACCGGCGTACTCGCTACCACGGTGGCGACTCCCTGCACCGCGCCTTTCATGGGACCTGCCCTGGGCTTTGCCCTGACCCAACCCTGGTTGGTGGCGATGCTGGTGTTCATATCCCTGGGCATGGGTCTGGCCCTGCCTATCCTGCTGTTATCTTTCATGCCGGCCTTGTCGCAATACATGCCGAAACCGGGAGCATGGATGGAAACGTTCAAGCAAATTATGGCTTTTCCGCTGTACTTGTCGGCTCTGTTCTTCCTTTGGGTATTGGGTACACAGGTCGGTGTCATGGGTATGTCGGTGGTGATCGGCGCCTGTATCGTGCTCGCCTTCGCCGCCTGGCTCTACCAGCGTAGTTACACCTTCGGTCCGGTAATGCGTAAGTTCAATTATGTCGTTGGCGCCGCCGCATTCGTCTTCGCCATTTACGTCCTGCAAACGTCTTTCCTGGAAGTTGTGCCGATGACAGATGTTGCCAGTGTCGATGTCGATGCCGATGGCAACTCCACTGCTAATTATGAGGTTTTCAGCAGTCAGCGCCTCGACGACTTACAGGCCGATGGTCGACCGGTTTTTGTCAACATGACTGCCGCCTGGTGTATTACCTGCCTGGCGAATGAGCAGACCACCCTCAGCACCGATCGCGTAAAGCAGGCGTTGAGCGACAATGACATCACCTACATGAAGGGCGACTGGACCAACGAAGACCCGGAGATCACGGCAGTGCTCGAGCACTTCAATCGACCCTCGGTGCCCCTGTATGTGCTTTACCCAGGTGATTCCAGCAAAGAGCCGGTAATTTTGCCGCAGATACTTACCCCGGGAATCCTGGTCAGAGCCTTCGAAAGTATTTAGGGCATCACTGTATTTATTCCGAGCTGCCCTGCTTAACTTAAATAGATCAGATCAAAAAAGCTTCGGTGTATCTTGCTATAATTAGCTAGCCTAGATCTCTTTGATCTAAAACATGAAGTCAGGACTTTTACTTTCTGGAATAAATGGTTTTCTTCTCAGTCTGGCTATTTTGTTACCCATGATTTCTTTGTGGGTGGCAGATTTCGTTACTGCTACAACCCACAATCTCGCACCCAGGAAAATCGACTACGCTGTCGCCCACCGCGCGCCACTACAACTATGGCTACGGTTGATGATTACGAGGAGGAAGCTGCTCCACCTCATCTGCAATCCGCCCACACCGGTATAGTAGTGTTAACCTGATCACGCTTTGATGAAATTTCTAGCAGAATGCCAAGCAGGTCACATACTTCGAGCCATCCCGAGCATAGGATCAGAAGCTATCGCTTAAAGGGACCTACTGGACCTTAGCAGTCCCGCTCGAAGCTAAGGAATAGCGGGGATTGGGCAAGGATGCTTACACAGACTATTCCCAGGATAACAGCGGTTTTAATTTGGCAGAGCAGTTAACTTTTTAATTTAGCAGGTGTAGAGTAGATTGGGCTATTATGAATAGGATGCGCAGTACACTAATAATCGCTAGCAGCGGCACACAACAGGCTGCCCCGCTGTTTTTTCCGCTGCCGCTCCTGTTTCTCAAGCCCCGCTATTCAGGACCTTTGCTGCGGAGACAACGATGACTTTGCGACAACAGATACGCTTCTTCTTTTCCTGGCTGGCCTCGGTGTTGGCGATGGCCATCGCCACCAGCTCCTCAGCTGATGAGTTGTCCCTGGCTTCCAGTCCGTTGTTCCTGGGCACTCAGGTCGAGCCGAATGTATTCTTCATGCTGGATGATTCCGGCTCCATGGATTGGGAAATATTAACCTCCGACTACCAGTTTTTCTTGAATTACTGGAACGGCAACAACACCCAGCCCGAATTCACTAACGGATACTTTCTCTCCTACACCTCAACCGTTTGCGGGCCGACCTTTAGAAACTTCGCCTATCTTTATTCGGAAAGCATCAATACCGACAATGTGTACAATTTTTGCGGCTTTGCAGAATTGGAAGATTCCCCCGAAGCCATAGTATACGACTGGCGGGTGCGCTCTACCGACCTCAACATCATGTATTATGATCCGTC
>PCCP01000053.1 GCA_002731775.1 Gammaproteobacteria bacterium
GCTACCAGCACATTAAACTCATCGAGTCTGACCCGGCCATCTATGAGGTCTGTCATGTGAACATCCACGGCATCAAAATGCGCACGATCGAAGGCCGCCGCCATTTCGATCTGCCCGTTCACACCCTGTTCCCGCAGCACGGCGACTCGCGGTTTGCTAGCTACATTGATATAGGCCGCCGCCACGTCTTCATCAATATCGAAGCCGAGCTCCACATTCATTCCAGGATCCTGCTGCTCCAGAATTCGGTCGAATTCTTCCTTTGCGCAATCAGAATTATCTCGCAAACTCTGCAGGTGAAAACTGGTGCCGCTCCAGATGCGTTGTAAATCAATTCGCTGGCGCGAATACAATGCTTCCCTGCCGAGGAAAATATTGATGCTATCACTGTCATTAATTGTCGCGACTTCATGAATGCATTCACCGAGTCCATGAGAATTCGCGGCCCCAATCACCGCCGCCATATCTTCTTCGCGTACCTGAATAACTGCACCCAACTCTTCGGCGAACAGTGCACTGATGGCATCGCTATTGCCTGAGGAGGAGTCGAGCAGAGGCTGCAATTGCAGGTCGAGTCCGCAATGCCCGGCGAAAGCCATCTCCACCAGGGTGGTGAACAAGCCACCATCGGAGCGGTCATGGTAGGCCTGGAGCTGACCGGCACTTCGACATTCCTGAATCAAGGCGAACATCGAAGCCAGGTCTGAAGCCTTGTCCAGATCGGGCACAGTGCCGCGCATATCCCGATACACCTGGCTCAGAGCGGAGCCACCGAGGCGGTTCTGGTTGCGGCCGAGATCGATCAACAGCAACCGGGTCGGACCCTGGTCGGTTCGCAATTGCGGCGTCAGCGTGGCCCGAATGTCGACAACCGGTGCGAAGGCGGTCACGATCAGCGAAAGGGGTGCGGTATTGCTCTTTAGGACATCTCCTTCGGTCCATAGCGTGCGCATGGACATGGAGTCTTTGCCAACTGGAATGCAAATACCAAGCTCTGGACACAAGTCCAGCGCCACTGCCTCGACCGTGGCATACAGTTTCTGATCTTCACAACCATGTCCGGCCGCCACCATCCAGTTTGCCGATAGCTTTATATCTGAAATTTTAGCGATCTCGGCACAGGCAATATTGCATACCGCTTCCGCGATCGCCATTCTGCCCGATGCCGGCGCATCGAACAGGGCCAGTGGTGTGCGTTCTCCCAGTGCCATGGCCTCACCGGTATAGCCATTATAGGAAGTCGCAGTGACAGCGGCGTCGGCTACAGGCACTTGCCAGGGCCCCACCATCTGATCGCGACTGACCAGGCCGGTTATGGTTCTGTCGCCTATGGTGATAAGAAAGCTCTTGTTGGCAACGGCGGGCAGGGCCAGGACTCTTTCTACCGCGGTCTCCAGGTCCAGGGCTGCGGTGGGAAACGTAGCGGGCACAATACTGCCCGATGTCACATCCCGGTGCATCTTTGGCGGCTTGCCAAACAATATATCCATGGGCAAATCGATAGGGCTATCGCCGAAGTGGGAATCATCCAGAGAAATATGCTTCGCCGCCGTGGCTTTTCCGACCACGGCATGGGGACAACGCTCTCTCTCACAGATGGCTCCGAAGCGCTCCAGATCAGATTCGTTCACCGCCAGCACATAGCGTTCCTGGGCTTCGTTGCACCAGATTTCCAGGGGCGACATCTGCGGCTCGGCACTGGGAATCGCTCGCAGCTCGAAGCTACCGCCACAGCCGCCGTCTTTAACCAATTCCGGCAAGGCATTGGACAGTCCGCCGGCGCCGACATCGTGGATAAAAGCAATCGGATTCTCGGCACCAAGCTGCCAACACTGATCGATGACCTCCTGGCAACGGCGCTCCATCTCCGCGTTCTCCCGTTGTACTGAGGCAAAATCCAGATCTTCGTTGCCGCTGCCGGAGGCGATCGAAGACGCGGCACCACCGCCGAGTCCTATCAACATCGCCGGACCACCCAGGACGATAAGTTTAGCCCCCACGTCGATGTCTTGTTTTAACACATGCTGTTCACGAATATTACCGATGCCGCCGGCAAGCATGATGGGTTTGTGGTAGCCCCTGACTTCCTTTACTCCGGCTTCGTTGACGACGAGTTCTTCGAAAGATCGAAAATAGCCACACAGATTCGGCCGGCCATATTCGTTGTTGAACGATGCCCCCCCGACCGGTCCTTCCAACATAATATCCAGGGCCGAAGCGATGTGTGCCGGCCTGCCCAGGTCTTCCTCCCAGGGCTGGGGTAGATCAGGAATCCGCAGATTGGATACGCTAAACCCGGTGAGCCCGGCCTTGGGTTTGGAGCCCTTACCGGTGGCGCCCTCGTCCCGGATCTCGCCGCCGGATCCGGTCGAAGCACCGGGGAATGGAGCGATGGCTGTGGGGTGATTGTGAGTCTCCACTTTCATCAGTATATGCACCGCCTCATCGTTGAAGGCATATATTTTCGACGTCGGATCCGGGAAAAATCGCTGGCTGTCATGCCCCCGCATTACCGCGGCGTTGTCGGAATAGGCCGACAGAACATTGGCCGGGGATTTTTCATGGGTATTGCGAATCATGCCAAAGAGGGAATTGGCTTGTTTTTCGCCGTCGATACTCCAGCTGGCATTGAATATTTTGTGACGACAATGTTCCGAGTTTGCCTGGGCAAACATCATTAACTCCACGTCATTAGGATTACGACCCAGTTCGCTGAAACGCGCAAACAGATAGCTAATCTCATCAGAGGCCAGGGCCAGCCCCAACTCGGTATTGGCGCGGCCAAGAGCAGCCTCGCCGTGTTGCATAATATCGACGGATTGCGATGGTTTGGGCACGGCAGATTGGAACAACACGCCAGCTCCTTCTATCTCGTTCAACACCGCCTGCGTCATTCGATCGTGCAGCAGCGTAGCCAGCACATCAGCTTCTTCAGCAAATAAATCCGAGACTGCAGATATAGTGAACAGGGTCCCACGCTCGATTCGTTTGATATCAACCAAACCACAATTGTGCAAAATATCGGTGGCCTTACTGGACCAGGGCGAGATTGTGCCGGGCCGGGGAACCACCAGGCGAATTAACTGGGTGGTGCCAGTGGCGGCGTTGTCCTGAATCTGAAAATCGCTGCCGTATTCGAGTAAGGATCGCAGCCTGATATTTTCGGTTTCACTCAAATCCCCATCACAGTCGATGAGGTGAACGAAGCGGGCGGAGATGGCTTTAACCTGGGGGAGTTTCGCTTGCAGGATGTCGAGTAATTTAGAAGTCTTGAATGCAGACAGGGCTGCCGCCCCAAACATCGCTTGCATTGATGATACCCTGGCTCAAACTGGCGGTGTCTATGGAGCCTTTGATTAATCAGGCAATCCAATTACGTGCGCGCAATGATACTGGATTTGAGGCTTGAATTCAGAAAAACCTGCGCCACGAATCGATGGGAATTGTACAGGAAGGCCTCGCGCCACTACCGACTCGGGACGTANCTCCCCTGCTCACGAGTGACAATTTGATTGCCCTGTTGATCCTCGATCCAGAAGTCAACATGAGACAAGGTAGTAATATCTTCGTATTTTTCCTTGAAGAGCGGCTCCGCGCGAATCATGTACAACTCTCCAGCTCTGGCATTGAAATGCAGGGTGCGACTCATGGTGTCACTCTGAGCAGCGTAGTTCACCAGGGCGGGAGCAAGACCCCGTGCGCTACCCAGGTCCCATTCGTAGTAAACTGTCACATCGTGAAAGCCGGGTGCAATTTGAATGGCTCTATAATTACCGCTATTTTCAATCGGTATGCCGTCGACACTCAGAAATTTCACTGCGTCTATGTAGCGATTGATCATGTCGATGCGTAGATAGCGGGTGCCTTCCAGGGTAGACAATTGCATATCTTGCCGCACGTCGCCCAGATAGGCCTTGTAGGCGGCAGGTGCTATGGTGCAGGCGCCAAGATTGGTCAGTAGTGAGAATAGAATCAGGGATTTACGCATATTGATTGCAGTGAGCATGAGCGATGTTGTGCTTACAGTACAGGCACCCCGCATTTATACAAGCAGCCTGTCTATTTGGCAAATCAATTGCCCCTCTGGTTAGCGCCGCGTTTAGCCTTAAAAAAAGCCTGCATCAGAGCGCTGCACGGCACTGCCAATACTCCCTCTAGATAACTGAGTTTGTGATTGTAGTGCTGGGCATCAAGCAAATTTTGCTGGCTGACTACGGCACCGGCTCTCGGCTCTCGCGCCCCGAATACCAACAGGTCGACACGGGCGTGGATCAGTGCACCCACACACATGATACAGGGCTCGATAGTAACATAGAGGGTGGTAGCAGGCAGACGGTAGTTCTGTTTGCAAGCTGACGCCGCTCTGAGGGCTACGATCTCCGCGTGAGCGCTCACATCGTGGCGCATAATTGGCTGGTTAAAACCACTGCCGATGAGCTTGCCTGCTTCGACCAACACCGCACCCACCGGCACCTCACCGTGCTCCGCGGCCGTACGGGCTTGCAGGATCGCCTGCTGCATCCAGTGCTCGTGATCCGCGGCGGCACGCTCCCGATCCAGACTGCCTGGATCTGCTTGCGGACTTATGCCTAACTGATCGACCATTTTCTAAAGCCAACCGATAGTTCGGCAATCGTTTGTAGAATTTGCTGGTGTTCCATGGTTTCAATTTACTCGATTGTATTGTCTAGCCATCCTGGTTGCGGGGGCAAGGTCATGGTCGGATGATCTACGAGCCCTTGAAATTCGGCGTGCGCTTTTCCATGAATGCCTCTCTGCCTTCTTTGTAGTCTTCGCTGAGAAAGCAGCCATTGACCAGTTCATCTATGTAATGGGGAGCGGATTGCCCGGGGTCATTAAGCACTTCGCCAACGGCTGCCTTCGATGCCCTGATCGTTAACGGGGCATTCGCAACCAGGGTGTTGGCATAGTCCTGTACCTTTGCTGATAGTCCTGCCCGGCTCACAACAAAATTGATCAGCCCGATTCTAAGTGCCTCTTCGGTATCGAGGAATCTCGCACTAAACAGGATATCCTTGGCATGAGAAGGGCCAACCAGGGAAGTGAGGGTTTTGATGGCGCCATAACCATAGCCGAGGCCCAGTCTGGCGGCGGGTATGCCAAACACAGAATCTTCTGTGGCGATGCGAATGTCGGTATTCAGCGCCAATGCCAAGCCACCGCCAATACAATATCCCTGGATCATGGCAATCAGAGGTTTATCAAATTCCGCCAGGCGGGACTGCGCCGCATCGAAGGCTTTTTCGTATGCATCCCGTTGTTGTTGGCTCGATCGTTTCTTCTCGAACTCGGAAATGTCGGCTCCTGACACGAAGGCCTTCTCGCCCGCGCCTCTGAGAATCACGATCCTTATCGATGAATCCTGGCCGAACACCTCGAGGATTGAGCCTAGCGCCTGCCACATTTCCAATGACATGGCATTGTGACGTCGGGGATTATTAAATGTGATCCAGCCGATGGCATTGTCAACTTCCGCCAATATTTTTGTAGATGTTGAAATCGTATCCATTTCTATTCTTTCCTTTCTCCTTCTATACTTTCCGCTTCGGCGGCGCCGGTGCCGGCAATTACAGTGCCGCTGCGCAGCAGTGATTCGATCCGCCCGTCACTGTAATCCAGTTGCCTGAGAATCTCCACGCTGTGTTCGCCGAGATCCGGTCCCGCTCGGTCAAATTTGAGGCCGTGGCCGTAGCGAGACAAGTTAATCGGTGAACGGATCAAATCGATATTTCCGAGTTCACGATGGCACGCCTGTTTCGTCACGGCAAGGAACTTGACCTGCTCGTCTTCGAAGGCTTGTTCGATGGTATTGATGGGTCCGCAGGGTATGCCAACGGAGTTGAGCAGCTTTACCAGGTCCCGGGTGGGGTGTCGACGGGTTAGCAGATTGACCTGGTGCCACAGTGCCTCCCTGTGTGCCAGTCTGCCTTCCACACTCTCGTAGTCGGGGTTGGCAGCCAATTCATCCGCCTGCATGATTTCGCAGAAGACCCTGAACATTTTGTCGGTACTGGCAGCCAGGTTGACGTGGCCGTCGGCGCTGTCGAATACACCCATGGGAGAAAGGGTAGGATGGTTGTTACCTTCCTGGCTCGGCACCTCGCCGGTCATGGTATAGCGCGCCGCCTGAAAATCCAGCTTGCAGAGCATGGATTCCAGCAAGGAAGTATGTACCCATTGGCCCTCGCCGGTGTGCTCGCGGTGCAGCAGGGCCAATAATATACCCTGACCCAGAAACATCCCCGCGGAGGTGTCACTCACGGCGATACCTGCACGCATCGGTCCCCTGCCTGGTTCTCCGGTAATCGACATCAAGCCGCTGCTGCCCTGAATTACCTGGTCTACGGCGGGCCGCCCGGAATAAGGCCCCTGCTGACCAAATCCCGAAATACTGGCATAGATAATCGCCGGATTGATCTTCTTAACTGCCTCATAATCCACACCCAGTCGATGCTTCACATCGACCCGAAAGTTTTCAACCACAACGTCTGCCTGCTTTGCCAGGTCCAGAAAAACCTGCCTGCCGGCGTCCGCTTTCAGGTTAAGACAGAGGCTGCGTTTGTTGCGGTGCAGATTCTGTGAATCGGAGCCAAGGCGCTTGCCGGCGATATCTCCACTAAGGGGCGATTCTATCCTGATCACATTGGCACCCCAGTCGCTCAGCAGGCGTACCGCCGTCGGTCCTGCCCTGGCGATGGTTAAATCGAGCACCGTGTATTGCGCCAGGGGCAGTGGTTGCTGATCCATAGATGCCTCGGATGGGTGTTATATTATTCGCGTGTAGGCGAAGAATATAGAATCAATAGAGCGAGAGCAAAATTACGCCGGTTCCTGGCCCTGCACTCTTTGCTCTTCTAAACAATCAGAATTTCTATCAGCCATTCCAATTCAGATAATTACCCTCTAGACTCCTTGTGATCCAGGCGGCGTAGATCACCGGCTTTTATCAACAAGGGCGAGGCTGGAAGGCAGCGCTTGCTATCGCAGCCGAATGCCCTTTGCTGGTTAGGGGTGGATCACTTGAGGTTTCGGAATTAATGAGGATGCCCGATCAAAATAGACACAACAAGACATATTTGTGCTGGCCCACTATGATTTGGAGATGACAATGAGAATACTCTGGAGCTGTGTATTGTTACTGATTTCGACTGTCTCTGCCGCTGCAGTTCCACGGCAGGTATGGTCTTGTGAGGGAATAAATTCAACAGGTTTTAAATGGGAAAACGATAACTGGGAAACCTTTAATTTCTTTCCAACCAACTACCTGCTCACAATTGGTGAGGGCGGTACCGCTGCTACTCTCTTATTTGATGGCCATCAGTGGTCGTTTAGTGATTGCGTGCACAGCAATGTCGCACTCTGCACCAGTCGAGTGGGGAATACGCTCATCTTGAACCTGGCAACCGGGCAAGGTGCAGTTTCCAGCATCGTCGCGACAGCACTGCCTCCCGATGGAGACATCGCCTCCAGTTTCATAGAGCGCATCCAGTGCACCAAAGTCTGACAGGCTGTTGAAAAACTATTACCCTTGTCAATCATGGGTTAAAAATTGGCACAAAATACGCATTTACTGCGTGTAAACTCCACTTTTCGCCGTGTTGCCTGGTCTTGTCTGCGCTCATGACGTTTTTCAACACCCTGTTAGGGGTCGAATTTGGATGTCGTCGGCTCAGTTCCAGGCGAAAAATGCGCTACGAAATAGAGCCCGATAGACACCGCATAGCCGATACCGAAGGCGAATAGCAGCGTTCCCAAACCCACACTGCCACCGAGCAACCAGCCAATGGCGACAGCGGCAATTTCGATCGTGGTTCTAACCACGGCTATTGGCAGGCTGGTCACTCTTTGTAATCCGAGCATCAACCCATCTCGCGGTCCGGGACCTAGATTGGCAATCAAATAGATGCCACTACCCAGACCCACCAGCAGAATCCCGATAAGCACCTCGACTATTTTCAACGCATACAGATCAGGCGTGGGCAGATATGGCAGGGATAATTCTATCGCCGCCGAAATCACGATGGCATTGAGCAGGGTGCCCAATCCCGGCATCTGCTGGAGGGGAATCCAGAATAGCAACACGCCCACACTAACCACGAACGTCGAAAAACCGATACTCCAGTCGCTTATGTTAGAGATACCCTGGGCCAATACTGTCCACGGACTCACCCCGGCGCCGGCAGCTATCAGCAGCGCTTCCCCCACGCCGAAACATATCAGCCCCAGATTGAGAAGCGAGAGCGTGGCCAGGCCGGGAGCGAAATTAAGCGGCTTTTTAGAGCTCCAGGACACCACCGGCACGGTTTTTAGCAACAGAAATTTCATGCACGGAGTCCAGCGATCCAGTCGCTGCTATTCAGGCACTTCGATAGCGGGCGCCGGCAGTACTGCAAATTATTCCCACTCAATAGTTGGTGA
>PCCP01000054.1 GCA_002731775.1 Gammaproteobacteria bacterium
AGCCACTGCTTTAAACCGGACACCGTATAGTCGCCATAGTGGACCATAGAGGCAACGAGCGCTGCGTCCGCTTTACCTTCGGTAAGGACCTCAAGCAAGGGCTCCGGTTTCCCGGCCCCACCGGAGGCTATGACCGGAATTGAAACCGCTTCAGAGATCATTCGCGTCAGATTAATCTCATAACCTTCCCGGGTTCCATCTGCATCGATCGAATTAATAACCAGTTCACCTGCACCTAGTTCTTCACCCTTGAGCGCCCATTCCAGCGCATCGACACCCATGGGGGTACGTCCACCATTGATAATGACTTCGTAGCCACTCGGGAATTCTCTTGAAGTTTCGACCCTCAAAATATCCATCGAGAGCACTGTGTTTTGAGTACCAAATGCATGGGCACACTCTGCAATCAATTCA
This sequence comes from Gammaproteobacteria bacterium, assembly GCA_002731775.1. GTDB lineage: Bacteria > Pseudomonadota > Gammaproteobacteria > Pseudomonadales > Pseudohongiellaceae > UBA9145. The sequence continues at coordinate 415 of PCCP01000054.1, forward strand.
GGGCGCTTGACCGCAGCAGAGTTCACATTGATTTTTTCTGCGCCGGCCCAGAGCAATTTGTTGGCATCTTCAACCGTTCGCACTCCGCCACCCACCGAGAAAGGAATGTAAACCTGTTTCGCCACCTGTGCCACAACATCCAGCATGATATCCCTGGCATCGCTGGAAGCTGTAATGTCATAGAACACCAGTTCGTCCAGGCCATCCTCGTAGTATTCCCGGGCCTTTGACACAGGATCACCAATGTCTTTCGTATCAACAAACTTGACGCTCTTGGCCAGCTTGCCATCTCGCACATCCAGACAGGCAATGATTCTCTTACTTAGCATGTTGCATCCCAATGTTTAAATGCACCAAGCAGCTTTAGACCCAGCGCACCACTTTTCTCCAGGTGGAACTGAGTGGCAAACAGGTTTTCACTGGCGATCACAGAACAGAATGTCTTGTCGCCGTATTCTGTGGTTCCTACCATATGATCACTGTTGACTAGCCGAGCAAAATAGCTATGGACGAAATAGAACTCATCCCCTGACTGAATGTTTTTCAACATCGGGTGTGGTCGATTGATCGTCAATTCATTCCAGCCGATATGTGGCACCTTAAGGGATCTATCGGAGAACTCGAATCTTTCGGACGCTCCTTCCACTAGCCCAAGGCAGGTTTTGTCGCCTTCCTCGGTATGCTCAAGCACAATCTGCAAACCCAGACAGATGCCCAGCAACGGTTTCCCTGTTGCATAGAAAGATTTTATTGCCTCATCAAGCCCTCGGTCGCAAAGGGTATCCACGGCACTCTCCGCCGAACCTACACCCGGGAAAATCAATTTGTCTGCAGCCGCTACGACAGCCGGATCAGCCGATATCTCGGCGTCCATACCGACATACTGACAGGCACGCTGAACACTGCGTACATTACCTGCATCATAATCCACGATGACCAGCATAGAGACTCCACTAAAAGAGCGCGCATTATACCCTCACGGTTTTGGCATTACAGTGCTGGATGAAGCATTAGCATACATTTTGATCGAGCTTTTTCAGGCGCGACATTACAGCGTATCGCCCGAGCCCGACCAATGGCAGTTCTCGTTCTGCCCAGATTGAAAGAATGCGGTAGAGGTGCAGTAGAGGTGATGACTTGATACCATCAAGCCTTCGTAAGATGGAAGAAGCAATATGCGGTTACCAGCACTAGTGATGGTTCTATTCCTGCTTGGCGGTTGTCAGGAAGCACCTGAATCGAACAGTTCGCCCACAGCCCAACATTCTGGTACAGCAATTCTGGCAGTGCCGACATCCGCTGACCCGCGGGTAGAAAAGCGAGCCCTGTTTGGTGACTTGCACGTGCACACCATGTACTCATTTGACGCTTTTGTGATGGGCACATTGGCATCGCCTGACGCCGCCTATGACTTTGCAAAAGGCGGCGTAATAACACATCCGGGCGGATTCGACATGCAGTTAGATGTGCCCCTGGACTTCTACGCCGTCACGGATCACGCTTTCTACCTGGGCGCGCTACGTAGTATGACGGTTGAGGGCAATGCGCTGTACGAACATGATCTTGCTGAGGGCGTTCGCAATCTGTCTAATGAAAAATCCCGGGCGGCTGCGTTCGCGACAATGCTTGCGTTTCTTCGCTCAGAACGCCGTGCAGAACTCATTGACCCTGTGTCTTCAACCAGTGCGTGGGATGATATTAAGGCTGCCGCGAATCGCCACAATGATCCCGGTAGATTCACGGCTTTTCTGGGATATGAATACACCTCATCAGGCGATGCGTTTGAAAATCTACACAGGAACGTCATCTTTAAGGGGGATACTGCGCCGGACTTGCCATTTTCAAGACTGGACTCCAGGAACCCTGAAGAGTTGTGGCGCTGGATGGATGAGCAACGCCTCGCCGGATACGAGTCGCTGGCGATGCCCCACAATTCGAATGGTTCCAATGGCTGGATGTTTAGTCTGACGGATTTTGATGGCAAACCACTCGATAGCGCATACGCCGATCTGCGTATGCGCAATGAGCGTCTGGTAGAGAATTCGCAAATTAAAGGCACTTCAGACACTCACCCTGCTTTGTCACCCAATGATGAGTGGGCAGACTTTGAAATAATGAAAGTCAGAATCGCCTCGAATCTGGCAAGCCAACCACAGGGCAGTTACGTGCGCGAAGCGCTACGAAACGGCATCGAATTTCAGGCGAAGAAGGGTTTCAATCCATTTAAGTTCGGCGTGATTGGCTCAAGCGACACACACAATGCATCTTATGCCGGCGCGGAAGATAACTACTGGAGCAAGACTGGCAGGCTCGATGATGAACCCGTTGAACGCGGCTCAGTTCCGCTGGCACAACCCGCGGAAGATGGTTCCGCGTACCTTAAGACTTACCGAAACCAGTGGAGCGCCGGTAGCCTGGCTGGTGTCTGGGCAGAGGAAAACACACGTACAGCTATCTACGACGCATTGCATCGCAAGGAGACGTTTTCAACTTCCGGTACCAGAATTCAGGTCCGATTCTTCGCCGGCTATGACCTGCCAGCACCAGATGCCAATGACTTAATTGATAAAGCCTACGCTGGCGGTGTCCCTATGGGCGGCGAACTTGTGGCAGAGGCAGGCCAATCACCGAGCTTTTTGGTATGGGCGTTACAGGACCCCAATAAGTCCGCGCTGCAGCGGCTGCAAATTATTAAAGCCTCCGTCCGTGACGGGAACTCCTCTGAGAAGGTTTTTGATGTCGCCTGCTCCGATGGAGCAAAGGTAAATCCTCAGACGCACCGCTGTCCCGATAACGGTGCCAGAGTAGATCTCACAGATTGCACCGTCAGCACGGGGGTCGGTGATCCCGAAATGCTTGTACGCTGGGTGGACCCGGAGTTTGACGAATCCGAGCACGCAATGTACTACGTACGGGCGCTGGAGAATCCAGTTTGTCGATGGTCAACGTGGGATGCACTACGGGCGGGCGTTGAACCGAACCCTGCACTGTCTGCGACTATCCAGGAGCGGGCCTGGACTTCTCCGATTTGGTTCAGCCCACTCTCAGAGTAGGCATGATGCGTTGGCTTCGTGAAACGGGTAGGAGATAGCTCTTCCTCAGGATCAACACCCAGGCCCTCACAAAACGGTATTTCGTTTGTATCACAATAGTGATACAGTTTGCGGCATGAAAATAAGCGTTCAAACCAACATTGCAGCACCAGTCTTCCAGCAAATTGTCGACCAGGTCCATTTCGCTATTTCTGCCGGTGAATTATTGCCCGGTGAGCGCCTTCCGAGCATCCGCGCTGTAGCAACGGAGCTCAGCATTGCGCCGAATACAGTAGCCAAGGCTTATCGCCAGCTGGAATTTCGCGGCCTGATTACCGCGCACGACCGTTCAGGTTACTCGGTTCTGGCAGCAGTACCCGACAGCCGCTATCAGGCCAGGGGTGTAAGCGCGGACAAAACGGAAGTCCATAACGCCGTGGATAAACTCGAACAGGGCCTTTTCCCAGGCGCATTCTGCAAAGTGACCGAAGACTTCCTTTCCGGTGATCCTGCAAAGTGCAATGTTATTCATGCCGATGGCGCGGGAACAAAATCGATAGTCGCCTACCTTTGGTACAAGGAAACCGGTGATGCTTCCGTCTTTCGCGGCATCGCACAAGACAGTATTGTCATGAACCTGGATGACCTGCTGTGTGTTGGCGTGAACGGCAGGATCCTTATTTCCAACACCGTTAACCGCAACGCCCTGAACTGCCCGGGAGAAGTTATTTCCGAGCTCATCGATGGCACTGAAGCATTTCTCGAGTCCATGAGAGAACATGGCATCAACATTTATTCGGGCGGCGGTGAGACGGCAGACGTCGGCGACCTGACAGGAACCCTGGTTGTGGATTCCTGTGCAGTGGCGGTCATGGACAAGGCAGATGTCATCACAAACGATATCACCCCGGACCTTGCGATCATCGGGCTATCTTCTACCGGCCAGGCAAATTACGAACAACATGCCAACAGCGGTATGGGCAGTAATGGCCTGACAAGTGCGCGTCATGACATGCTTTCCTCCCATTACGCCGACCACTATCCTGAGGCTTTCGACGCCAATCTGGACCCTTCACTTGTTTACTGCGGGCCATATCGACTGTCTGACTCACTGCCTGCCAGTGAGTTTTCCGTTGGCGAGGCCATCCTTTCACCCACAAGAACCTATGCCCCCGTCATCTATCAACTCAGAGAAGCACTGGGGGATGATGTTAAAGGGGTCATTCACTGTTCCGGTGGTGCGCAGACAAAGTGCCTGCGGTTCGGCACCGGCGTGCATTACATCAAGGATAATCTCTTCGAGGTCCCACCGCTGTTCTCCGCCATTCAGGCTGTCTCTGGAACCGGATGGGAAGAGATGTTCAAGGTTTTCAATATGGGACATCGGATGGAAGTTTACCTACCCGGGACAAAAGCAGATGAAGCAATACGGATTGCATCCGGGCTCGGTATCGACGCAAAAGTGATCGGACATACAAAAGTGGCCGATGGCCCCAACGCACTTACACTGACCGATACCGCCGGACGTCAATTCCGGTACTAGCCAAGATTTAGCTGTCGGTAGCCAATCCAACTCCACAGTATTATCCTAGGTCACCACCATCGCCGGCTGACCTAAAATCCGGCGTTCGATCCGCTAAGAGGAGCGTTAGCCAATGGCCCAGATAGAATTTGAAGAATGCTTGCGAATTCTGGTAGAGAAGGAGGGCTCTGACCTNTATTACAGTATCGGCGCACCCCCGTCCGCCAAGTTTCATGGCACCCTGAATCAGATNTCCGATANTCNCATGCTGCCAGGNGAAATCGNAGTNATCGCCAACAGNGTGATGANTGANGAGCAGCGAAATGCCTTCGANGATAACCCTGAGTGTAACCTNGCTATTTCCCGGANTGGCCTNGGCCGGTTTCGGGTCAACATTTTCAAACAACGTAATGAATACNCCATGGTCATCCGGCGACTCGGTGACAGCCTGCCAAACCACAAAGACCTGGGACTGCCTCCCGTTCTGCCAAAGCTCATCATGTCCAAGCTGGGTCTAATACTGTTTGTTGGCGGAACCGGTTCCGGTAAGTCTACATCCATGGCTGCGCTGATTGATTACCGGAACCAAAATTCCAAAGGGCACATCATCACGATTGAAGACCCTGTCGAATTCACGCACCCCCATAAGGGTTGCATCGTCAACCAACGTGAAGTGGGTACTGACACTAACAGCTGGGAAGAAGCGTTGGCCAACACTCTGCGCCAGGCGCCTGACGTGATACTGATTGGTGAGATACGGCACCAGGAAACCATGGAACATGCCATGGCCTTTGCAGAAACAGGCCACCTTTGCCTCTCTACCCTCCACGCTAATAATTCTAACCAGGCGATGAACCGGATCATCAACTTCTTCCCTAAAGAACGTCACAACCAGCTTCTAAAGGATCTGTCACAGAATCTGCGAGGCATCATTTCCCAGCGCCTGGTTAAAACAGTCGACGGTAAACGTGCTGCGGCGATTGAAATTCTACTGGGGACCCCACGGGCTGCCGACCTTATTGCAAAAGGCGATGTCGGTTCTCTCAAAGAGTTAATGGAGAAATCAGGCGAACAGGGTATGCAGACCTTCGATATGGCCTTGTTCAATCTCTATAAATCAGGACAAATCACAATTGAAGAAGCATTAAAAAATGCAGACTCCAAGAACAACCTCCGATTGAGAGTTACTCTGGACGGAAAAAAACCCCAGGAAAAAGGCAAAAAAGAAACCAGCCAAGCAGCAGCACCCGCAGCAGCCAAACCGCCGCGCGCCAAGTTTAACGTGCCGGGGCAGAAAGCAGCCAAGGAAGCGGCACCAGCCGAAGATATGGAAGGGCTCTCCCTACTGTCCATCGAAGAGGAAGAAGACGAAGAAGAAAACCCACCGGTTTAGTTCAGCTTCCCAGACAATGACTGGTAAAAATTAGAGACGATAGGAAGGGAATACGTCGACTTTCGCGCGACGAAGCGGACAGGCCTGTGAAGGCCTTTTTCCCCAAGGTTGATCAGACAGGATTCCGGCACTTTAAGCGTCCTCGCAACACCAATAGGCACCATCCCGTGACCAAACCCCGCAATAGCCATCTGTGCAACACTGAAAAAGGATTCCAGGGAAACTTCCCGCTTAATTCTGAGCTTCCGGACCTCATCCTGGAATGATCTCCAGGCACCGGAATAGTCCTCGATTGTGATGACACCCAACTCGCCGCCACTGGGAAACGTTATGGGTTCCAGGCCAGACGGGATAATGACCATTGGCTCCATCGTAAGGACTTCAGATTGAAGATCGGTATCCAGCGTGTCGGACCCGGTACAGACGCCAACCATGAATTCACCGGAACGAACCCGATCCAGCACAACCGGTGTCCGGTGAGTGTGGAACACAAAGTTCACTTCAGGCATATCGGTTCTAACCTGGTAAAACACTTCCGGGCCCCAGGACGACAAAATGGCATCCGATACCCCAATGACCAATTCACCCTTACCGCTCGCCACTTCATGGATAAATAAATCCCTCAATTCCGACAGAACCGGAGAGATCTTGTCGACCAGGTGCTGGCCGTGTTGGGTAAGCTCGACTCGCCGGCCCTTCTTCTGGATCAACTTCCGATTGTAGTAACGCTCAAGCGTAGAGATTCGCTTACTCACCGCGGACTGCGTGATGCGAAGCTCCGTACTTGCCTCCATCATGGTGCCGGTACGTGCAAGCGTCAGCAGAGTTTCCAGGTTCTCAATCATGTATCCAATCCAGGGTCACTCATTCCACAGGTCCATTAATTCCAATGATGCATGCATTGTATTCCAACGATTCTCTTTTCTCATCTATAAAGAACACGCAGACTGCGCCTCGTGACTTACTTACTCCTTGTTCTTGCAACTCTTGCGACCAGTATCATCTCAGGCGTCCTCAGTATGGCGGGTGGAATGATCCTGATGGGCGTATTCGGATTCTTCCTGTCAGTACCTGCAGCGATGGTGCTTCACGGGATCGCGCAGACTTTTTCCAACGGCTCACGGGTCTGGCTCTATAGGCGCTATATAAAATGGCGGGTGCTGGGTTACTACTCTATCGGCGCATTCGCAGTTCTTGGCCTTTTTGCAACACTGACATTTGTACCCAGCATTGGACTGGTTTTTATCCTGATTGGCTGCTTCCCTTTCCTCGCACTTATTTTGCCAACATCCATCAATCTGGATATGGAGCGGGGTCCTGTGTCTTTCTTTTCAGGCGTCATCGTCACAACCGCGCAGATGCTGGCCGGAGCATCAGAACCGGTACTGGATATCTTTTATGTGAAAAGCGAGATGCCGAAGGAAGCAATTCTGGGTACCAAAGCAGTCACCCAGACCCTGGGGCATATCCTGAAGTTGATTTATTACGCGATCATCATGACCATCGCCAGCGATCTGATTCCTGTCTGGGTAATTCCCGCTGTAGTCGCTGCTGCAATACTTGGTAATTACTGTGCAAGCCTGCTCGTCACCCGCATGAGTAACCACCAGTTTAAAAAGATTGGCCGCTACGTCATCAGGTTCATCTGGGTCATCTACATCGGCAAAGGTGTTGCAGAACTGATTTAGGCAGACTCGCCAGCACTGTCAGCAACAGGTTTAATGACAAAGAGCAAATCCCCCTCGTTAACCTGTTGGCCGGTCGTAATGTTGATTCTGGTTATCTCGTATCGACCATCACCGGCGTACAATTCACCATCATCCCCGGAGAATGTATTGAGATTGACCGGCGTGAACATCTTCATCGCT
>PCCP01000012.1 GCA_002731775.1 Gammaproteobacteria bacterium
CGCCCGGCAGACGGTTAAAAAAACCTTTGGCGAGCAGGCCTATATCCCGATGCGATCAACCATGATGGGCGCAGAAGATTTCTCCTACCTGCTGGAGCGCTGGCCCGGCGCCATGTTTTTCCTTGGCGTAAAGCCCAATGACCCGTCACTGGCAGCACCCTGCCACTCCAACCGAATGATTCTCAACGAAGACGCCATGGCAGAAGGCATTGCCCTGCATGCTCAGATTGCCATAGATTATCTTAATCAGGGAGACTGAGGCACACCCTTGCTTTATCCCGTTACTCTGTCACAGGCGATAGGGCCTATTTTAAAGCCTGAGGCATGGCCTTCAGCTAAATTACTTCACTTAATTACTTCACTTAATTACTTCTATTGATAGAAAGAGAAAGATAATGAAAATAGGTTATATCAATGTGTTCGTATCAGACCTTGAACGATCAGTGCGCTTTTACACTGAGGCCCTGGGGTTCAGGGTGAAACAGGTAGAGAAACAATTCGGTTATGCCGCGTTTGAGGGAGGCAATATCAGCTTTGCCCTTGCTGAAACAGACGATGCTGCTCTGTTTGGCCGGCATACAGGTATCGGCTTGGTGGTAAATGATATCGAAACCGTATACCAAAACCTCACGGCCAAAGGCGTTATTTTTGAGATGCCGCCAACTAAACAACCCTGGGGGGGTATCCTGGCCTTACTTAAAGATCCAGACGGCAATATCTTTTACCTGGATCCCATAATAACGGCCACACATTCTAATTGAGGTATTGCCCTGGCAAAGGCCACCATAAGCCTATGGCCAGGTTATCCCTGGCCTGAATCGACTTCTGGCTTGCTTCCTGGATAGGGCTATTGCCCTGACTTTGCCTGCTGTGTCCTGGCATTAACAACACCATACTCCATAAAATCATCCAGCACTGCTGCAAAATCGTCTGGAACACCCCGCGGCACACCATGGCCCACCCGGCTGAAAACGTGAAGCGTCGCATTAGGCAATTTCTGCCAGTCGTTGACATTAGCTGTACACAATCCATCGGCAGCGCCGGCGATAATCAATGTCGGCGTGGTAAGTTGCGGCAGCATTTCAACAACGTCGAATTCCTGCATCGAGTGCCAGGAGTCCTGGTAATGGCCTTCGGATACCGATAAAGCCCTGTCAACACTCAATTCAACGCTCGCGACCGTAGCTCGCAGGCGCACTTTCATGCGCTGGGCTATCATCTCTTGCCTGGCATGAGCGGACTGTCGCTGGGCCTTAGCGGCTTCAAACAGTGTGCTATCTGCTTGAATGCCACCAGCCGGGATAGGAGCCACCAGTACCAGTTTTTCCAGTCGCTGCGCATACTCGATACCCAAATGATAGCCAATACCACCGCCCATGCTATGGCCTACATAGGTAAACTTGTGCAACCCCAGCTGATCTGCCAGGTCAATAACGTCGCGAGCATACTGTGGAATACTGTAACCGTCCTCGGGATGCTCACTGTCTCCTGCACCACGGCAATCCATAACAATACACCGATACTTGTGTTGCAAGCGCGGGCTGATTTCGTCCAGCCATACATCGTGAGCCCCAGTATAACCGTGGTGAAAAATGATAGCTTCACCCTGGCCTATTTCATCATAGAAAAGATTCACACCATTGACGTGCTTAACTGGCATCTGTCTATTATCCATTGTCCATTGCTTTAAGGCCTCATAATACTTAAGACGATCCGATAATGAAAACCCGCTTTTACTACCTGGTTCAGCCATCGATGCGATGCAATTCTTTTAGAATCCTATAAGCCAACAATAACTGAAACTGGTGGGTGGGCTGAAAACGCCCTAATATCCATGCAAATGGTATTCAATACACTTCCAGGAAACTCAAATGGCAGACAAACCACTTCAAGGAATGCGCGTTATCGATATGACCCATGTGCTAGCAGGCCCTTACTGTACCTACCAACTTGGCATGCTAGGTGCGGAAGTCATTAAGATCGAATCTCCGTCGGGTGATATGGTGCGTGGTTGGGGAGGTGAACGCGCTCAGCTTAAATTAGGACTTGGCAGCGGTTTTGTTGCCCAGAATGCCGGTAAACGCAGTGTCATGGCCGATATTCAGACCAAGAAGGGCTGTCAGTTGGTAAGGAAGCTTGCTGAATCTGCCGATATATTTGTAGAAAACTTCCGCCCCGGTACGATGGCTAAACACGACTTGGACTATGAAAACTTAGCCCATCTGAATCCAGGGCTGATTTATCTATCGATCTCTGCTTTTGGACAAAATGGTCCAACTGGACATAGACCGGGTTTCGACGATGTCATCCAGGCAACCTCGGGTTTTATGTCCATTAATGTCAGGGGCGATGGCCCGATCCGGACAGGTGGACCGGTTCTGGATTACGCGACCGGGATGCATGCGACTTCGTCTGTTCTGGCGGCTATCCTGCTCAAGCAGCAGTCCGGAAAAGGGCAGAGAATCGATATCGCCATGCAGGATGTTACCTTGTTACTGATGAATCGCCATACCAGTATTACCGCTAGCAGTGGCACGCCACCCCCACCAGGCTTAAATCGCGATGCACCTTTACTGGGTCGTTATAAGGTATTGGACGGCTATGTCATGCTGGCTGGCTACCTGCCACATCACCAGAAAAGCATCCTCAAGGCCCTGGGTCTTAACGACCTTGCCGAGTTACCATCATCAGAGCTTCGAAAACAGCTGGCCGAAATTGACTTAATCGTTGAAGCAACCCTAATGCAAAAATCAGCAGCCCAATGGGATGAAATCTTCTCCGAAAGTGCGGTCGTTGCCGGCGGCGTTCAGGACCTCAGCGAAGTGGTTGCTACGCAACAAACTGCGTCCAGAAAATTATTGGTAAAAATAGACAGCCCAGCCGGGCCCCAGCAAGTCACCACCGCCGGATACCAAATAAACGGCCGGGTGTTTAGCCCGGAAAATTCTATACCCCTGTTGGGGCAGCATACCGAGGAAATACTGGCAGAGCTGGGCTACTCAGACCTGGAAATTCAAGATTACCTGAACCCTTAGTACCGATACCCTTTGGCCGGAAGTTGCCAAAGAATCGAGAAGCTCACCGGCAGGGCTCTGGTCGCTTGTCCATCCAGGGCTTCAGCACCGCTATCAGTGCCGCCAAATCAAGCAGTTCCTGCTCCGAATCCCAACGGCCCACCGCATGCAGTCCTGCAGGAAGCGAATCACCAATAAAACCACAAGGTATGGATATTGCCGGGTGTCCTGTCATATTAACCAGCGCCAGGTGCATCCACCACCGACTCAAACCAAACGTTTCACCATTGATACTGACCCGCTGTGACTCATCAGTATCTGCTGGAGGCGGTCGGGCTGTCACCGTGGGTGTAACAATAAAATCGAACTGCCTGAAAATTGTTTCAACACGATCGTATAACTGAGATCGCTGTATGGCTTCCTGCTGGAGTTGAACACCATCACACTGGTAAGCCTTACCATCAACTAACGGCGTTAGTCCTGGATCCAGCAGTTCCTGCTGAGGTTTAGTCATAGAACGAACCCGGGCTGCAAGATTACTCGTCAGCAAATTCAATACCATTGCAAAATCGAATTCGGTAGGGTCGGATCTAGCCACCTCAATTTCCAGACCAGAACAAGCCAGTAGATCGAGCATCCCCTCTACCGGCTCAAGCACCTCCTGATCCGTCTGATTACCGCCCATCGCCGGTATCATCAGCATCTTTTTTCCCTTCAGTCTGATCTCAGGGTCTTTGCCAGCTGCAACTGGATTTCGTTGCCGTCTCGACCAGGGATCACCAGGATGAGCCCCCGCCATGGCATTAAACATGACAGCTAAATCTTCGACCGTGCGGGTGTTAATTGATATCGTACTATTGTTCCCATAATGAAAAGGCCAGGTCTCATGAGGGATCGCGCCTAGGGTTGGTTTGAGGCCTAGAATGCCACAAACCGCGGCAGGAATCCGGGCAGAGCCCCCGCCATCCGTGGACACCGCCAACGCCCCCATTCCAGTGGACACGGCAGCCCCAGCACCACCGCTGCTGCCACCAGGCGTTAGATTCGTATCCCAGGGATTGCGGGTAATACCGCTCAGCAGAGAATCTGTTGTCACCTTCATAGCTAATTCTGGTGTAGTGGTTTTACCAATCAAAATAGCGCCCGCCCGGCGCATCCTGTCAATACAGACAGCATCTTTCTCAGGGACATAGTCTGCAAATGCCCTGGAACCGTAGGTGGAACGCATACCTGCTGTATCGAGGAGATCCTTTGCAGTAAAAGGCACACCATGAAGTTCGGGCAGGTCAACAACAGCCTCTGTCAACAACATTTTATCAGCCCGGCTGGCCTGAGCCCGAGCAGCGGGAATATCCAGGTTCACGAAGGCATTACAATACCTGTTTACTTCGTCGATGCGGTATAGCGTCGCTTCCAGCACTTCTGTGGCACTGAATTCCCGGTTTTTAATGAGCCTGGCAATCTCCACACCAGACAGTTCAGTGATATCCATGGGTTGTCTCTCCTTTGTCTCTCCCTCGTTTTTCTACAATCCAATCAAAGTAATGTTATGCCATCTGAGCTGCAGCGGTAACAAGCTGATACAAGGTCGTTAATATACGCTGTAATAAAGTCACTTGCAGCCCAGCTCGGAAAATCGGAAACTCAAAACAAGGATAAAAACACAAGGACCCTCATGCCACCTGTAGATGAAGCGTCCTTTGATCAAAAGACGGATCAAAAGACGGATCAAGAAGCTGATACAACAGCTGTCGATCGCTATACGCAACCAGCCGACGCGGTTGAATCTGCTCCAGAACGCTGGTTTGAACGCCTGAAGTTTCTGGGACCCGGCGTAATAATATCAGCATCCATAGTCGGCTCTGGTGAGATCATTCTGACTGCCAGTCTCGGTGCAGCGGTTGGCTTCAGCATGCTCTGGTGGGTACTTTTATCCTGTTGGAGTAAATCAATCGTACAGGCTTCGCTGGCCAAGTACATTGTGCTCAGCGGTGACACTTATCTTCGCGCTCTTAATCGAATTCCTGGCAAGCTGCCCGGCCCCAAAGGCGAGGTTTCCTGGCCAGTTCTTGTGGGCCTTTTGGCCTTTATACCGGGGTTCACCGGCCTGGGTGGTTTAATTGGAGGCGCCGGGCAGGCGCTATTGCTGTTATTCCCGGGAATTCCAGACCTGGCTGCAGTTGCTGTCCTTGCCGTTATAATAGCCATCTTACTGAGAAGCGGNCGATATCAACATCTGGAAAAGATCATGTTGCTGCTGGTCTTTGTCTTTACANTACTCACGGTCACCTGTCTGGTATTGATGCAATCAACCATTTACGCCGTTCACTGGCAGGATATCANACAGGGNCTTCAATTCGAATTCNGCTATCAGTATGCGGTTCTCGCTCTGGCTGCCTACGGTTATACAGGCGTAAACTCTGGNGAGATATCATCGTATACCTATTGGTGCATCGAGAAAGGGTATCCAGGTAGAATCGGCAGGAACGACGCCAGCCAGCAATGGCTCAATCGTGCAAAGGGCTGGCTGACCATATTACACCTAGATGTCTGGATTACCCTTGTCTTGCTGACCTGTGCCACTATCCCTTTTTACTTCCTCGGCGCAGGGATACTGCACCAGCTTGGCAAAGTCCCATCAGGTAGCCAGACCATTGTCATACTCAGCCAGATGTTTACCGAAACCATGGGGCCCTGGTCGCTCTGGATCTTCGCAGTGGGTGCCTTCTGCATCTTATTCTCCAGTTGCGTTGCCGGTGTGGCAGCAGGCGGGCGATATGTCCCGGATTATCTCATCGAGCTCGGTTTTCTATCCAGGCATCGTATCGATATTCGTCGAAGCATTATTCGTTACTATGGGGTAACAGTCCCCTTTATCGGATTGCTCCTCTATGCCGGCTTTCAACAACCTGTTCTGATGGTTAGCATCGCCGCCTGCTTCGGCGCACTGATGCTGCCCATCCAGTGCGGAATTACCATCTATCTACAGACGACACGCCTACCAGAGGCTCTCTCACCAGGGAGGTTTACCTTGGCTTTTCTTCGCCTGACCTTTCTTTTCCAAGTGGCGATGGCCGGTTTAGTGCTGTATTTTGTGGTATTTTAGCCGGGCAATTACTTGCTTGACTCGGCCAGCAGCGTCTTCAGTGTAAGCAATGCTGCCAGGCCCACAGTCGCCCCAGCGAATTCGTCCATGGCATCCTGCAACACCTCCCACAGATACTCTGTCAATGCAACATCAGCCAGCAGATAGAAACAGGGCGTCAATCCAAGATCATGGCGAATAATGATGACACTGAGATCGGCAATAATGGTCTGGGCAATTTTAAGATTGGGGAACTCATCAAGATGCAAATTGATGGCGCATATTTTGGAGAGCATCTGCCTGGCTTCTGCACCAACCACCGCCAGCCAGCAGTGACTGTCTCTTCTGGGTAGCAAATAGGTCTGCACTGCACTGTCTAGTGACCAGGCGCTCTCCATATCACAGATCAGACTCGAATCAGATTCAAGGTTCCTCAAAACCAAAAACTCATCAAACGAGAGCCTAGCAACCAGCATCCCATCAGGCTGCAACACCGCAAGGTTAGGTTCTGCAGGCAGCAGTAGACCCTCTTGGCCAAGCCACAACGACGCCCCCGGGCCTTTGTAGCCAACCTTGGTCAGTCCACACAGATCAACCAGGCCCAGTTGTCGGGCCATATCGGTATCCTCCTGGTGCGATCTAAACCGGTAGGGCACGGCACAATCATCAACCTGCCTGAAGCTGGCACCGGCCTCAGCATGACGCCGATACAGGGGACTGCGACGCAACAAACTGCAAGGCACCAAGGTCAAAAGCGATTGATCCATTGCTAAACCCTCTGTCTGAGATTATCAGGGTCAAAAAAAGGTAATTCGACGATCTGAGCTGATACCAGTGCGCCACCTTCAACCTTGATGGAAATGCTCTGACCCGCCACGCCCTGCTGCACAGGAACATAGGCGAGCCCGATAACTGCCTTAAGGGTCTGCGAATAATGACAGGAAGTGACCCGACCAGTCATAGCGCCCCTGTCTACAACCAGATGGCCTTCCAGCGGCACAGATGCGGTCTGACCCTGAATGATAAAGCCTGCCAGCACGCGCTTTAGCCCTGATTTTTCCAGCTCCTGCAGNCTCCGACTACCCACAAAAAAAGGTTTCGCCCTGGCCAGGGCCCAACCCATCTGAANCTCGAGCGGGTTAGTCATAGCGTCCGTATCCTGACCGACAATGATGTGGCCTTTTTCCAGACGCAACAACCTCTGTGCTTNCACGCCAAAAGGAGCCAATCCATGAGCCGACCCTGCATTCATAAGCAGATCCCAAAGTGCTTCACCATATTGCTGGGGTGCATGCAGCTCATAACCCAATTCACCTACGAAACCGACACGAATTAAGCGCATGCCAATATCCATTATAGTCCCCTGGCGAACGCCCATGTATGGAAAGGCTGCGTCCTCTAGGTCCACATCCTGACACAGGGTCTTCAAAACGCTGCGTGCGTTAGGGCCTGCAATGTTAATAGCGCAAAAGGCACTGGTCACATTGGCAATATCAACGCTCAGCCGCCACTGCGCGTTCCATTTAAGCATGGAACGAACAACGCCATCGACCCCACCTGTCGTCGCCGTGACATAAAAATGATCCCGGTGCAGTCTACAGGCGACGCCATCATCAATAATGGCGCCTGCTTCGTTAACTTGCAGCGCGTATCGAGCCTTACCAACCGGCTGTTTGATAAAGCCATAGGTGTATATACGATTGAGAAATTCTGCCGCATCCACGCCGCGAACCTCTATACCACCCAGGGTAGATAGGTCAATGATACCGACGTTAGTCCTGACGTTTCTGGCTTCTTCCTGGACCAGCGTATGCTGGTGTTGCTCTGGCCCATAAAAGGCCGGTCGATACCAGGCGCCTGCCTGCATCATCTGAGCCCCAAGCTCGATATGCCGATAATGCATATGACTGCGTCTGGCAGGAAAGAAACTCCGTCCGGCACTATGCGCCAGCAATTCGGCAGAAAAAGGCGGTCGAGCGGTGCTCACGCCGGTTTCGGAAACGGTGATCCCCCGCTTAGTCGCAACCAGGCGCGCTATGGTTAGCGCGGAATGCCGGCCCTGTGAGGGGCCCATACCCGCTGTTGAATAACGTTTCACCAACTGGACATGTTCATATCCATCCTTCACTGCATTAATAATATCCTCAACCTGTAGATCTTCATCAAAATCGACAAATTCCATACCTCTTTTATGAGGGAATATTGGCCAGGAGAAATTCGGACTCTGCTCTTCCTCATATGCACGAATTGAAACCTCATTTCTCAGCATATCCAGGCCGCTTAATGCTCGCTGCGCGGCAGCCGCACCATCAGCAATAACATTATCCAACTTCCACACACTGTTCATTGATCCTGCTATGTGACAATCATGGGGTAGATTGTTAACAACAAAGGTCGCTGCAGTTTCATCGTACGACACCAGTGCACCAGCTTGGCAGGCAAGCTGATAAGCGGGTGTATAACCCACCGCCATCACCAGCAAGTCACAGCCGAGCAGGGCCCCTGAACAAGCATCCGCTGAATCGAACTGCCGGACCTCAACAGCAGCCAGATGATGTCCCTGACTCGAAGCTAACGCCTGGGAAACAAACTGCTGAAATCGAATGCGTATACCAAGTGCCTCAACTTTTTCCAGCAAGGGATGGCTCACCTTGGGTTTTGCTCTAAGGTCAACCAGGGTCTGCACTTCAACGCCCGCCTCTACAAGTGCAAGCGCACAGCGATAGCCGTCCCAGTTACCACAGAGTACGACTCCCTTTCGACCGGGCCGAACCGCATAAAGATGGATGAGCCTCAAGGCTGCACTACTCATCATGATTCCAGGCAGATCATTATTGCGAAACACCGCAGCCTGTTCTAGCGAACCCATGCACATGATGACCTGCTTGGCTCGAACCTTAAACAGGCGCCGGCCACCGACCACCCCCAGCCAGTTATCTGCAAACCAGCCATTACAAACTGCATTCGTCTTGATATCTATTAAAGCGTGACCCACCACATTGTCTATTAGCTGCTGACCAAGGGCCATGCACCTTAAATTATCCAGAGGGAATTCTGTATAATTGAGGGATCCGCCAAGTTCGGGGTTTTCATCAACCAGTAATACCTTTGCGCCCGCAGCTGCAGCGGTAGCTGCTGCCGACAAGCCCGCCGGACCACCGCCAACCACCACTACATCGTAGAAACAATACTGTTTATCATAGCTATCTGGTTCAAACCCCGCATCTATTCTACCCAGGCCAGCATATTTCCTTATCAGGCGAGCCCATAACTGCCAGATACCCTTCGGCCTGAAAAAAGCCTTATAGTAAAATGCAACAGGTAAAAATCTGGACAGATAACCCAGCCATGCAAACCGATCCCTATCCAGGGAACCACTGACATTTTGCGCAGACACCTGCAGATCGGCGGTAATTCGATGCACATCAGCTTGNNCATTNGGGTTAGCGGGCAGCTGNACCAGCGTATTCGCATCCTGGCCAGCCATAGTCAGGACACCACGGGGCCTGTGATATTTAAAACTTCGACTGAGCAACCACTGATCACTGGCGGCAAGAGCGCTGGCTACAGTGTCGCCTGAAAAACCAGTGAACCGCTTTCCATCAAAGCTAAATCTGACTGTTTCCTGCCTTTGCAGTCTCAGTCCATAAGGTGGCGGTAATCGATTGTCACTCACCTTGACCACCCTTGTCACGGGACGCAGAGGCAGGCGAGTCATCTCGTTGTTTATAGATGTCGCTGCACGGAAAACTTCGGAGAATTTCGTCGCTAACCGTGTTACGTTCAACTAAAAACCAGTAAGAAGTTGGCAGATGACACCACCATTCAATGACCAACCCTGCATTATTTTCATCAAAAAAAACATGTTCAGCCCAGTCCCTGGCAGAACAACTGATCTGATCTGGCTTGGCATGATACTCACCACCATATAGGAATTCTGAGATATTCCTGAGGCCATTCAACGGACAGCAAAGCTGCTTCATTTATCTTCCCCTAATGACTCGCGGCGGTAGAGCCCGCTTCATTTATTTGCTCGAATCGATAAAACCGCTCCAACTCAAAGGGTTTGATGAGGTCAGGTACTCGACCAGTGGCCACCAGCTCCGCCATCGTTTTACCGCAGATAGGTGTTGCCTTGAAACCCCAAGTCCCCCATCCCGCGTCCAGATAGTAGTTTTTAATTGGGCTCAGCCCCATTACAGGACTGTAGTCAGGCGTCATATCGGTGGTTCCTGCCCACTGCCGCAATACTCGCGCTTGCGCAAGAAAAGGAAACAGCTCAAGCACAGCGCCACTCAGCTTCTCTCGTTGTTCTAGAGTTGCCCGAGTACCGTAGAGTGGGTAGGGATCTGAGCCTCCACCGATGACAAATTCACCCCGGGAAGTCTGATGAACATAGACATGGACATGGGGAGAGCTGACGTGAGGCGTCAACACGGGTTTATAGGGTTGGGTCACCATGGCCTGGAGCGGGAACGAATGTATCGGCAACTGCAGGCCTGCCATCCTGCCGACGGTGGAACTGGCTCCGGCAACAGCCTGAACGACTGCAGCACAACGAATTCGACCACGATTGGTATGCACACCCACAACCCGCCCCTGGTCTATGTCAATACCCTGGGCCTCGGTAAGCTGGTGTAGCTCCACACCCCGCTGGCAAGCCCCTCGAGCATAACCCCAGACAACAGCGTCATGACGGGCGGTGGCACCATCTTCGTGCCACAAGCCGGCCAGAATAGGAAAACGGGCATCCTCAGTCACGCTAAGACTGGGAACAATTTCCCCGATGGTTTTTCGATCAACCAGCTCAGAGCGTACACCTAAATGCTTATTCACCTCAGCGCGCCACCTAAAATTACGAATAGCGGCATCACTATGCGCCAGGGTGAGTTGACCCCTGTTTTCCATCATAATGTTATAGTCAAATTCGTTGCTTAAGCCTTGATACAACCTGACCGAGTCTCGATAAAAGGACACACTCTCCGGAGTTAGATAATTGGAACGGATCACCGCGGTATTACGCGCGGTATTACCGCCTCCCAGATAACCCTTATCAATTAGAGCGACGTCCGTAATACCATGATATTTTGCAAGATAGTAAGCAATACTGCTGCCATGCCCACCGGCACCAATGATAACCACGTCATAATGCTGCTTCAGCTTTTTGCTCGGTGTAAAATGATGCTGTGCCGGATAGCGCTTGCGTAGGCCGTATTTTAATAGTCCAAAGGGCACCTGTAACTCCCTGATTGATAGGCTTATAAGAGACTCATCTACGGGCACATCAAACATTTACACCGTAACGGTAACTTATCAGAAATCTAAATTTTTAAAGTTCTCGTGTCCCCTGTTAATCACCAGCCCCTAACCTTGACTGTATTGACGTGGGCACTAGCATCTTGGCCGCTAATTCGATCAGATCAAACCAGAGCGCGTCCTCCACTAAGATACCGGCAACCAGTGATGCCTCAAAATTAGCGCGCATCTCAGCAGCCTCGATCTTTCTTGTGGGCTTGCCCAAAGCAGGCAACACCTGCGCCTGGTAATCAGAAACCGCCTGTTGCGACGACGAGCAGTAGACAAACAGTTGCTCAGCCCGCGCCGCTTCAACCTCTCCTGGCTCAAATCTATAAACCCGGTAACTCGGTCGAGCATCTGAATTTTCCGAGACGACATCCAGTAAATGCAGGAAATTATAATCAACACCATCCCACCAGCTGGCACCGCAGACGACCCCACGATGGCCGAGATTAACAAGGTGCTGCAACACCAGGATTCGTTGCTGACAGCCGACGATGGCGACCTGCCCCACTGGCACCGAGAGCGACTTCACGTAAGCCAGGTCTGCTGCAGAACGAAGGCATAGCAAACTGCTCAGGCCCCGGCCATCGACAACAGCACTTCCCTGGCCCTCCTCAATTAACCTCACTGCCTTATGCTGCTGCAGACCCTGTCCGGAGAGCGCGTCGGCCAGCGCTTCAAGCCCATCTAGTCCCCACATTTCTGCATAGGTAACTAACTGGGATGCACTCTCATAATCACCCTGATCAAAACCCAGACTCTCAAAAACCAGCTTCAGCAGTTCTATTAATTCGTTTCGGGACACTCTCATCTTCAACCTATCGGCGCTACGGGGAAATACCAATCGTCCAAATCCCGACCACTGTCAAGTTCGCTGATCAACGGCGCCCCTTGAAACATGGTATTGCGAACCCACAATCTCGACTTGGGGTCAAATTTACTCACGCCAAAAAAGGAAAGCTTAGCTCGTAGCAGATGCATTGGTTGCATATCCTGATCCGCCAGGTTCGCCCGGATATCGCCATAAATCAGCGGGGTCATTGTCTGAATTCGCCGGACAATACTGATTTGATCAGGATGTCTTAGCAGAAAATGAACGACGTCACTATCCGTATGGAGAAGTAAATCCGACAGAATTAGCGCATGACAGGCTTTGACCGATCTCGCAACCTGCACCGGTAATTCCTTGTCAGCACCGGATTCGACATAACGCTCGCCCAGCCTTGGTTCCATTTTCTCCTCGGACCGGTACCAGAAAACATGCTGGCTCTCTGGCTTCCTGAAATCAATTGACAGTGCCCAGTCATATTGGGATTCAATAGTCCTTTTTAACTCGCTCAAAGCTATTTCAGGCCGCAATTGCAGGTGCTCGTCTGCACCCAGGTATTCTTCCATGTCATCAACCAAGTGAGGATACAATTCAATCATGAGGGAATACATAGTCTCTATAGTATCCAGGCTATAACGCTCAATCAGTCGCGCTTTCAACCACTGCCAGTCCGTAAAATCCTGGTGCCCTATTAATCTTTCAGACAAATTAGTG
>PCCP01000055.1 GCA_002731775.1 Gammaproteobacteria bacterium
AAGATTAGCACGTGACTGCAACCTGAGGTTGCAACAGAAGCATATCGCGGACCGGTAGTTCAGCTGGTTAGAATGCCGGCCTGTCACGCCGGAGGTCGCGGGTTCGAGTCCCGTCCGGTCCGCCATTTTGTATTTTTATCTTATTGATAAATTTGGAATAATACTGCTCACAAGTGCTATGGACAGCCTCTCCTGTACCCAGGGTTTCTCTCCCGCTACAAAGCATTCAGCGTGAATTCAGCATACATTTGCGATGCTGCCGCCCGCAGAATATGCCATTATTCAGAGCTACCTTAATATAGTGTCTCCGTTAATTTCCCATTAAACTCGCCCCATGCAACCCGGCTTAAATCTAGCTGCTCCCACGATTGAAGCCATTCACTGTGATCTCCTGAGGCGACACGGTGTGGAATTAAACGTGCTGCGCCTGGACCGGATACATGCCAGCGTCCATGGCAATAAATGGTTCAAACTCAAGGGCAATATCGAGCAAATCCGGTTACTCGGACCGAACCGGGTCGTTAGTTTTGGTGGCGCCTACTCCAATCACGTCTATGCGTTGGCAGCACTTGGCAAAATTCTAAGTTTTAAAACCACGGGATTTATTCGCGGGGGGATTGTGCGGCCGCTGAATCCGGTATTGGCCTTCGCCGAAAACGCCGGTATGCAACTGATCGCTATCGGTCGGGGGGATTATCGACGCAAGCACGAGGCGGAATTTCTGCGAGAGTTGCTTGTCGATTTTGGTGATTGTTACCTGTTGCCGGAGGGGGGTAGCAATCTGCTGGCGGTCGAAGGCTGCACGGAGATTGTCGATTTCTTGCAGTGGCCGTCGAATGCCGATGTGGCTGGCATTGACTCGGGGGAAGGAGAAGCTGTCAGGGAGAATAGCGCCAGGGTTGAAGAAAAGAGCGAAGCAGGGGGGCGGCGTTTCCTTGCCCTGAGTTGCGGCACCGGCGCCACCATTGCCGGTATTATCGCCGGCCTGGAGCGGCAGGGATACGGCTCGGAGGTCAGTGTTATCGGCCTCTCTGTACTTAAAGCCGAAGGCTATATCGCGAAGCAGGTTCAATATTGGCTGGGGCGGCTCGATGCACAGCAGCCACTGGGAAACGGCCAGCGCAGTGCTGTTAACTGGTGCATCGCGGAGGACTATCATTGCGGTGGCTATGGCAAAAGCCGGCCCGAATTAACCGCGTTCATGGCGGAATTCGCCGGCTATAGCCAAATCCCTATCGAGCCTGTTTACACCGCTAAGCTCTTCCTAGGGATTTTCGATATGATTCGCCGCGGTGTTATTCCACGCGGTAGCGCGATTTTGGCGATACATACCGGCGGTGTTATGTTTACTCAGGGGGCGGCGTAGAACTCGCGGTACCATTCGACGAACCTGGCCACGCCCACATAGCCTGAACCCGGTACGCCAATTTTCGCGACCTCGCCATATTTTCACCGGCTTCGATGGGCTCATCGTTCACTCCAGTTGGTGGCACTCATGGTATAGTCCCCACCTTGAAGGGGCCGATAAATTTGATCTAATGCGGCGGATTAACAGGCGAGGCAATGACAGAGTTCAAGCGCATAGGCTTAGTAGGGCGACCGGATCACTCCGGCGTCGTCGATTCGCTGCAACGTCTGCTGGCATTGCTGGCGACGAAAGAACTTACGGTGGTGCTGGATGACATTACCGCCAGGCTGATCGACTCCTCTGGCCAACAGGTGTGCAAGCGTGAAGAATTGTCCAATCACTGCGACCTGGTCATCGTCGTCGGTGGCGACGGCAGCATGTTAAACGTAGCGAAATATGTGGCTGCAGATCAAGTGCCGGTGATCGGGATCAATCGGGGACGGCTAGGGTTCCTCACCGATATCTCGCCCGATGACATAGAGGCAAGGGTGGAAGATGTCCTCAGTGGCAATTATCACGTGGAGTCCCGCTTTCTGCTGGAGGTAGCCATCAGACGCGAAGATGGGCTCGAGAGCCTGGGCTGCGCACTCAATGACGTGGTATTGCATCCGGGGCAGGCCGCGCAAATGATCGAGTTCGAATTATTTGTTGACGATAAATTCGTCTATAGCCAGCAGTCGGACGGGCTCATCGTGGCGACGCCGACAGGATCTACGGCCTACTCGCTATCCGCCGGCGGTCCCATCATGCATCCGGACCTGAATGCGGTGGTACTGGTGCCGATGTATCCGCATTCGCTCAACAGTCGGCCTATCGTAGTCGATGGTGACAGTGAGATTCGACTGGTAGTGGCGGCCAAAGGCAGCCTGCAACCACAACTAAGTTGTGATGGCGAGGTGCGCTATACCGCCTCGGCTGGCGATGAAATTGTAGTCTCGAAGAAGGAGCTTGCGCTGCAGTTAGTGCATCCACTGGATCACAGCTTCTATCAGGCCTGTCGTAGCAAGCTTGGCTGGGGCAGTCGCCTGGTCCGCGTAGATGATTAGGGCGGTAAGCCTGAGCATCGATGTCAATCTACTGCGCTTTGGTTACTTACTCCAGAGGCAGGGCATCTCCCATAGAATTATCGAGGAGTCAGGACAGCAGGTCATTTGGGTCAGCGGGGAGGCAGAAGCTGCCTTGGTCAGGCAGGCCCTGACGGACTGGAGTTCGAATTCAGGAAATCAGCAGGCGGACCCGGTTATGCGGGAGGCTGGCCCACAGAGCGTGGCTGCCGCGCTGCTGCCGCGGCGTAGTCTGCTGCCATCGTTAAAGCGCACGTTCGTGGCAAGCCCGGTAACGCTCTCGCTGATAGCCATTTGTTTTCTTGTGGCCTTACTTAGCCTGCTGGGAACCCAGCCAGGGCGGGTCGTGGTTCTTTTTTATCCTCTGCTGGCCACCGATAATTTACTCGCATTGCTCGGCGAACTCACCAGCATCGTCACCCTCCTGCGCACGCTGACGCCCATGTTTTTGCATTTCGGCGAGTTACACCTGATTTTTAACATGTTATGGCTGTGGTATTTCGGTCGGCAACTGGAGGCGATCCATCCCCGGTGGTTGTTTATTGTGCTCATCATACTGGCTTCATTTGTCAGTAATACTACCCAGTACCTGAGCAGTAACTTTAACAATTTTGGTGGCATGTCCGGAGTGGTTTACGGCCTGGTTGGCTACACCTGGCTTGTCCATACTCTGATGCCGCGCAGTAAACTGCAGATACGAGGCAGCATGTTTGCCGTGTTTGTTGCCGCACTGGTGCTGATGGAAATCCTTGCATCATCCTGGATTGCCACGGCGGCGCATATTGGTGGTCTGCTTAGCGGTTTGTTGTTGGGCCTTGGTGTCGCCGGCTTCTATCGTCTGGTGCTGAAACGGGATCTTATCAGCCGTTCTGGCACAAGCTAGGGAGCCTCTGATTACACCCAGAGTAAGGCAGAAATTTTGAGCGGGCTAATAAGTAATGAAAGATAATTTGTCTGCATCGGAATTGAGCCGGCCTGAATCTCTCGCCGAGTTAATCGGCAATATTTCACCAGCAATCTATGACAATTTGAAGTCGGCGATCGAACTGGGAAAATGGTCCGATGGTTCTCGGTTGAGTGGTGATCAGATGGACAAGTGCACGCAGGCCATTATCCTCTATGAGGCGGAAAACCTGCCGCAGCAACAGCGCACTGGTTTCGGATTGCCAGCTGGATGCTCGAAGCAGCAAAAACAATAAGACGAAAACTGTCGGTGTGTGCGCCCGTTATTGTCGTTAAAACAACTAAAGTGTAGATATGGAAAAAATCGCCAAGGGTATTCTAAGAAAAATGCGCAGCCGACTCGAGCGGCCAGTCGCCTACAAAATACGCCTGGGAGACACTGAGGTCGCGGTAAATCCTTTGTTGGGAAAGCAGCTGAAACTGGAATTCAGCGGCAGCATTAATTGTGTGCACTGCGGCAGAAAAACCAGCAAGAGTTTCAATCAGGGTTTTTGCTGGCCGTGTTTCCAAAAGCTGGCGCAGTGCGACTCCTGTATCATCCATCCGGAGAAGTGTCACTTCGATCAGGGTACCTGCCGTGAACCGAGTTGGGGCGAGAGTTTTTGTCTGCAGGACCACATCATCTACCTGGCCAATTCCTCGGGTCTGAAGGTGGGTATTACTCGCTCGACTCAGGTGCCGACACGCTGGGTTGACCAGGGAGCGTGCCAGGCACTGGCGATCATCCGGGTCAGGAATCGCTTGCAGTCGGGCGCTCTCGAGGTGATGTTCAAGGCCCATGTCGCAGACAAGACCAATTGGCGGGATATGCTCAAGGGTGTACCCGAGTCACTGGACCTGCAGCGGGAGAGCGCGAAACTCATACAATCCTGTGCCGAAGAGATCGAGGGTTTGGAATCGAGATTCGGTTTTTTCGCCATCAGTATCCTCGCTGGACTCGACACTGAACTCATTGAATACCCGGTTCTTAAGTACCCGCATAAAGTGACCTCATTCAACTTCGACAAGACCCCGCTGGTCGAAGGCACGTTGATGGGGATTAAGGGTCAATACCTGATCTTTGACACCGGTGTCATCAACCTGCGCCGCTTTTCCGGTTACGAAATACAGCTCAGTTATTGACTGCGCTGGGGCAAGGAATCAATACCCCGACAGCCCGCATTTACATTCCATCACCAAGCAGGATTAGAAACACAGAAAATGAAAAACGCCCAAGCCAGGACAACCTATTTACGCGATTATCGTCCACCGACGTTTACTATCGAAACCACCGAGCTTCACTTCGACCTATTCGAAGACTACGCGCTGGTTGTTTCCAGGCTACTACTAAAGCGTAACCAGATACCGGAGGCGGAGGAGAGCGATATCCTGGTTCTCCACGGACAACAGCTGCACTTGCAGAAACTATCCATCGATGGCAAAGAGCTGTCCAGGGATCAGTATCTGATAGATGAAGACACGCTGTCCATTCCGGCCCTGAGCGAATTACTCGGCGCGCCGGCGCTGGAATTTTCCCTCGAATGTCGCACCTCGATCGAGCCGCAAAACAATACCGCGCTGGAAGGCCTGTACAAGTCGCGCAAGATGTTTTGCACGCAATGCGAAGCCGAAGGCTTCAGGCGTATCAGCTACTATCTCGACCGGCCCGATGTGATGTCGAAATTTATCACTACCATTACCGCGGACCGCGCGAAATACCCGATCCTGCTTGCCAACGGTAACAAGATTGCCAGCGGGACCTCGGAAACTGACAACAGTCGTCACTGGGTAACCTGGGAAGACCCCTTCAAGAAACCCAGCTACCTGTTTGCCCTGGTGGCGGGGGACCTCGTAAGCCTCGACGATAGCTTCACTACTGCCAGTGGTCGCGACATAGAGTTGCAAATATTTGTGGAAGAGAAAGATCTCGATAAGTGCGATCACGCCATGCGATCTTTGAAAAACGCCATGGACTGGGATGAAAAAGTCTATGGCCGGGAATACGACCTGGATATTTTCATGATCGTCACGGTGGACGATTTTAATATGGGAGCGATGGAAAACAAGGGTCTGAATATATTCAATACTTCCTGCGTGCTGGCGAATTCTAAAACCCAGACCGACCTGGCTTTTCGGCGGGTCGAGTCGGTAGTTGCCCACGAATATTTTCACAACTGGTCCGGTAATCGCGTCACCTGCCGCGACTGGTTTCAGCTCAGTCTGAAAGAGGGCTTTACGGTTTTTCGCGACTCTGAATTTTCCGCTGACATGGGCTCTAGAGCCGTGAAGCGCGTCGAAGACATCGTATTTCT
This sequence comes from Gammaproteobacteria bacterium, assembly GCA_002731775.1. Classification (GTDB taxonomy): domain Bacteria; phylum Pseudomonadota; class Gammaproteobacteria; order Pseudomonadales; family Pseudohongiellaceae; genus UBA9145. The sequence continues at coordinate 5,727 of PCCP01000055.1, forward strand.
GCGGACTGTCCAGTTTGCGGAAGATTCCGGTCCGATGGCGCATTCTGTGCGACCTGACTCTTATATGGAAATCTCCAATTTTTACACGGTGACGATCTACGAAAAAGGCGCCGAAGTAGTGCGCATGATCAGCCTGATCCTCGGGCCTGAGCGCTTTCGTGCCGGCACGGATTTATATTTTGAAAGACACGATGGCCAGGCGGTGACCACAGAAGATTTTATCGCCGCCATGGAAGCTGCGAATGATATTGAGTTACGGCAGTTTCGAAACTGGTACAGCCAGGCTGGCACGCCGGTACTGGCCATCGAAGGAAGTTATGACGCCGAAGCCATGCGTTACACGCTAAGCGTGAAACAATCCTGTCCGGATACGCCTGGGCAGTCGAACAAGCAACCTTTTCACATCCCGCTGCGAGTTGGCTTGATCGGGGCGGCAGGGACTGAGCTGCCCCTGAAACTCGCCGGAGCCGGAAATCTGGAAACTACCGACTTGGTTCTCGATGTCTGTGAAGAATCTCAACAGTTCGTGTTCGAAGATGTCAGAGTGAAGCCAGTGCCTTCCCTTTTACGTAGTTTTAGTGCACCGGTACGTCTGCAGTTCGACTACTCCCGAGAGGAGCTGTTCTTCCTGATGGTGCACGACAATGACGGCTTCAATCGCTGGAATGCCTCGCAGCTGCTGGGTGCCGATGTTATCCAGGATCTGCAGCGTCTATTTCCGAACCCCGATAAGCTGGCCTTGCCGGAAGTTTTGCGTAATGCCTATGCGGTGGTGCTGGATTCGGCACTCGAGGACAGTGAATTGGACCAGGCGATGATTGCTCAGCTGTTGATCCTGCCCACAGAAGGCGCCCTGATCGAGCAGGCACAGGTGGCCGATGTGGACAGCATACATGGGGTTCGGGAGTTTCTGGCGAACCAGCTGGCACGGGCACTGAAGAAAAAATTTGCGGCGCTGTACCACGCGAATTGCGATGAGGGAAAATATGCCGTAGATGCCCGCTCCATGGCACGGCGATCACTAAAAAATCTCGCCTTGTCTTACCTGCTAAGAACTGGAGAAATCCCATGGCTCGAAGCCTGTAATCGACAGTTTACCATTGCAGCCAATATGACAGACCAGTTTGCGGCATTGAAGAATCTGGTTAACAGTGACACGGATCTGGGCCGGGACTTGGCGACAGACGCCCTGGACAGCTTTTACCAACAGTGGCGTCACGAACCCCTGGTGGTCGATCAATGGTTTGCTGTGCAGGCCACCAGCCAGTTAAGCGATACCCTGGGCAGCGTGAAACAGCTCCTGCATCATGAGTGTTTCGAAATCAGAAACCCGAACAAGGTGCGCTCGTTAATTGGTGCATTTTGCAGCCAGAACCATATTGGCTTCCATGCCAGTGGCGGCGACGGCTATGAATTTTTGTCGGACCAGGTGCTAACCCTGGATAAACTGAATCCGCAGATTGCGGCGCGGCTGTTAACACCGTTAACGCGCTGGCGAAAATTTGATGAAGGGCGACAGGCTCTGATGCAGGTCCAACTGCAACGCATCAAAGCGGCAACGGACCTGTCACGTGATGTTTTCGAGATAGTGGAGAAAAGTACGATTTAGTCTGAGGCCAGCGCTGTTCTTTTTCCTAGCAGGCTGCTGAATTGCTCTCTGCCGGCACGATACTGCGTTAAAATATGACTAAAAAATGTGCATTTACAAATTGTAAACTTCGCCTTCCCGCTATAGTTGTCTTGTCTCGCACTGGCCAGGGAAATTTTCAACGACCCCCTAGGTGACTTCCTGGATATCCGTCAGCCGGATGTTTTTTGCGGCCTCCGCCGCTTCCATGTAATTGGCAATTTCATCGAAGTTTAAATAGCGATAGATGTTGTCGGTCATGGTATTAATATTTTCCATATAAGCCATGTATTCATCCATGCTCGGAATTTTACCCATGGCGGCGGACACCGCCGATAACTCGGAAGATGCGAGATAAACATTGGCGCCCTCGCCGAGTCGATTGGGGAAATTGCGGGTGGATGTGGAGATGACGGTCGAATTGGGCGCTACCCTTGCCTGGTTGCCCATGCACAGAGAGCAGCCAGGTATCTCGGTGCGGGCGCCTGCCACCCCGAATACATTATAGATGCCTTCTTCGATCAATTGGCGTTGATCCATCTTCGTCGGTGGCACGATCCACAATTTAGTTGGTATCCCACCTTCAACCTGCTTTAACACTTCGGCGGCGGCACGGAAATGACCGATGTTGGTCATGCAGGAGCCGATAAATACTTCGTCGATCTTGGTGCCCTGGACTTCTGACAGGGTCTTGATGTCGTCAGGATCATTAGGGCAGGCCAGTAAAGGTTCCTTGATCTGGTTCAGGTCGATTTCGATGATTTTGAAATATTCGGCATCTGCATCCGGTTCCATCAGAACCGGATCCTTTAACCACGCCTCCATGGCGCGGGCCCGGCGTTCCAGGGTTCTGGCATCCTGATAGCCCTCGGAGATCATCCATCGCAACAGGGTAATATTGGACTTGAAGTATTCGATGATAGGTTCCTTGCCCAGCCGAATAGTACAACCGCCGGCGGAGCGTTCGGCGGAGGAATCGGAAATTTCGAAAGCCTGTTCCACTTTCAGCTCAGGCAGGCCTTCTATCTCGAGAATACGGCCGGAGTAGATATTCTTCTTGCCTTTCTTTTCCAGAGTGAGGTCGCCGGATTGCAGCGCCGCATAAGGAATCGCATTGACCAGATCCCGCAGGGTGATACCGGGCTGCATCTCACCGCTGAATCTCACCAGCACCGACTCCGGCATATCTAGCGGCATGACACCGGTAGCGGCAGCGAAGGCCACCAGGCCCGATCCGGCCGGAAAGGAGATGCCGATTGGAAAACGGGTATGGGAATCGCCGCCGGTACCCACGGTATCGGGTAACAACATACGGTTTAGCCAGGAGTGAATGATGCCATCGCCGGGCCGCAGGGCGATGCCGCCGCGGGTCTGCATGAAGTCAGGCAGGGAGTGCTGGGTGTCGATGTCCACCGGTTTCGGATAGGCGGCGGTGTGACAAAAGGATTGCATTACCAGGTCGGCCGAAAAACCCAGGCAGGCGAGATCTTTCAACTCGTCCCGGGTCATGGGTCCGGTAGTGTCTTGGCTACCTACAGTAGTCATCCTCGGCTCGCAGTAGCTACCGGGTCTGACACCCTCGACACCGCAGGCCTTGCCCACCATCTTCTGTGCCAGGGTAAATCCACTGGCGGATTTCGCGGCGGTAACGGGGGAGCGGAATACATCGGAGGACGCCAGTTTCAACGCTTCACGAGCCCGTTGGGTGAGACCGCGACCGATGATCAGCGGGATTCTGCCGCCGGCACGAACTTCATCCAGCAACACTTCCGTCTGTAGCTCGAACTCGGTGACGACTTCATCGGAATCGTGGCGGGTAATTCTACCTGCATACACATCAATGTCGATAATGTCGCCAGTTTCCAGTCGCTCGACGTCGCATTCGAAGGGCAAGGCGCCGGAGTCTTCCATGGTATTGAAGAAGATGGGCGCAATCTTGCCACCTATGCAGACACCGCCGTCACGCTTGTTGGGAATATGGGGGATGTCGTTGCCGATATGCCAGAGCACCGAGTTGGTGGCGGATTTTCTGGATGAGCCTGTCCCCATCACATCGCCGACCAGGGCGACCGGAAATCCGGTTTTCTCTAGCTCGTTAATTTGCTCGACTGCGTTGGTCACGCCTTCGCGCGGATTTTTGTACATGGCCAGGGCATGCAGGGGGATATCCGGTCGTGACCAGGCGTCTTGTGCCGGCGACAGATCGTCGGTATTGGTTTCGCCGGGAATCTTGTAGACTACGACGGTTAACTTCGTCGGAATCTCCGGCCTGGAAGTGAACCACTGTGCGTCCGCCCATGATTGCATCACCTGCTGCGCGTGGCTATTGCCCCGGCTTGCCTTCTCCGCAACATCATGGAAGGCGTCGAACATCAGCAGGGTATGACAGAGCTGTTTGGCGGCCGTTTCTCCTAGCTCGGTGTCATCTAGCAGTTCGACCAGGGTGGTGATGTTATAACCACCGAGCATGGTGCCGAGGAGTTCCACCGCCTGCTTCTTATCGATGAGGGGTGACGTGGCTTCGCCCCTGGCCACAGCAGACAGGAATCCGGCTTTGACATAGGCAGCCTCATCGACTCCGGCGGGAACCCGATTTGAAATCAGGTCGAGGATAAACGCTTCTTCACCCGGGGCAGGTGTTTTCAGTAATTCGATCAAGTCGGCGACTTGTTCGGCAGATAATGGCTTCGGTACCACGCCCAGTTCGGCGCGCTCGGCGACGTGTTCTCGATAGGCTTCTAACACGGTGCTTCCTCTAGAGAATGATAGCGCCAGTGAATCGAACTGGGGTTTTATCCATTAGGCTGATTCGCCCAATGCGGAGATGCAGTACTGGATTCACACACGCAGGTAGATTGTTCTTGCACTCTGCTGTAATAGGTCTACTCCGGCCCGGGAAGGCGGGTTAGTACCAAGGCAGACTGATATGACGTGCGCGTATTCTATTGTAAAATCACGCAAAAATCCAGTTTGGCCGGCTCGACGGGATTTGTAAAACGGCTTTCGGCTCAATATTCCGAGGCAGAAGATGACGTGGGCATCTGCGAATATTGCGGCGACGAGTACGTCGAATTTATCTCTGACTTCCACGCTGGCAAGCCATCGATGGATTATTTCTAAAGTANGAATGCGCTGTGGTAATCACGGTTTACTTTACGTAAAAACTTGCTAAAGTTTGATCTGAGCAAACCGACTAGTTTCTTCACTGTCTCTCTGAATCATAGCTATGGCCGCTGTTAAGACTCCCTGTATTGGCATCTGTTCCACTACTTCCTTTGGTGACGTGGTGTGTCGGGGCTGTAAACGTTATGCATTCGAGGTCATCAACTGGAATAGCTATGATGCCGATGCCAGGCGTGCGGTATTAAACAGAATCGAGAAACTCAATTGTCAGATCCTCGAAAACAAGCTGCACATTTTCTCGGTGCTAAAGCTGAAGGCTAGCCTGGAGCGCTGGCAAGTGCCCTACGATCCTTCTTTATCGCCTTATTGCTGGTTGCAGAATCTACTGAAAAAGAATCATCGACAGATCGACAGCTTTGAGGAATGGGGTGTCTACGTCCTACCAGGGTTTGCCGACATTCCTCTGCCAAAGCTATGTGAGCAGATTGAAGAGGAGCTGCTGATGCTCAGCGGCGCCCATTATGCGCGCTACTTGGAAGCCAAGGCAGTTTGAAGCGGAAAATTCTGAAGATTGATGCCATCGGAGTTTAACACGGCGAACCAGCCCTGCTGGTCCCAATCTCCCAGTACGATTCGTTTGGCTTCGTCCTTCTCGCAAATCGGTGAGTCCAGGTGAATCTGGTGGATCGCGGGGCGGTGGGTATGGCCGTGTATTACCGTGGTCTGCTGGGTGCAGCTGAGCAACTGCAGGACTTCATTCTGATTCACGTCCATGATCTCTGTGGATTTATCGGCGACCGCCTTTCGGCTTTGCTGTCTCGCCTGGCTCGCGAAAGTGCGTCTCTCATCGAGAGATTTCGCCAGAAACTCGCGTTGCCAGTCCTGGTTTCTGACCTCATTTCTAAATTTCATGTATTCGCTGTCATCGACGCAGAGCTGGTCTCCGTGCAACAACACTACCGAACCGGATTCACTGCTCAGTATGTAGGGATCTTCGATGAGGGTTGCACCGCATTGTTCGGCGTAGTCTTGCCCTATTAAAAAATCCCGATTGCCATGGGCGATAAAAATCCTGGCGCCTGCCCGATTGAATGCGGCGAGTGCCCTGGCGATAGAGGATTTGAGTTCCGAGACATCATCATCGCCTATCCAGACTTCAAACAAGTCGCCGAGGATGAACAGGGCATCGCTCTGGCCCTGGTTAAGCTTCAGGAAGTGCAGCAGGGTGGCGGTAATATCTGGTCGGGATTCTTGCAGATGTAAGTCGGAAATAAACAGGGTTCTTGAAGACAGCATCAACTTTCTTGGGTGACGGTAGCGGACTCGATAATTACTTCGGTGACTGGTACATCCTGGTGACCCCCGGCAGAGGCGGTCTCGCAATTTCTGATCTTGTCGACCACATTCATGCCATCGATAACCCGTCCGAACACGGCATAGCCCCAACCCTGGTCGGTCTTGTCGCGATGATTCAGGAAGTCGTTGTCACTGATGTTGATAAAAAACTGTGACGTGGCAGAGTGGGGGTCAGAAGTGCGCGCCATCGCCAGGGTACCGCTAAGATTTTGCAAGCCATTGTCCGCCTCATTTTCGATGCATTCACGATTGGCTTTTTCCTGCATGCCGGCATCGAAGCCACCGCCCTGAATCATGAAGTTGTCAATTACGCGGTGAAATATTGTGCCATCATAGAAGCCGTCTTCTGCGTATTGCAGGAAATTAGCAGCCGAGATTGGTGCTTTTTCGAGATCCAACTCTATGGTGAATGAGCCGTAATTTGTCTTCAAAACAATCATGCTGGCTACCTTATATTAGCGATTACAAATTTTAGTTATAGGATCGTGGCCGAATCGTTATAATAAGTGTTTTCGGCCTCCCACAATAGTCTAGAAACAGCTTCGAGATCAAAGAATTTTCCGATGACAGACTCTGATACGGATAGCAAGGACTCTTCCGCCGGTCCTGCTAGCTCAAATTTCATCCGGCATATGATTGCACAAGACCTGATCGAGGCTAAGCACGGCGGCCGTGTGCACACCCGATTCCCGCCGGAGCCGAATGGTTATTTGCATATTGGTCATGCCAAATCCATCTATCTCAATTTCACCGTAGCCGCCGAAAATAAGGGTCTGTGTAATTTGCGTTTCGACGACACCAACCCGGAAAAAGAGAGCCAGGAATATGTCGATGCGATCAAGGAGAACATTAACTGGTTAGGGTTTCATTGGCATGGCAAGGTGCGTTATTCCTCGAATTACTTTAGCGAGCTGTATGAATTTGCGGTTCAGCTCATCGGCCATTCTCGAGCATTTGTCTGCAGTTTGAGTGCAACGGAGTCCCGGGATTACCGAGGCAGCTTAACCGAGCCGGGGAGTAACAGCCCGGATCGGGAGCGCAGCGTGGCAGAAAATCTGGATCTGTTCGCTCGCATGAAGGCGGGAGAATTCAAAGATGGCGCCTATTCCCTGCGGGCGAAAATCGATATGACCTCACCCAACATCAATATGCGAGACCCAGTGCTATACCGAATTCGTCATATAGAGCACCACCAAACCGGCAACGAATGGTGCATTTATCCGACCTACGATTACACCCATTGCATTTCGGATGCGATTGAAAATATCACCCATTCCCTGTGCACCCTGGAATTTGAAGGTCATCGCCCGCTCTATAACTGGATACTACATAATCTCGATATCGATAGTCTGCGTGCAACCAGCGATCTGGCAGATTCCGAGTACGCCTATGTGCTTCCTCAGCAGACTGAATTTGCCAAGCTGCGGCTGAATTACACGATGTTGGGTAAGCGAAATCTCAAGGAAATGGTTGAATCTGGCGTGGTCAACGGCTGGGATGATCCGCGCATGCCAACCTTGGCAGGAATGCGGCGGCGGGGTTTCACTCCCGCTTCCATTCGTAATTTCTGTGAGAGTATCGGGGTTGGACGCAGCGACAGCGTCGTCGATATGGCTATGCTGGAGCATGCCATTCGTGTTGACCTGGACAAGATAGTACCCCGTGCCATGTGTGTGCTGAATCCCCTGAAAGTGGTCCTGAGTAATATAGAGGCAGGCCATGTCGAGTTACTCAGCATGGCGAACCATCCGAAGGATGAGGCCATGGGGAGAAGGCAGGTGTCGCTTACCCGGGACATCGTTATCGACCAGGCCGATTTCGAAGAACAGGCGCCAGACGGCTTCAAGCGACTGCGACCCGGCGCCGAGGTAAGACTTCGAGGCGCCTATGTCATTCGTTGCGATGAAGTGGTGAAAGACGACGATGGCAAAGTAATCGAACTTGTTTGTAGCGTCGATAAGGCCACGCTGGGGAAAAAACCGGAAGGGCGCAAGGTGAAGGGCGTGGTGCATTGGGTGTCGGCAGATTTCGGGGTGCCGGTCAGTGTGCGTTTGTATGACCGTCTGTTCAATGTGGAAAATCCGGAAGCAAAAGATGTGGCCAATTATCGCGCTTGTCTTAATCCCGATTCTATCGTCGAATTGTCTGATTGCATGTTGGAGGCTGCTGCCGTGGGCAAATCCGCCGCGTCAAGTTTTCAGTTTGAACGGGAAGGTTATTTCTGTCTCGACATCGCCGATTCCCGCGCCGGCAAGCCGGTGTTCAATCGGACCATCACCCTGCGGGACTCCTGGTCCAGCTAGTGCCGATGCAAATGATCAAATCGCGGCAATCGAAAAACCAATGTAGCTGATGCACCGTGATTAAAATTTATAACACGCTTACCCAGACCAAGGAGGAATTCAAGCCTCTAGAAGAGGCTAAGGTGCGCATCTATGTCTGCGGGATTACCACCTACGATTACTGTCATCTGGGTCATGCTCGTATGCTGGTGGCTTTCGATATGGTGGTCAGGCATCTGCGCGTCCGCGGCTATGAGGTCACCTATGTTCGCAACATCACCGATATCGATGACAAAATACTTTCCCGGGCCAGGGAAAATGGCGAGGTCTTCTCCGATCTGACCGAGCGTTTCATCACCGCGATGCACGCAGACGAGCGTGCGCTGTCTATCTTGCCTCCGGATCAGGAGCCCCGGGCGACGGCGCATATCGATGAGATTATCGCCATGATCGAAAAGCTGATAGCGACGGATTTTGCCTACCGTGCAGGCAATGGCGATGTCTATTTTTCTGTCACGCAGTTTCCGGACTACGGCAAACTTTCGAAAAAGAAATTGGATGAGTTGCTCGACGGTGCCCGCATCGAAGTAGGCGAATTGAAGCGGGACCCACGGGACTTTGCATTATGGAAAGCCTCGGCAGACGATGACGTCGGTTGGGACTCGCCCTGGGGTTATGGTCGGCCGGGCTGGCATATCGAATGCTCCGCCATGTCCACCTGCAGTCTGGGTGATACCTTCGATATCCATGGCGGTGGCAGCGACCTCATGTTCCCCCATCATGAGAATGAAATTGCCCAGTCCGAGGCGGCAACCGGCTGCACCTTCGCCAAACTATGGATGCACAACGGGCCCCTTCGCGTCGATAACGAGAAGATGTCCAAGTCCCTGAATAATTTCTTCACTGTGCGCGAGGTGCTCAAGGAATACGATGGCGAGGTGGTGCGGCAGTTGTTGATTGCCAGTCACTACCGTAGCCCGATTAACTACTCCCCGCAGAGTCTGCAGCAAGCGGCGAAGGTGCTGAAACGGCTCTATACCGCGCTGAAAGATCTGGATGTTGCAAATGCAAAGTCTCTGACCAACAGTCGTTTCGAGAAGGCTTTCCTCGCCGCCATGGATGATGATTTTAATACGCCTAAAGCCTTCGCAGTGTTGTTCGATATGGTGAAGGAGATTAATCGACAAAAATCAGCAGACATGGAAAGCGCCAGCCAGTTAGGCGCCCTGTTGGTGAAACTCGGTGGTCACCTGGGCCTGCTACAGAGCCAGCCACAGGATTTTTTAAGAGGTGAGGTGAACCCGCAGCAGGTGGAGCAACTAATCGCTGCCAGGGAGCAGGCGCGTGCTGATAAGGACTGGGCCAGGGCGGATCAGATCCGAGACCAACTCAGCGCCATGCAGGTAGTGGTGGAAGATGGGGCCGACGGCAGCAGTTGGCGTCTAGATCGTTAGGCTGCACGATAGTAAGATCAGTTACGATGGCTGCAATCAAAGATTGACTGGCCCAGGGGACGTGAGTATTATCTCGTCCTCTTAAAAATCGGTCCTTTTATCGGGGTATAGCGCAGTCTGGTAGCGCGCTTGCTTTGGGAGCAAGATGTCGGGAGTTCAAATCTCTCTACCCCGACCAATTTTTATTTGATACGCTGCAGAGGTATCAAACGAACGACATCAAGACTGAGAGTCCAATCCAGTACCTGGGAATTGCTCTTCTTGCCGAATAATGGTGACTGTAGCTCAGCTGGTAGAGCCCTGGACTGTGACTCCGGTGGTCGCGGGTTCGAACCCCGTCAGTCACCCCATTTTCTCTAAATGATCTCCTTCGGGCTTGATATGCAAAATATTGAAGACCTTTAGGGGGTTTTCGGGTCTAATATCCTGTCTACTGAATAGAGAGGCTCTGTAGGATTCAGCCATGGCCCAGCCAAAAGTAAAAACCCTGGACGGCACCCGCACCACCGTCGCCGGCCTCAACATCGCAGCCCCTCGTGCCTTGCAGCAAAGGCAGCAGGGGATATGGGGCAAACTGACGGCGGCTTACAAGAACCTGTCCCAGATCATGGCTGGCATGTACACCGGTGTTGGCTGCAGCGGCACGCCAAATCCCTTTCACAGCTACGAAGAGCCACCTGGTCGCAGCGCGGACAGCGACGCGCCCACCCCATAGAGTTTGCCTGCCTGGCATGGTCCCGTTCGCTAATTCGTGTAAAATGCTCGTTTTTTTAGCCGACCTATCAGATTAGTATTCCTAAACAATGCGCCCGTAGCTCAACCGGATAGAGCACCGGCCTTCTAAGCCGGGGGTTGCAGATTCAAGTTCTGCCGGGCGCGCCACCATCCGGGGCTTGTAGCGACATTCTCTACCTCCATGTCGCAGGAGGATAGCAGGAGGATGTAGTTACAAACCCTATTCTTTAGTATAGTAAATTCAAATGCAGGAGGATATATGCCAAAAATCATTAAAAACTCTACTCATATGTCTGGCGAATAGGTGCCGGCGACGACGCCCGTATTTCCTCCTAAGTTGTACTGCCGACCCGAAATAGCGATTTCCATGCCCAGGTCTGTAGCTAGCGCTTTTTTTACATCCATATGGAACAAATTGGAAATAGGCATATTTAAACCGGCATGAAGTCCATAAACCGCTTCACCCGTCATATGATTCCACAGTGTCTCGGTTTCTTTATCCTGCAAAACAAACAAGCCATCATATAGACCAGAATTAATAAAATTATATGTTTGCCCTTCAATCGTAGGGATCAAACTGACCCCTGAATTACAGACGACTCAGAAGGTTGCCATCCAGTCCTTACCATTAATACTTCCCTGAGCAATATGGTGAAAAGCCATTTGGTCTCTTATTAAGGCGAGATACCCAGCGTCAGTCTTTGTTATCAG
>PCCP01000056.1 GCA_002731775.1 Gammaproteobacteria bacterium
TCAATCAGGGTAAGCCGACCCCACCCCCGGGGTACCACCTACTTACGCTATTTGGTTCCATCTCGGACTATTACATACTATTCTGCTCAAACGATTAGGTAATTTTGAGAGTTGGGCCAGCTAGCAATTTATACAGCCCTGTTTGGCGAGACTCGTTACTTGGCTACGTTGATCTCGGTTCCGCCAGCAGGAAGCTCCAATGTCATGCCATCCTGGGCCAGATGCCAGTCGAGCTGACCGCCCTCCTCAATGCCCTCCTCAACGCCCTCGGTGAAGGTTTCCGGGAATCCCGGCATACCTGCCTGCGTAAGGTGGCTCAGCACCAGCATCCGCACACCCGCCGACTGGGCCAATTCCGCGGTTTCCCTGGGTTCGGTATGGTAGGTCACTGTGTCAGCCAGAAGTGCAGCACCTCTTGGGTTCATCCGGCTCGCTCTGCGGGAAGCTGCCATCATCATGGCGCTGCTCTGCGCCTCATAATTGGAACACAGACAAAACGAGCTTCTCAAATCACCGGCGACCGGCCCGCTGCCTGTCGAGAAGATCTAGATCGAGGGTGAAGCTCAGAGGCACCGAGACCGGGTTGAAGCAGATGGCATCGTCGCAGGCCTGATAATCAAAGCTACCGGAAATAGTCAGCGCATCGAGCTCGGCCAGGGCAGATTCTGTCTCAGCCCCAACATCGACTACGATTTCCTGCAGCAGGGTAAACGCTCGCTGGTACACGGGTACGCGCTCGTCCAGCGGTTCGAAATAATAGATTTCCGATTCGGGAAATTCCACTGGCTCGAAGCGAACATGTTCGGTGGGGGCCAACTTGAGCCCGATTACGCGATAACCCATCTCCTCCGCACCGGGGGCGTAAACGTGCATGTGCGGTCCCGGCTCTACATCGATGGCAATGGAAAAACGGGTGCCGACGGTAACGGTAGAATTGCTCGGGTAGGCGGTGAATTTCAACTGGGCGGTGCTGCCTTCAATTGCGGCGATTGGGGACAGGCCAATTCCTAGCTTCAACATCACATTCGATGTGGTGTTGCGTTCACTGTAGAACTCCTCGAAGAATCTCGAAGTCACCCGCCCATCCACATCCAACATGAAAGTGCCCGGATAGGGAGTGCCGACGATCATTGGATTAGAGCCGAACCTGGAAACGTACTTGGCGACATCGGCTTGTACCTCGGGATCATCCGCGTTGGGTCCTACGCCTTCTGCCGCCACCGTGTTGAGAATACCAAACTCGGTAATCAGTGCAGAATCGTCATCCGATAGCAGCGGATAGCTAATACCCCGTCGCTGTGCGAAGTCGGCCAGTACCTCTTCGCTATCGTAGCTGATCGCCGCAATACCAATGCCAGAACTTTGCAGCTCTTCAAGACGGTCCTGCAACTCCACGAGTTGCGCTTTACAGTAGGGTCACCAGTCGGCCGAACGGTGGAACAGAAGCATGGTGCCGTTCGGCCCACGGATAGAATCCAGCGATTGCAGTTGGCCGAACTGGTCTGGCAGGCTGAAATCAGGAACGCGCTCGCCCACCTGGGGCCCCAGCGAAGCGACATTGATTTGCTCCCTAGGCTGAGTTGCCAAGCTTGAGGAGCTCAGCAGAAGGACTGCCAGCAGCGCAGCCAGCGGGGGTATACGAATATGTGCTTTCACGATGGCTGATCCTAGCATGCTGAATCAGCGATTGAAAACAGAGTCCGATTATTGAGTCTCGATTCGTATAAAAAGAATTGGGGTCAGAGTAAAAATACAGTAGTTTATATAAGTGTACCCCGTCAGCCCCAGTTGGACATAATCACCTGATAGCTTAAGAGACACTTTTAGCTCATCGTTAACCCGAGAAAAATTGATGATGAGAAAGAAAAGAAGTGCAGAAAAGACAGTTCGCGCTTGCTTAGTGATAAGGGCCCTTGCTATGTCTCGGGTGAGCTATCGGATTATCTGGAAGCCAACAACATGGTCCACACCAGAGACCGACCATATCACCCGCAGACTCAAGGCAAGATAGAGCGCTGGAATCGATCGATGAAGAATCAGATTCTGCTGAATAACTACTACTTTCCCAGTGAGCTACAGGAGCATTTACAGCGGTTCGTAAACTACTACAACCATGAGCGTTATCATGAGTCACTGGATAATCTGACACTTGCGGATGTATATTATGGACGTGGACACGAAATACTGGAACAACGCGAAAAGATTAAAATCGCCACCTTGGCTATGCGCCGGAAAATGCACTACGATAAACAGACTAAGTTATTAACCCTGATGGGCTAATGTGTCTCTTACATCAGAGCTAACTTTGTCCAAGAAGGTTTGACGACGTACAATGACACCTTAGATGGCCAAATGGTCCTATATGGGCTGACGCCACACAGGATAAAAAGACTCTAATGACATATATCGCTGTGCTTTAACATCGTATATTTGTGAACCTTCCAAAAATAATTATTTACGCTAATGGAGAACATTATGAAAATAGCACTAACTAGTTAGTTAATTTTTCCATCGTCATGACCCTCTAAAATAGCTAACCGTTCGTGCAGAATAGTATGTAATAGCCCTAGATGGAACCATCCTTGTGCAAGGGGGTGTACCCCGGGGGTGGGTGTGCTAGATAGCCAAAATAAAAAGATGGGGGTGGGGTCTAACCTCGTGGGACACTCATGGGACACTGAGCTGCAAATCAAGACAAACCACTACAATTGATTATTCGGTATAAAAGCTCACAATACAGATACTTAGCTTTCGTTTTAGGTTGTGTGAAGTTGGGTGAAACGGTCAGAGAGGGACTCATAATCCGTCGGTCCCTGGTTCGAATCCAGGTGGGCCCACCAATTAAATCAGTAACTTATGAGTTTTCCCCGAGTTACCTCAACTCTTCTTGGGGCCAATTTTGGGCCACTGACCACCCTTTAAGACAGACGATAGCCGCTTGCAGTGAGCATCAAAACTCATTCATAACCCTGCTTCTTTATTTTTCCTATATACTAGGTATGATTTTGTTGCTGCATTGCTCACTCCCTTACATAGGAGGTTCCAAATGTCCCGTATTATTTCCCTCGTTGGCGTCGCAGTTGTGATCGCTGGCATCATAACCCCGAACATAGCACTCTCCCAGGCACACGATGCCGATGGCCACAACCACCCTAACGTGGCTGTGGATTGCACGAACCTGGCGACACCGCCTTGGAATGGACTAGCCGAGATGGATCGCCTGCAAATGGCTACTCTGCAGCAGCAGATCTCCCCCCTCAACACACCGGAAGCTGCCAAGGCCGCCGGCTTCATGCCCGTGTTGGGGGATATCCCCGGCATGGGTGTGCATTGGGTGCACGCGGCCCGCATGGCGGATCCTGTGGACATCAATGCGCCGGATAACCTGTTGTTTGCCAGCATTGATGGCAAGGACCAACTGGTGGGCGCGGCGTTCACGTTCTACGACGTGCCGGACACTGATGAGCCCATTCCGTTCGATAGTGCACTTGCCAAGTGGCATGATCATCCGCAGTTCGCCCCAGAGGGTCAGACACTGCACATGCTGCACATCTGGTTCGTTCCATCTTCGAACGGCCCGTTTGCCGGCCTCAACTTCTGGTTACCGTTCCGCACTGCGGGTATTGCGGTACCTAGCTCATGCTGGATGGCTGATGAAGCGGATGCCGAGCGGATTCAGATCGTTTCATTCGCACTCGTCCCGCCACAGCGATTTGGCCGCGGAGCTGTGCAACAGGCAGCCGCGCCACGACCCGACCGCACACAGATGATTGCGGCCTTGGATGCCGCTGCCCGTGACGTCGACCACGATGCCTGGGTCGCTGCTGCAGACGTCTTTATTGCCGACCTGACTGAATTCGAGCGCGACACTGTCGCGGGAATGCTGGGCATCTTGAATTTGAACCAGATGTCGTCGGCTGAGCGTGATGCTGCGGGTATCGCGCAGCCCAGCAGCGGAAGAGACAGAAATTAATTAGGGATAGAGTACGTATTCTGGTGTCCGCTTTTGGCCGAAAGCGGACATTGGAATCAATAATAAGTCTGGCCCATTTTAATTTTCTTTTCTGTTCTCCTGATAGCGGGCGCCGCTCAGTATGTTGGTAAGAGCATAATTACCTTCGTGACAGGCATACTCGTAGATTGGTTCGCCGAACTTCTTAAACGGAATCTGGCCACCCCAGACGCTGGTGTAGTTCGTAAGATCATCGATCATGAACTCGTATAGGATAGTGTCTTCGTCCACTCTCGTGAAACGCTCCATAACCTTCCCATCATCAGAACCAGGAACTTCGCGAAACGCGAATTTTGGATTCATATTTGTAGTTTCGACCACGAGCGTGTTTCCTTCCCACTTTCCCCACGAATCACCAAACCACGGGCGAATTTCCTCTCCTAATGATGTGGGCTCACCGAGCCGGATGATCCGGACATCGTGCACCATCTCCGCCATGATCATCACGTACTCCGGGGTCTGCACAATTGTGTAGTTGTTGTTGTACCAATAGTTGGGGATCATCGGTGGACCGGCACTGGATTCGAACGAAACGATGCAGCGTTCAGCCAACGGCCGCAGCTCGGGATGATCATAAGGGCCGAACCCGCGTCTCTGGAGGTCTAACTCCTCGATCAGGTTAAGGGTTGTAGCAGTGAGGGTCGGCACACGTCCGTCCACCGGGCTGGTAACCAGCGAGCTTCTCGGCTCACCAAGCACCATAGCGACTCGGTCACCCGGCTCGCGCCAGACTTCGTCGTAGCATGTAGTGGCTCCATCGATGCACACCGGATCATCACCACCGGGGGGAAGTGGGCGATTTGAATCGCTGGGTTCAGAGCGTAGAGCTACGGAATCCGCGTGCCCCGATTCGAGCGCGACGACCTGCTCCTGTGTCAGCACTGCCCCCAAGTTATCAGGGCGTTCCATCGGTGTTAACGTCGCATTGGTCCAGTTTCCCTGTAAGTCCGGGTGACCGTCGGACGTCAGTGCCACTTGCCAGTTTTCGCCATCGGTTGATACTGTCTGCGCGGCTACAGGGGAGAAAAGAAGGGCGAAAGCTGACAACGACGCTATAGAAGAAATCACAAACTGTCTAATTACAAGAGAGGGTAAGAGATTTGGGATCATCATTGTTCCTCCAGCTAGTGGCAGAATTAACGACTCTTTGTTGCTAACTCACTATAGTACAGCAAGCTACTTGTATTTGCCTATCTCCGTCGAGGCTTTCGCCTTCATGACCGGAGACCACGCCTTGGTTTCAATTGGATGATAATGATAATTCTTAACGTCTGCTATTGGCCGAAAGCGAACACACGGATTTTAAAAAAAATTTACATAGACTACCTAGCAATCCCACTGAAACCAGTTCTCTCAATTGCGTGCTGCACTAACCAAATATTAGCCTCATCATTCGAGCAGATTAGTAATACATAGATAGTAGGAGTCCCATCTGGTGAAAGGGGGGGGTTAATATCTAGTAAGAGAATGAGGTGACAAAACTATTTGATGGTATCCGTGATGGTATCGAGTGGTAACTCAAGAACGATCCCATCAACTCGAGGGTATTTAGTATGCAAAAGCTAACAGCCACAGCAGCCAAACCCGAAGCTTTTGCTTGCAAGAATTCAATCTTCAGGTTTGCTAATTGAATCCACCTCTGAAAATAGCGCGTCCCCGGTTGTAGCCCTCAGGCATTGGCAACACATCGTTAGCTTGCGCCCAAACCTCATAATCTGCCAGCATCTCTTCAAACAACTGCGGCTGCTCGGCTCTTAAATCGTTTACCTCACCTGGGTCTACCTTAATATTGTATAGGTGCCACTCGGTTTCATTTTGCTCAAAGCGATTGATAACAATTTTGTAGTCACCTTTAAACAAAGCACTGCTCCCGCCCAACTCATAGCCGATAGGTTCTGAAGCAATATGAATTTGTTGAGCAGAACCATGGAGGTATTCGGAAAAGTCACTTCCAACGATCGGCTCCATTGCCTCGCCCTTCCAGTTACCGTTGTGATTATCAATATCTAGTAAACCAAGAATCGTGGGCGCTAAATCGGTCACGAATACAAATTCATCGGTAAGCTCACCTTGCTGCGTAATCCCTGGTCCTGACATTACCAACGGCACTCTCAGTCCACCCTCATTAGCATGAAATTTGTAAAAAGCTAACGGAGAAGCTGCGATTGTGGCATTACTCGGTCCAATTGCGACCCACGACCCACGCTCGCCCAAGTTATCAATATCAGTTTCGTAGCCTACTCTGTTAAACCATTGATCAAGAACTGATTGCCCGGTAGGACTAATTAGCGGTGTTCCTGCCGCTCCATTATCTGACGTAAAAATAAAAATAGTGTTTTCATACTCTCCAATACTCTGCAAATAATCCATTAGCCTACCAATATGCATATCCATAGCATCTACCATGCCTGCGTAAACTTCCATGCGCCGAGCATGATGCGCCCTTTGTTTTTCTGTTAGACCTTCCCATTCAAGAGTGCCAGGTGTCACTGTTGATTGAGTTCCCTCAGGAATTACCCCTGCCTCTTCTGCTGCTACACGTCTCCTTTCTCGCATAACAGTCCAGCCTTCATCATAAACATCAGCATACTTGTCAGAAAATTCTTTCGGAGCCTGCACTGGAATGTGAACAGCCTGAAAAGGGACATAAGCAAAGAAGGGCTGATCATCGGCTTCGTTAGAGCCGATAAATTCTATAGTCTTGTCAATGAAGTATTCTGAAGAATAAAAATCATCCGGTAGCGTGTGCTCCAAACCATCGGCATACCAATGAGCTTGATCATAAATTGGTAGGTAGGTTCGTTGCTCCCAATTATCTGCGCCCGTGTCTGCCATAGCAATTGTGCGCTCAAATCCGCGTGCTGAAGGAAGTAACTCTGGTGTATGACCCAAGTGCCACTTGCCAGTCAGGTAAGTATGATAACCATTCTCTTGCAGTAAACTCGCCAAAGTGACCACATTGTCGCCAAGCACTCCCTGATAGTGATCGAATTCCATTTGTTCAGGAGGTATGGATTCTGGGATATTGGGGACACCGTTGCGGTGACTGTCCACTCCAGTTAACAACATAGCGCGAGCCGGCGCGCAATTTGCCGCGGTGTGGTAGTTAGTAAATGACAAGCCTTCCGCTGCCAGACGAGCAATATTGGGCGTGCTAATCTCACCGCCGAAAGGTGAAATATCAGTATAGCCGAGGTCATCCGCCAGTATCAGGACGATATTGGGACGACTTGCTGGTTGAGCCTGGACCGCGCTAAGCATAACAATACAAGCAGCAAATACAGCGGCTAAACCGCTTTTCGAGCGCAATTCCATAATTCCTCCCAGACATAGTTCCGTAACGTAAATGCTGCTATTTAGTTTTATTCAAAGCCTGAAAAAGATTTGCAGCGGCTGCTTTAGCACTCTCATTATCGGCCGGAGCAACATACATGGGCATTAAGAAAAACCATTTCCATTTGTTTGTATTGTCGTTATCAGCCATTACTCGAATGTACCACATCCTTCGAGCAGATTAGTAAGTGGTGAAATAAAATCTAACAGGAAAAAATAGGGACAAAAAAATGGGGTCTGCCCTACTGCTGTCCCTGAGATATCCCCACAAAATTTAGCTTTTGCTGTAGGTAATCGATGCGTGTAACGGGACTTGGCAAGGGGCATTGTTTTTCCGTTCCAGTGGGCCATCCCTGGCCCGTCCCGCGCTCCATCCCTGGGCGCTAGTCACTACAAAACAATACCCCTTCCCAATCCCCTGTCAAATTCAGTGTTATTTTCAGCTGCTAGTCCCAATATTTCTGCAATTTAATCAAAGGGGTCTGTCCCTATTTTTCTACCCATTCCACCAGGCGCGGGAATTTTGCCGCCTGCGGTCCATCAGACGATCATCCAGCCACAGGGCGAAACGCCTTAAGGGGCTGGAAGCCAGCTTGAACCAGAGGCGGTGGTACCAGCGGCTGAAATCCCGGTTATAGGGACAGACACGAATGCAGATGGAACAATCCGTATTCTGGTTGGCCCAAAATGAAAAACATTTTTCCGCATCGGTAGTCCACTTGTTGATACCGATAATATTGGAACGGTTATAGGTTTTTTCGGAAGGTTTCGCAAAGGGAATGGCCTTCGGAGGGCAGGCCGAGGCACAGCGCTCACAAACATCGCAGAATTGTTTGATACCGTAGGATCTAGGCTTGTCGTGCAGCAAAGGTACATCGGTAAATATTTTCCCCAGGCGCAGTCGCGGGCCGTATTCCGGCGTAATCAATAGACTGTGCCGACCCACTTCACCGAGGCCGGCCTGCAAGGCCAAAGGAATTGTCAAAGCGGTATCATTCATGGTGGCATAGGCGCGATAACCAAGATTGCGTATATATTGTGCCAGGGTCAGCAGAGTCACCGCATCAAAAGAATAACCAAGCCCGGTAGCCGAACCGGACAGGGCCGAGGGTACTGTACCTGTCAGTGCGATATCCATAGCCTCGCCGATGAGAATGACATTATCCAGACCCTCGGGTAGATCCAGTGGTTTGCTGTCCTTGCTGTTATCACAAAACAGGGTGTTATACATCCAGCGCTCGTCGTAAGCGCAGATGCCGATGAGGTCGGCCCCCGCCAGTTTCGCCACCCTGCGAATATTCGCTGTGGCTTCTTCCGCACTTTCAAAAGCATAGGGCTCCGACCAGCCCTCCTCATGGGCCGTGAAATGGTCAAAAAACCCTTCCTTGCGCCCATCCTTCTGGCGACGCAGGTCGCGCAACACATTGGTCACATGCCAACTTGCATTGCGCAATGCATAGTCGCGTTGGCTGAAACCATCGGAGCGGCGAGTTCGTGCAGCAGGCATAAAGTAACCTTCGAAAAAAGCCGTCGCCTGGTCCGACTGTATCTCCTCATCCCATTCTGAACGGCAATAGATTTCATCGCGCTGATCGAAGCGTTGAAACTCATCGGAGACCTGTATACCGGTTAATTGATCGATGGGTTTACTGTGTCTGTTTTGCTTGCTCATGGGATCTTACGGTAACTGAGATGTAACAATAATAGCGGATAAAATGGGGGACAGACCACGTTTCTCAATTTCTGAGAGAGGCAACTGCTGCGCTAGCGGAAAACGTGGTCTGCCCCCTATTCTTTATTGAGCGGCCCAGTCGTTACCTGCCACTGCTCGCGCCAGTTTATCCTTGCGTTCGGCAAGCAGTTTTTCATAGCCCTCATCGTCAAGATGAGTAACGGCAATCCAGGCATGAGTCATCTCATCGGCAGTACGACTGCCGCCGAAAACCCACTGATCGGGATCCGGGTTGTTGGGATTGGCAGCGGTATTGTCATACCATTGCTTCAATACCAGCACGGCACCAGTGGGTACAAGTGGTGCGACGTCCGGCTCATAGAGGTGACTGTGGTGCCAGGTCGCGCTCCAGTTGGAGATCTGGCTGATCGCTTCAATCTCCCCAGTGGTAGGGTGAAAAATTTCCAGTGAAGCCGCAACCAGGCGTAGATGACCGTGGGGTTGAAAGCTGTCTATTCTCACCGGATGGTCGAAAGAGTGGAATCCTTGGGTCATTTGATACCCGTTGGGTGGGATCACAAGCTTCACTTCACGCTCGCTGCGCTCGAATTGGATACTGTACTGGCGCAGATCCTGCTTGTAGCCTACTTCATTTTCATAGCCCACCGGGTGCAACCACAAGCCAATTTCCACCACGTTGTCTTCGATGATGGTACCGGGCGCGATTGTCCCCAGCCCACCCGGAAACATGTGAATACCCCAGCGAACCATTGAATTGGAAGGCAACGTTCGGCAGACGTCAGCTGGAATCAGCTCACCCCATTTCCCCATGGCATATTCGGTTAGCTGACTATGTCGCTCCAGTTCTCCCTCCTCATTAAACACTTCGATGGAAGAGTTTGCATGGTGAACAACCGATTCAGCCTCACCTTTTGGTTTTACTTGGATTGCCTTGATACAACGATCGGCTGTGACTCCGCTGGGCACATAATGATTGCTCCATATATCATTGCCGTCGGCTGGAATGTCTATGGGGATCGAGGCAATGACCAGGTCAGGTGCACCTAATTCCGCTGCGAAACTCCATTCACCCGGGTCGCTGAGCTCTGGAGCTGGCAACGGACTATCAGGATCTCCCAGCCGCGCGCCCTGATTTACCCAGGCAACGAGCGTGTCTATTTCTGCTTGCTGCAGACGCCAATCGCCCTGTAAATCCTGGATGCCTATGCCGTGATCATAAGCGTAGGGAGGCATCTCACGATTCGCTACTCTCAACTGAATCAAGGGCGCCCAGGGACGCACCTGCTCGTAGCTCTCGAATTGCATCGGGCCAATGCTGCCTTCGCGGTGACAAACCACGCAATTCTCGTTGATGATGCGGCCCGCCTCACCGTTATATGTTACCGCGGGGTCTGTGTCCTGCGCCTGGACAGTTCCGGCCAATAGCGCAGCAGCAGCAATGCCGAGAAACTTGTGAGGATTATTCATGATTAGCCCTTTCTGGTTAAAAAGTAATTTGAATAGTGCTTCTCATCTTCCAGGCTATTAGTGATCGTCATAAGGTTTACGTCTGGTTAACAGAGGGTTGACGAGATCGTCGGTAGTCAGAAATATCGTTAACCTGGATTTGGATTTGGGTTTGAATTTACCTCAATGGTTTGATTTATTTGCGTTGGAGGCCGCATGACGATAACGAAACGATCAATAATATAGGAAGAATGACCTTCATAGGTAAGTCTCTTTTAGTTAGTATCCATGCCATTCACCAAGAGTAGATCAAAATACCCATATTAACTAACCATTAATGCAGAATAGTATGTAATAGTCCGAGATGGAACCAAATAGAGTAAGTGGGGGGTGCCCCGGGGGTGGGGTCGGCTCGGTAGCGAATATAGAAAGCTAGGGGGNGGGGGTCAAACACTAGGGTGACAAAACTATTTGATGGTACTTTTGATGGTATCGTCTGAACTCATAAAATAAATACCTATAAATACCTATATATAATAAAGTCTTATGGCTACTATTCAGTAGTACCCATAGCTTCCATATAAATCATTAATATCAAGCACTTATATATTTATTAATAGGTGCTTTTTATTACCTCTATTTTAGGTAAGCAGTGGGTAAGCACTTAAAAACAGAAAGAAGAAGAAAAAATCCTCCCATCGAAAGCTGTCTTTTATCCGACTTAGGCTGACAGCGATTTTTATCCTTGTACCCGTCAGCCCAATGTACGTCGTCAGAGCATATGGAACCATCAGAGCCAATTTCTAAGAGACTCTTTTCTGCTCATGGTTTCTTCAGTTTAACCAACTAATCGCAGGTTTTGTACTTTTCTTTGCATCAGCGTTCGAGACTTAATGATTGCCCGTTGATCCAAAATATCGTTTCTCTGTTCGCCGTCAACCGCCTCGACAAACCGATGGGTGTCGGACTCCATCACATCGTCCTGTGCCAGAGCAATTGTGGGAATGAGCAGAGTAGGTATGCCAGCAATGGTGTAAAGGACGAAAGTAATTTATTGTTTTTCATAATGTTGGTTATGTTTTGAACTCACTTTAATGAATTTTCCAGGATGTTGGCCTTTAATCGCATCTCAATGAATCTTCAGGTATCGAGGTTGTGCGTAGTCACTCCTCCTTTTTTTCTTCTTCCTTCTCTTCCTCTGCCTTTGTCGCGTCCAGGTGCTGTTGCTGGTCGCCATAGTAGTCGTCTATGGCGTGCTCGGATGACAACGGGCTCAGGTAATGCTCCTCAGTTAGCTCTTCCTTGTTCATCGCGAGTCCCGTCAGGCAAGCTTTGATGATATGCACACTGTTGAGCGTAGTCCTGTAGGTTGGGTCCAGTGCAGGATGCAATTCCACCAGGTCGAAACCCACCACATTGGACTCCGCACACAGGCGGCGCACGATGGTAATCGCTTCGCGCATGGTGAGCCCGCCTGGAACCGGTGTGCCGGTAGCCACTGTGAATGCGGGATCGAGAACATCAATGTCAAAAGAGATGTGCAGCTTGCGTCCCTCTTCACTGGCCTCGGCGACAACCCGGTCAAGCACGGCATCCCAGCCCCGCCGCTCGATCTCGGCCATGGTGTGATAACGCATGCCCTGTTCCCGCATCCAATTGAAACCCGACTTGTCGGGTCCGCTCGAGCGCAGCCCGACCTGGATGTAATCCGCCGCCCGTATATGGCCTTCATTAATCAGGCGGTACACGGGGTATCCATGATTGATCAGGTGGGTGCCGCCCCACCACGCATCGTAATGCGAGTCAAAGTGAATAACCGATACCATTTCCTTGCCATAAACGTCCGCCAGGGCCGCAACATTGGGATATTCCAATGAGTGGTCGCCGCCGACAATCATGGGTACGGCTCCAGTCTCCGCAATCTCGCGCACAATCTCGCGTACGTGGCGCATGGAACGTTCGGTGCTGTCGTTATCTACCGCAACGTCGCCGTAGTCTACGACGGTCATTACCTCAGATGCATTAATTTGCACATACTGGTCATCTCCGCCCATGGCCTGGCCGTGCAGGCGAAGGTCGACGGTGGCGCGCTCACCTGAGTCGCGCCATCCTGATCCCATGTTCAGGGGTGCGCCCAGGATGGCGACATCAACCTCACCCGCGACTAGGTCTTCCTTCGACAGCGCCAGGGGGAAACCGCCAAACGTTGGCGGACCACCTCCCTCGCCATAGCGACCGAGCGCGACCGGACCCGCCTCCCGCTCTGGATCCATGGATCGGGGACGCAGTAATCGCCATGCATTGAAATCGGGCGACTCGGTGTTGAAGGGAATGTTGGGCAGGTCTCGTCCTTCGGTGTAGCGGCGTTGTTCCACTACCTGTTGCATGGCCTCGACCCACGTCTTTACTTCCTCCGGTGAGCGTTCCTCGAGCGCTTCAACGGCTTCTTCGGCTGGCCCGGTAAAGGCACGTGCATCGTCGCTCTTCAGAAACTCGATTTGCTCCGGTGTCAGCAATTCGAGCTTTGACGCCACGCTGTCGGGCAGTTCAATAGGCGGCTTATCCTCCTCCCTTGGATCGACGGTGTCGAACGGATACGCCTGCCCACCGACCGCGTGCTCCTGGGTGACAGGCCTTTCATTCTGAGCCCACGCAACCGGTGCAGCCACTGCCACAAGAAAGAGCAGTACGGCACGAATTTCAATCGAATCGAATGTCATAGCAATGCTCCAATAGGTGTGGACCGGGCGCATACTAGCGCTGGCCATGATCGAGCGCCAAGGGATGTACGTAGTCAGGGTCGAGGCCGGCTTTGCGCACCGCGATGCCAACCAGGCAGGCATTCAGCACAGCATTCGCATGCATCACAGACAGCCGGGAGTAATCCAGCATCGGGGCCATGTCCGTAATTGCAAACCCGACGATCTCTTTCACCGCGCACGCATGGCGGATTGCCTGGGTCACTTCCTCGAGACGCAAGCCGTTATACGTTGCACGCCCAGCCGCAACCATCTCGGTAGGGTTAACGGCGCTGACATCGATCGAGACGAAATAGGCGACGGGGCCTCTGTCGACTTCCTGCAGTACCCGTTGCATAACTGTCTCGGACCCGCGTTGCCGGAATTCAGCCATCGTGTGGTAGCGCACACCTTTATCACGCAGCCACTCCAGTGTGTCGGCATCTACCGCGGGCCCGCGTAGGCCCACCTGGATGGTTTCGCTGCCTTCCACGATGCCCTCGTCCAATAGCAGGAAAAGCGCCTGACGGTCAGAATTCGTATGGTCACCGTTGCGCTCGACATCTGGGTGGGCGCTGAAGTGCAGCAACCCAAAGCTCCCATTTCCGTGTACTCGGGCGACTCCACTGACACCGGGGTAGAGCATGGAAGTATCACCGCCGACCAACATCGGGATGGCGCCGGTGCCCGCGGTTTCGGCAACCATGGCGGCAACATGGATGACGGTTCTTTCGGTGCTCAACCGGTCGACACCAAAATCACCGTAGTCGACCACGGACAGCGTTTCGAACGGCTTCAACAGGGATTGCACGTCTGTCATGGCAATTGTGTTCAGGCCACGCATTTGGTTCGGGCCGTTTCTAGCGTCGCGCCGGCCGCTACTCGAATTGCTTGGCACGCCGACGATCGCCACGTCCACATTGCCTGCGACGAGATCTTCCGGCCAGATAGCGACATCGGCGCCACCAAACGTAGGTATACCGGTTTTCGGAAACAGGTAACGGTGCACGCTGAACGGACCCGACTCACGTTCGAAATCGCGCAACGGTACCAGAGTAGGCATGGCCGCGTTGAAACTCTTGGAAGTGAGGTTGAGCGGTGCCGCGCCCATGTCTCGCTCCGGGTCATAACCCATTTTGTCGGCGAGCGACATCAGGTCGTCCATCAGAGATCGCATGCTGTTTGCATCACGCGTGGCGAGTTCGTGTTCGAGCTGCCGCTCCGGAATATATTTGATTATCGCGCCTGATGTAATGAACTCGATCTGTTCATCATTCAGCACGCTCGCTTGCGCCTGCAGCTCGTCCGGTATGGACCATTGTCCAAGCGCGCTTTCAACGGAGAGCAGCAGCAATACCGAACAAATTGTGAGCAGAGCACCATGCGTTAAAAAACGTCGAAAGATCATATCGCCCTCCTGAATCCAATTGATGGAATTCGAATCTTCTTATTGTTGGGTATAGGCAAAATAAAGGCTATCACCATTCAAGTCTACGCATTCATTGTCAAGAAATATTATCCTGCTTGCTCCAAAAACTCTCGGGAATCTCCCTAATTCACCACCACATTAACCATTCTTGCGATTCATTCGCCCTTAGACTAGTCATTTGCCATCTCAGGCCATAGCTCTCCCCGCCGCCATCTGCTGTACAGGGATGCACGTCAAATGTATGTTCAGGTTAAGAGCTGATCCAAAACGCTGGATCACAGTGGCTGCGCCGGTGTGAGCTTCCTTCTTCCTCAATCCGGCCTGATGCGCAAGGTGTGTAGATTGCGTACGGGTGGCGATTCCCAGCACTTTGCTCATGAGTTCGGGGTATGCGGCAAAAAGGAAGTGCAGGGGAAACGACAGGTTGTTCATTTTCATTTCCCATTTGTTGTGCATTAGCTCCAGAAAACCATGGTGCGTTCCACGGTCCAGATAATCGTGGTTCCACCGACGGTATAAGCCAACGGCTTTTCAATTCTTCGCAGCCAGTCGAGCGGCTTGATTTCCTTAAGCTGTCTCGAGTTGGCACTTCCAATAAAGCTCAAATATCCTATAATCGATGTTATGACCCAGACAGTCGCGATGATGACGCCGACAAACAGAATCTGACCAATTTCTACGCCGACATTAAACGCCAGCAGCGCGGCTGGAATTTCCGTCTGCGGAAGCCCGATCTCACTCAACGCTGAGGCAAAACCAAAACCATGTAACAAACCAAATGATGCCGACACCGCGATGGGATAACGCCAGGTCAGTGTGTCGCGTCGCTGCAGTGCGATCTCTCGCGCCAGGAACACAATAGATAGTGCAATGACCGCCTCGATTGGAGGTATCGGCAATAGCACCAGTTCCAGGGCGGCCAGGGTCAGGGTAATGGAATGAGCAAGAGTAAAGCCAGTAATGGTGATCAGGATGCGACGCCCGGTGCCTGCGATCAGCACCAGACAGGCGATGAACAGCAAATGATCAATCCCACCCAGGATGTGTTCGATCCCAAACACCGTGTAAGTCCTTGCCACCTCCAAGCGCGATAGAGATTCGCCCACTACGAAGGAAGGATTGGCTGCGAGCAATCGGGCAACGATGGTGGTGCCGTCCAGCCGTTCGATGCGCACCAGTACCTCGGTAGACACCGTAGATAAGCCTTCGGTCACAATTTCTGAGCCGGCCAGACCACCACTACTACGTATAGTATAACGTTCGATGTAGGCGCCACCGATCATGGAAGCGCGTACCGGACTGACGATGTCAACATCGGCCGGGAATCTAACATCGAGACCGAGGCGTCGATCACCCAGCGCTGGCACCTTCCACAACACCTCGAAGACTTCATCACTGGACTGTCGCAGTTCCAGAAATGCCGGGCGGTACTCGTCTGCCTGTACAGTTCCAACTGACAGCAGCATAAGCAAGGCGATGAGCAGGAATTTATTCATCGTCAGCCACTTCCTAATCTTTGCGGGAACTTGCAGTGACATTGCTCAGGTCGGATACAGTCGATTCGGCTAGCGTCACAATATAACGCTCCCGCAAGGCGGTATAAAAAGCTTCGTTGGCCTCTTCGCGTTTCGCAGACATCCAATCCTGTGACACGAGATCCCGAATATCATCAAGCGGAGGAACGATGCCTTCGATCCGTTCACTCAGCTTGACTAGGTGTAATCCCAAGCCGGATTCAATGGGTCCCTGCCAGCTGCCAACCGGCAAAGATTGTAGTCCTCCTAAAAACTGGCTTCCCATTGCACGCAGTATCTCACGCTCATAGGCCTTGCTGAACTGCGACAGCAATAATTGATCGCCCAGTAGAGCCGTATCGATACTGGAATTGGAGTCTTCACCAGGCCCCGTCGTATTAGACTTTCTCAGATCAGCTAACTGCAATTCTGCATCGGCCTCAGCCGATCTACCACGCTGGCTGACATTGAAATAGACTTGCTCAAAACTGAAACGAGTTTGCTCACGAAAGCGTTCCTGATTTGTTGCCAGAAAAGCCTCCAGTTCGCCCTCGGTGGGTTCCGCCAGGCTGGCGATATCTTCGGTAAGAAATGCCAGCTTCTGTTGTAAACGCTGCCGGATGATGGTGTCGTCACGATCGAGACCCATAGCCAGCGCCTCGCGGTACATGACCTCTTCGCGAATGTGGGCCTGTAACAGACCATCCAGTTCCTGGGCTGTGGGCGGGCGTTGCCAGACTCTCTCGAATCCCAGAATCAGCGCATCGATGTGGCCCTCGGTGATGACTATTTCTTCCAGAGGCTGGTTGCCGGAGAATCCGGCATCGGAGACCAATTGGTAAGTGCCGAACATCGCCGCACCTAACAGCAGGAAATACAATAGGGGTTCTCGTAGAATTTTTGTCATAGTGTGCTGCTTCTCAATTTGCTGATCTATGCGCAGAACCTGTAGCAGATCGGTGAAGTACAGGCGCGCTCCTGACGACTAATGTAGTCGGGGATAGTATTTAGTGTAGTAAATGCGAACCGGTTGGACACCACGCCATCATGTTAACCGCTCTCTGAGCGATTCGTAAGGGGTTTTCCCTTTGTGGGCACCATTTTATAGTTCGATCCAATCTAATCCCTTCAAAATTAACTTCAATAAATTGAGTAACAGTGCGTTTCATACCGCCATTTACATTGGTGAGATTATTTCCCAGTAGCTGACCTGGACATTTTTGGATAACAGATCAATGTCCCATATAACAAAATTTACTGCTCCGTTGTTAACAGCGTCAGTGAAAAAGAGCTTGATATTTGATTTGTCTCTCTTGAAGGTTCCTCTAAGAGGAGCGGTTATCAAAGTGCCGTCAGTCAAAAATGTTCGAGCCTCGCCACCCATTACTCCCCTTGTGCGGTCGCCATCCACCGATTCCATTACCTGCGAGCAAAAAACCGATCCATAGCCTTCTACTTCCCCTTCGAAATCAAAAGATGTGGAATCATTTTCTATTGTCATTCTGGTAATGATTAATTCACCTGTGCCATCTGGTTTTGTGAGGTCCATATAGTTCTCCTATAAGTATTTTTTTGCTTTGGTTCCACCTTGCTTTTGTACGTCGTCAGACTCTTTTGGACAAAGCTCGCTCAAATCTAAGAGGCACATCAGCTCATCTAGGTTAATAATCCAGCCTGCCTATCGTAATGCATTTG
>PCCP01000013.1 GCA_002731775.1 Gammaproteobacteria bacterium
CTGAGGTAGAAGCTGAAACTGAGGTAGAAGCTGAGACTGAGGTAGTAGCTGAAACTGTAGAAGATAGTGATAGTGATAGTGATAGTGATAGTGATAGTGCTGAGAGCGGAGACAGAGATGACGATTCAGAAGCAGTGGATGTTGGAACACAGGAAGTCGCAGGTAGCGGAGATTCCCAGGCATCTCAGGAGCCGCAAGGAGAATCAGACAGCAGTGAACCCGCGAATTCTCAGGGTACCCCACAGTCTTTGGAAAATCCTAACGAGGTTAATAACGAAATGGCGGCGCCATTGGCGTTATTGGATACCCAGGATGAAGCTGTTGTCGAGACAGAGCAGATAACGACCGCCATTGAAGTGCTTGCTGAACCTGTTGAAGAGCTATTACCGTTTGACAATCCTCCGGTAACGCAGCCTGACACTCTAGATATTACCGATTCAGCACCCATCGAGATCAGCAGCCTGTTGCTGTCCAATGATGATGACCCTGATTCAAGTGAACCGCTCAATGTCATCAGTGCCAGTGGTGGCACTGGCAGTCTTGAAGTCGACGAAAATAGCGTTACCTATTATCCCGATCAGGCACTGCTGCTATCCCTGGGTGTGGGCCAGACTGATACGCAACTGGTCACCTATGAGGTGGAATCAGGCGGACTGCATGCAACAGGCACGCTGACAGTTACCTATATAGGTGAAAACGAAGCGCCCGTGCTGCAGTCAGAATCTGCGGCGATTAGCGAAGACACTCTGCTGGAACTGCATGTCCTTGATAACGCCACTGATTCGGACACCCAGGATAGTTTAACCATCGCTGGTCTGGATATTTCAAACCTCACAGGAACCGTGGAGATTTCTGCGGATGCCCAGTTCCTGATCTACAGCCCACCACAGGATATGGATTCGGGTACGCGCACAGAAGTATTCAGCTACCTTGTCAGTGACGGTACTGCCACCAGTACGGCAACGGTGACCATCACGGTGACCGGCGTCAATGACCCACCAGTGATTGAATCTGATTCGAGTAGTTTCAGTGTGGATGCGGCAAGTGGGCAGGTTGAAATACCATTAACGGCGATATTTTCTGATGCAGACAGCGGCAGTGTATTGACCGTGGTCCTACTCGATGGTCATTCTGCCCAGGGTGGTTTGTTGTCCGAGGGTAGTATTCTCTATGATCCCGGTAATATATTTATCTATCTTGGCGAGGGTGAGACCACAACAGATAGTTTCAGTATCACCGTTGAGGACCAGAATGAAGCAACCGGCCAGGGTACTTTTACGTTTCAGGTTGAGGGCAGTAACGATGCTCCGATGGCGTATCTGGATTCAGATACGCTGGTAGAGAATGCTGCGGTTTCCGTTGATTCCACGGCCGGTGTCCTGGCTAATGACGAAGACCCGGATACGTCGGATATGCTGGTGGTATCTGCCATCAGGAGCGGGGGTATGGGTGATGCTGGTGTTTCGGCTGTGCCGGGTACAGCCCTGGCAGGCAGTTATGGCACCTTAACCCTGTATGCAGATGGTTCCTATGATTACCAGGCGAATCTGGCTGCAGCGGATGCACTGGCGCAGGGGGTAACCGCAGTTGATGTGTTTACCTATACTGTCTCAGATGACGCACTGACTTCGCTAAGCGATTCAGCAGAATTGTCCTTTAACCTTACCGGCGTAAATGATGCACCGACGCTGCTGGATGCTACTGACGCCAACGGTGCGGTCAGCGAAATAGAAGACAATAATGCCAATGAGCTTAGCGCTTACCTAACCGATAAAGGTTCGTTTGCCTTTGCGGATATCGACCTGGATACGCACACGGTATCGGTGCAGCCGGTCACCTCGAATGCAACCAGCCTGGGTGATTTTTCTGTGACGGTGAAAGAAGATACCAGTGTTGAGGGTACCGGTCTGGTTGAGTGGACATTCTCAGTCATCGATGCAGACATTGACTATCTTGAAGCGGAAGAAGCGCTGACCCAGGATTACATTGTGACCGTGGATGATGGCCAGGGCGGCAGCTTTGACCAGACCGTGACGGTGACCCTAGTGGGTAGTTACGATGCTCCCAATGCGCCGCCATATCAGAATAGCGACGATATAGTCTATCAGCAGGTCGTTATCAATGAATCCTATTCAGAGTCTTTTTTATTCTATGACCCGGATGGTGATCTACTTACTCTGAGCTATTCGGTTCCTTCTGCAATTGACGGTTATCTATCGGCCACCACTGGTACCAGTACCACCAGCGAAGGGTACAACGAAGGCACCCTGGTATTAGCAGGGACAATTGGTGAGGGAACGGTAGGAGATTATTTAGTCACGGTGTGGGTAGACGACGCTATAAATGCTGCGCAGGGCGATACCTATGTCCTGAGCATCAGGGACCCGGGCATTATTGTAGAAGGGGGTGCACATCAGTTTGTCACTGGCGAAGCCGAACTGGTCGTCTCTGATCATGGTGATGACCCAGGTTTGGGGGACGTAGAACTGATCGATGCGGGACCTGGAGACCGGGTTCAGTTCCTACACTATATTAGCGAAGTGTACCTGACTTCAGGGCTAGGCAGTACAGTCACGCTCGATTTTGGTGGCGATGGCGGATATATAGATGCAGTCCAAAGCACAGGGGCTGACCGCATCACCCTCTACGGAGATATCGTTGACCTAACCTTTATTGGCCTGGGTTTCAATGATACCTTGATCAATGAAACCACTATCGAAGCTACAGCCGATAACTTTACGGTGGATGCCGCTGTTGAAAATAACGGTGATATCCATGTCAGTTCGTCTTCAAGCGGTGCTAATTATATTGTGGGTTATGGCTCGGATTATCAACAGGCTCATTATATAGCGGGTCCTGCCTATACCGGGGGTTTCATTCAGAGCGTGTCCGGGCTGCTCGAAGTTTCAGCGCAAGGTGGCCATGACTATGGTGGTTACATGCTTACTCTGGAGATGGAAAACGCAGGGTTAATTTCAGTTTTTGGTGACGCGGATATGTTTAATACGCTCGTTTCCGTGCTTGAAGTTCAATCCATTTCAAGTGGCCAACTGGAGAGGGGCTCGTTCACCCAGACTGCTTCGGGGACGCTTTCTGTTAGCAGTGGTGGCATCGTCAGTGCTGGGTCATTTGACAATGAAGGCCTGGTGATACTTGAATCTGACTACTATAACCACGCCAGCCTGTTGCTGGACGGTAGCTATCATGAGTCTGGGACGCTGTGGTCAACCACAGCTGACAGTGTTTATGTGAGTAGTGTCAATGTGATACACCTGCATACCTTTGTCCTAGAGGCCTCCGGTGAGATTATTGTAGATTCGCGGTTATTTTTCAGCAACCCATTACAGACTCTGGACCTGCGACTTGGGCAGGTTACCTTTGACCCGAGCATAGGTGCAATTGGCCTTGAAGGGGGGACATTGATCCTGGGTGAAAACAGTGACTTCCGCGGTTATGGTTACCTGGGGTTTCCAGATATTGATAATAGTAATGATGATACCGGTACAATTCTCATCGATACCAGTTTTTCTACATCCAATTACCTGAATTTGGCCTTGGATGAAGCTGCAGTAACGATCTCCGGTTATGAAGGGTCCACAGCCGAACTTGTAGTGTTGGATGGCGAATTAAACCTTTTCGACTCAGATGTTATCAACACTGATCTGGTTAACCAGGGTTTGATCACCGTGGGTGGTATGGGTAACGAGATTAACGGTACTTTCGATAACGCTTCCGGAGCGCTTGTGATATCAGTCGGCTATGGACGATCCCATAACAGCGTAATAGTCGACGAACGCTGGACAACTGATAGCGCTCTGGCGATCAATTCGCCATTTGATAATCAGGGCATAATTGAAATTGTGGCAACTGGCCACGTCATTACCCAGCCAGGGTCGGATGTTTACCCGGAACTTAATGTTGATCTGACCTCTAATAATACATGGATCAATAGTGGCAGTATTTATGTCGTTGATGATCTGGCTGTATTGGAAGATGATGGCGATGGCAATAATCCTTATGTCGCGCCTAGTCATGACTTTAATGTCAATATTCAGACCTCTATTATTAACAAGGATCTGATTCAGGTTGAGGGCGGACAGGTCACCATAACCGGGAACTTGACCAATGCCGGAACTATCCGGGTAATCGGATCCAGTGGTATGTCGTCCGAGCTGTCCAGCCTCAGTGGCTCGCACCTGAACATTACTGGTAATCTGATACTTGAACCCTCCAGTTTTGTTGAGGTTGAGGTGGGCACGAGTTATGACGACGCCTCAACCATGACGATTAAGGGTATTGATGCGAGTTCATTACTGCCATCGGCGAATTCAGCGGACCTGGGAACACTCAGTCTGCTGTTTGAGCCTGATCATTGGTTTTATCCGGATAATGATCCTACAACCACTAATCCGTCGACGTACAGCATGAACCTGGTTGAAAATTCACAGCCTGGTGTCAATTTTTCTAACGTGTTGACCAATCTCGCGGCTGGCTATGATGTGAGCTGGACCGAATCGGGTGGTGATATTATCCTGGAGGTCAGCGATGGTATGGAGGTGGTGGCCAGCAGCGATGCCGAATTCAATGCAGCCCAGGCTGGTAATGATGTACGCGTCATTGGCGCTGTTTGGGTCCAGGGGACAAGCCAGGAGATAAACTCCTTTAGTATAGAGGTCTGGGATTCAAATTCGAGCTTTAGCCAAGGTGGACTGTACCTGGGTAACAGTGACACCACGGCAGAGACATTCGAGTTGACTGTCGCTAGCCAGTCTGCGGTAGCACCTGATACATATCTTACCGTGGGTAATTATGGTGGTGTTGATACCTCGGTATTAATACTCGATGGTCTGCTTACCGTCAATGGATACCTAAACCTGGCAGCAGGCGGACAGATTAGGACGAGTGGTTCTGGCAGTATTGTCATTGCTGATGAAGGTGATGTTTATATCCATGGTGGAACGCTGGATGTGGACCTAACCCTATTAGATGGGTCATATGCATTCGTTGGCCCTTATGATGGAAGCCAAGAATCAGAGCTAGGCGGTCTTGGTAGTATTACCAACCTTAGCACGATAGTGCTGGATGGCTTGTTAGGGTTGGGCGTTGATATGGATAACCAGGGTTTTGTCGGAATCAATGGTGGTGCCTCCATCACCCTCATGGCAGGTTCAGAGATGGTGTTTTCCAATGACGGTGGGTTATTAGCCACGGATGGTTATGATTCTGTCAGTCTGCATTTGAACGACAATGTACTGGATACCCGCGGTGGTGAACTGGCACTGTTTATCAATGATTCTGCAGGTTTCCATGCCACCCTCGCAGGCGGCGCTGCGGGTAGCGATGGTATCATCATGATGGATTCTGGGACCAGGTTTGCAAGTAGTGGTTATGTCGACAGCGCCACTGATTACCCTACTCTCGTGTTAGAAGGTGATCTGACCCTGTCGCTCCAGGGCATTGTTGTTTTTGATACCGATGATGGCAGAGACCTCACTCTGGATGGATCAACTGCCAACAGCCTGAATCTGATCAACGCCGGAGTGGAAGCAGCAGCGTTTGTTAATTCGGGTTATATGGATTTTAATAACCTGACATTGGCCAGTGATGTCACTATCGTCAATTTTAATGAGATTAATTTTTCGGGTGTGACCAGGATTGAAGGTGATATCTATAATATTTTGAACTCAGAGANTGACGACTATGCCGACTTGGATTTCGACGCCTATGCCAAGCTGGGTTTCGACCACGATANTATCATTTTGGGNAATNTTTATACAGTTGAAGATAGCATCATCTACGTGGGACATTACACCAGCGATCAGGTTTCACTGGTTTTCGGCAACGATTTCGTTAATGAGGGTAAGTTTTATTTTGAGCCTGGTAATTACAATATTAATAGCATCGAAATGGGTGAAGGTACGGAAATAAGAACTTTCACCAATGAAGGTCAATTTTACGCCGGTGAAAATGACATGGACCAGGTGATGGTGCTGAAAGGAATTCTGATTAATGAGGGCTATTTAGAAGTCGAGCTTGGCAATTCGCTGACCCTGAATGAAACCAGTGTGGCAGTGACCCATGAAAATAATGGGCACATAGATCTCCTCGATAATTCGGCACTGACTTTGGGTGCGAATAACAGCCTCGTTAACAACCAGTTAGGCACTTTTCACGGTGCTGCTGACTCACGCAACACCGGGTCCCTGCTTGATTTAACGGCCGAGAATGCCTCGTTCGTTAATTATGGTCTGATCCATCTTGGCGATTTTGAAGATGGGGATGGTAACCACGAATTCAGAACTTCAGATGTCTCTGGCGACGTCAGTTTTGAGACTGGCAGTCAGCTAAACATAGATGCCGATTTAAATAGTGCTGCGCCTCTCTATAATCAGTTGATGATTACCTCTACAGGCAGTGCCGGTGGGGTACTGCGCATCAATGGGGGCTTCCTGAATATTAACCAGATCCAGGCCAGCGCGACCACCAGTGCCGTGATTATTACGGCGGTGAGTATTCTTGGCTCTTTCGATGAAGTTGATGGACTGGTCAGCATGGGTGACGGCCAAGGTGGTAGCCCGTTGCTTGATATGGTGCAGACAGGCACCAGCATCACGCTCGAGCCAGTGGCAGCGACTGAGGTTCTGGAAGGTAGCGAGTCTGCTGATAGCATTGATATGAGCGCCACAACCCAGGCCTATGTTATTGCCGCTGGCGGCGATGATGTCATCAGCCATATCGGCTCGGGAGATACGGTGTACGGGGAAGAAGGTGCTGACACCTTCGAGCTCTCAGCCTTTGATGTCAGGCGGATTGATGGCGGTGCAGGAATCGACTCGGTCGCTCTGCCTGACGTGTCCTCGGCTTTTGATTTCCGTGCCAGTGCCGGTTGGCTCGGCACCACCTTTGACAATATCGAATTGCTGCGCATGGCTGATACCAGCGACCAGACGTTGCACATGGATGGGGCTGATATAGGTCGTATCGTCGATGGCGATAATGAACTGGTTGGCGATGCCGCGGCGCTGGTTGTGGTGGGAAATATCGGTGACAGGGTCAACCTGTATGGCAATTTTGAAGCCGGCGAGGATCGCTATGCGGAGATTGATGGTACACCGATACTTTTTTCTGAAGTCAGTGAAGATAATGTCTCCTTGTATTTTGACCAGAATACCATCGTAACGGTGTATGAAACTGATGAAGGCACCAGTATCTATGGGAACGCAGAAGGTGAAGTGCTCACTGGTACCCCATTTGACGAGACCCTGTCAGGGCGTCAGGGTGATGATGATCTTGATGCTGGTCTGGGCATGGACGTGCAACTCGGTGGTGATGGCAACGATCTTATCAAATATGATGGACTGGATAGCTTGATTGATGGTGGCAGAGGAGTTGATACGGCAATTATAACCGGCAACGTGGATCTCAGTAGCGTTGATAACCTGGAAAATATTGAAATCCTGGATATGAGCGACAATGGCACAGCAGATACTATTGAGCTGAATCTGTCTGATGTGCTCGATATCGTCGGTGATAACAGCCTCAGTGGTTATGAAGTAGAGAGCGACAACAAGGTGCTGGTAATTAAGGGTGATGCAGAAGATACGGTTTTAATTGGTGGACTCGCTCTTGATCTTATCTCGCCAGATGCTACCGATGTTGACTTGTTTGGTGACGGTGAACTCTATTACCTCTATGAGGATGCTGGCGTGTCTGTGTACGTTCATAGTGACCTGGTTGGCTCTTCTGCCCCGCCGCAAGCAATGGTCCTGGATTCCTACATTCACAATAGCCCAGTAGATGCTTTCGGCATCATTTGATCAGGCAGCCGCAATCTTTGGTTTGGTGCTGGTATCGCCTGTGCAGTCCACAGGCAGGTTTGATGTTTCACTGCCACGGCGTGACTATTGCTGGCCTTTGCTGATTGCGGGCAGTCCTTTCCCTGCTTCATGCTGACTGACATTTGTTTGCTGATCTATAAGCCTGTAGCTGACAATGCCTGAGCTGTGACTGTGCAGTATGGTATTTAAGTTTGGCTGTTGCCAGCAGGCGGATAACATGCTTTTCAGCAAGCTTCCGGCTCCAGGACTAATTCCAATGCCCTGAGTAAGGCCATAGAAGGGCGATCTGTAAACACGCCTGAGCCTGCCTTACCGTTCATACCTCTTAAAAACAAGTAATAGATGCCGCCATATAAAGTCTCGAAATCCTTGCCAGGCAACCGGCTGCTCAGGAATTTTTTCAAGGCGACGCTGTAAATCAGATATTGCAGGTCATACTGGTGCTGGTGGATACTGCTGCGTAAGGCATCTTCAGCATAATCGCTTTCCCTGAAACCCAGGAAGTTCGACTTATAATCAATGATGTAATATAGACCTTTATAACGACAGATCAGGTCTATTTTCCCTGTCATCATACCTTCCAGCGCGAGGGTTTCAGGATGATAGCCTTGCAGATAGCCATGACGCTGGCAGGTGCTGACAAGTGCCTGACCACTCGTCACCGGGAAGTGGAATTCTAGTTCATCAAGCCGGTCGAAAAGGGCAATATCCTGCAGAGCAAATGCGCTGTTGGAAAGCGGCGTGCTGAGTATATCCTGTAGCCATGCCAGAGTGGGCTTAAGCCATTGGTCGGGCTTTAGATCAAGCTGTTGTAGAAATTGCTGGCAGGCCAGGCTTAGTGATTCTGGCGAAGTTTGAAAGTTAATTTTTTCCAGCAAGCTGTGCAGGGCGACGCCAATGCGCGGACCCCGGTCGAAATTAAATCGGTTATAGCCGTCATTGCCTGGATCCAGGGAAGTTGAAACCTCGCCGTTTTGTCTGGATGGGACAGATAGCGGCTGATAAAGGGGGTCCGCTGTCGGCGGATCATCGTCAGTAAACCCCTGGGGAAGTTCTCTATTGCCCTGGCGGTGCTCCAGGGTTCGGGTAATTCCCGTATAACTGTGAATCTGCCATTGATCCTGAATCAAAGGCATTGGCTTGGGCGGCATAACCGCTGATCGCTGCTGGCTGTGTATTAATTGACTTCTGGCCACTGACTGGACCTTTTTCACTGTGGCCATTCCCTCGAGTGAGTTCTCAATGTGCTGTTGCACCTGGTCGGCATCCAGTTTGGCCTGGGACAAGCCTAATAGCCTGGCCATCGCAGTATTCTG
The DNA here is from genome assembly GCA_002731775.1 of Gammaproteobacteria bacterium. Lineage (GTDB taxonomy): Bacteria > Pseudomonadota > Gammaproteobacteria > Pseudomonadales > Pseudohongiellaceae > UBA9145. The sequence goes on from PCCP01000013.1 coordinate 9,155, forward strand.
GAATCCTCGCACTATGGGCAGGCCGATCAGGCATCGAGATTTAGCGCGAGTCAGGGCAACATACAGCAGTCGCATATCTTCCTCGCGAGATTCCTGTATCGCTGTCTTTCGATGGGCATCATTTTGTCCGAGTTCGGCGCAGACCTGGATTCGCCCCTGTTCATCTTCCTGGTGAAACAAAGCTGGATAATTGGAGTTCTGTCTTGCCCGGCCACTGAAACTGCCGATGGGCACCACCACAATATCGTATTCAAGGCCTTTTGCGCCGTGCATGGTAATGATCTTTACCAGATTTTCATCGCTTTCAAGTCTCAATTGGCGATTGTCAGCAGGACGGTCAAGCTCGGCATGGCGTGCCTTTATAAACCAATTCAGCAGCGGCTGCATACCGTCTAATTCGAGTGCCTGGAGCTGCAGGATCTCGGCTAGGTGTCGCAGGTTGGTTAACTGGCGTTCACCCTCAGGTTCTCCCAGCCAGATCTCGGCCAGTTGCCGTTGACGGATTAGTTCGTGGATCATCGCTGCTATGCCCTGTTGTTTCCATATAGTCTGATACTGCTGAAATTCGAGCATGATACTGGTTTGCTGGTACTGGTCTTCTCGATAACCCTGTATTTGCAGCATGCTGGATTGGATCAGTTGACAGCTCATGGCAGATAGGAGGTGTCTTTCCTGCAAGGGAGTAATAATCCCCTGCAGAAGCAATATTAAATCAGCTGCCGTCTGTTCTAGGAGGACACTGTCCTGGGTCAGAAAGACGCTGGCAATTCGTCGTTCGGCTAGCGCCTGCCGCGCGGCCCTGGCTTCCCGGCGACTCCGGGTAAGCAGGGCAATCTGTCCGGCCTGAATGGGTTTGCCATCGATTAACATCTGATGATTTTCTTCAAAGTTCAGGATATTACATATTTTTTCAGCTGCGTAAG
>PCCP01000057.1 GCA_002731775.1 Gammaproteobacteria bacterium
GTTGAAGGAGTGTCATAGCGAAAAATATAATTACCATCCGGATAGTGGTGTTCAAGTTCAATTTCATCTGGATATCTTCCACCGTGCATCTCGAGGGCATAGCCGCTGTCTGAAAAAGCAATGGCTTCAGAAAGGTTGTCAGGAGTTAACAACGCTGCTTGTTTTATTCTCCCATTATTTTGGATAAATATTTCAGCAAAAAAATGATAGTTAAGGGCTGAGACCATGCCGGCAGCGGATTGTCTGAAGTTTCCGGTTTTACCGGCGACGACGAAGGTGATGTCTGTTTGTAGCCGTGGGGCTTGGTTTGTAGCAGCAGGCATGAGGCAGGAAACTGCCAGGCCAAAAATTACTAGCAGGGATCTACAGTATTTGAGCTTCATTGGTTCTTCTCTCAGCACCAAGCCGATTTATGACAACTTCGACTTGCCAATTAATGGCGCCTACGCCTACCTATAGGAGGTCAGGAAGCAATTATTGGGACGCCGGAGTCCATGACTGCCCCTATTTTCTCACTACGCGCGCGCGATTGTACATTTAGAGTAATCACAAAATCCAGTCAGCCGATCCCTCTTTTTTCAGTAGTGTCTCTTTTTCTGCCATTGCAGGATGATCCCAGCACTAAACATTGAGTGTTGATTTGCATGCTCGATTGACCCGCATTTTATGATTCTTGCATTGGATAGTTGTTGCACTTCCAGGGGTTCACTCCAAATAGGTGGTCAGTTTTCGACGCGATTTGACATAGCAAAAGAAATATGAAAAGTTTTAGGTGCGTATCGGGTTAGCTGTAGCAAATTTTGTTAAAAAGATGACTAAAGAAAAAGATAAGCAAAGCCGTCGAGAATTTCTGCACTCCGTAGGAGACATCGGAGGTACTGTTGCTGTTTATCAAGCCATGATTTCAATGGGCTTGATGATGCCCGGTGAGGCAGAAGGAGCTGGACTCCGCAATCAATGGGAAGCCAGATCGAATCAACTTGCTACGGAAACGAAGCCCACTGTTGCGGTATTAGGAGGGGGGATTTCTGGCCTGTGTGTTGGTTATGAGCTGAAGAAGGCAGGATTTCCTTTTTTCGTAGTTGAAGCCAGAGAAAGGCCTGGAGGGCGCAGTCATACTATCCGGGCGGGATCAATCATAGATGAAGTCGATAGCCAACAGACTTGTGCTTTTGATAGCCAGGAAGAGCTCTACTTCAACGCGGGTCCCGCTCGTATTTCACAACACCATAGTAATTTGCTTGCGTATTGCCGCGAGCTGGAAGTGCCGCTGCAACCATTGATTAATGATAATCGAGGTGCCTATATCCATAATTCTGCGGCCTTTGGAGGAACTCCAGTAAGAGCGAGAGAAATTATAACAACGATGCGTGGCAATATAACTGAGTTATTGGCGAAAGCCTTAAATGCCAACACTCTCAATGGGGATATCGGAATAGACGAACGCAGTTTTGTTCTTGATGTGCTGAGGGATTATGGCGCCCTAAATAATAATTACAAATTTAGGGGATCCAGCAGAGGGGGGGTTGTGCCTGGTACTGGAGGGCTGACACCCCGTCAGTCTATCCAACCACTTAATCTGAATGATTTTTTCTTTGATACCAGTGTGCCGTTCAAAGTGAATTTCGGGGAGTCATACAATCAAGCTGCGACCATGATGCAACCTGTTGGTGGCATGGATCGAATAGCTTATGCGTTCGCGAACCAACTAAAAGAAGAGCTTTATTATGAAGCTGTAGTTACAGCAATTCGTCGAACGGGTAGCCGTGTCAGGATAGAGGGTCGACTAAATGGGGTAGAGGGGGCTGTTGAAGTAGATTATGCCATTGTAGCCATGCCTCCGAGTGTTATAAGGGACATCCCGAATGATTTCAGCCTTTCAACGAGAAATGCTATTGCGGAGGTTGAGTATGCTAAACCGATAAAAATAGCGTTTCAATCGCCTCGCTTCTGGGAAATTGAAGAGCAAATCTACGGAGGCATCTCCTGGACGGACGATGAAATTCTCCAGATTTGGTATCCGTCCGGTGGCTTTGGTCAAGATACGGGGATTATTTTAGGTTCGTACCTTTTTGATGGGTCTCATGCGATCAACTTCGCAAATCTTGGTGTTGAGGCGCGCAAAGAATTCACTTTGGCAGCAGGGGAAAAAGTTCACCCGCAATACCGCCAAAATCTCAGCCAGGGAATTTCTGTAGCATGGGCTAAGGTTCCATACTCACTTGGTGGCTGGGCAAAATCAACACCTTCGCCGGTGTTACAACAAGCTGATGGGCCTTTTCTGTTTGCTGGGGATCATCTGACTTACTTGCATGGTTGGCAAGAGGGCGCTGTAATATCTAGTCTTAATGCGCTTAATAAGCTCTTGGATATTATGGAGGCTTAAAAAGGAGTGAATAACACTAACCAAAAAAGGAAAATATTTGTAAACAGAGAGGTCGATGGGTCATAACGTCCTGTACCCCAGTTGGACATAATCACCTGATTGCTTAAGAGATACTTTGAGACCGGGGACGGCTGCAACCTAGGATACCTATCGGGCGGCTGCAAATTCAAATGAGTCGGCTCAATTTGATTTAATAGTAGAAGACGAAGTGGTGAATTTCTATATACCCGGACTAATGCAATCCTTCATTTTCCCACCAGTGATTTACTCGCTATTCCGTCTGCGCTAGAGTGAAGGCACTATCCTATTGCAATTAAGAGATCACGCTGATGATGACTATAAAAACAAGCAATAATCTAAATCTACTGGCATTGCTTGCCTGCCTGCTCCTGCCCTTCCTGGCTACTGCCCAAGACTTCGACAACATCGAAATCACTACCACCCCGGTGCGCGACAACATCTACATGCTGCAAGGCAGTGGGGGCAATATCGGTGTGTCTATCGGTAACGATGGCACGCTTATCGTGGATGACCAGTTCGCGCCGCTCACAAACAAGATCGCCGCCGCCATTGCTGAACTCACCGACCGGCCGGTTAACATCGTAGTCAATTCTCACTTCCATTACGACCATACCGACGGCAACGAGAACTTCGGCCGCGCCGGTGCCTATATCGTTGCCCACGATAATAGCCGCAAGCGTATGGAGTCCACCCAGGTGCTGGCGGGAAGCGGCCGTGTGCAGGAAGCCTATGACACAGTAGGCCTGCCCAAGATCACTTTCTTCGATTCCATGCGTTTTTACTTCAATGGCAATGCCGTTGATATCGTCAAAACGGGCAACGGCCACACCGACGGTGATGCACAGATCTACTTTCGGGAAGCCAATGTCATCCATACCGGTGACATGTTTGTGCGCTATGGCCTGCCGTTCATCGATCAGTCCAACGGCGGCACCATGGATGGCATGATCGATGCTCTGATGAATATTGGCAGTCTGATAGATGACGACACCATCATCATTCCCGGGCATGGCCAGTTGTCTTCCCGTGATGATCTGTTGGACTATCGCGCCATGCTGGTGGTCATTCGTGGCAAGCTGGTACGGGCAAAGGTGCTGAGTCTGTCACCGGGGGAGATGCTGGAATCCCAACCGGCCGACGGCTATGCGCCACCGAATGAGAACACCAATGGCTGGCTGCTACGGGCCTATGAGGAGTATACCGGGCAGTAAGAATCGTAGGGTCACAAAACAGTGGTATCAGAGTACTTTGATTAATAGGTAGGGCAAATGGGAATGGTAAATAGGGACGGAGGGATTAAATTTTATTTCCTCCGTCCCTATTAATGCCTACTAATTAAGAAACGTGACCTGTCCCGGTTAACTCTGCTGGAGCTTGCAAAATGAAAATTCTAAAAATAATACTCCAGGTAGCGGGCATACTGTTGCTGATCCCGGCCGTGGCGATGGCGACACTGAGTTTCGGAAATCGCAACAACGATGGTCCTTCGATTATCTTTCCCGGCGGTGAATTGGTGTCCGGGGATTTATATACAGGCCCGGAACCGGACTGGGGTTTTACCGATCAGGTTTCTACCGTTCACTTACAGCTTGATAATCCGCTGAGCTCTAGATTGATCTGGATTGAGGAAAGCGGAGGGAAAATTTATATCACTTCCGATTATATGGGCACCGCGCTGGGCCGATTGTGGAAACATTGGGCCGTGCAGGCCGTTGAGGGCGATGGCATGGCAGTGGTACGCATTAACGGCACGCGATATGAGCGGAAACTAGTGCGAATTACCGAAGGCCCGGAGCTGGACGGTGTGGTCGCGAAAAAGCGGCTAAAGTATCGCTCGGATATCAGCAGGGAGCTTATTGAAGCTGGACACATCTGGGTTTTCGAACTCGCACCACGTGTATGAGCTTGGTCTAATGATTGGCTTACTCTGTCCCTACTATTTCGAACTACAATAATGAGGTGAAGATGAAAAGGCCACGCAAATTATTAACAGTCATAATATGGGGAATAGCAACGCTGTGCTCTGCTGGTGCCAGCTACGGACAACTGGGTAATTTCGAAGGCGTCGAGCTTAGCATCGTGCCCGTGGCCGGCAATGTCTATATGGTGCAACGCCCCGGTGGCGGTGGCAACATCGGTGTTTTGGTCGGGCCCGAGGGTGTGTTACTGGTCGACTCCCTGTTCGCGCCCTTGGCGGACAAACTGGTGGCGGTGGTGAAGGAGGTGACCGACAGTGAGATCCGATTCTTGATCAACACCCACGTCCATATCGACCATGTGGGGGGCAACGAGAACCTCGCACAGATGGGTGTATTGATCTTTGCCCATGACAACACCCGCTTGCGCTTCCTGGAAGAGAGGATGCGCTTTCCCAGGCGGGGAGGGAGTTTCCTGGCCCAGCAGCCGGCGGTGGCACGACCGGTGGTGACATACAACGATGAGATCAGTTTTCACCTCAACGGCGAGGAGGTTCGCGCCTTCCTGGCCCCGCCTGCCCACACCGATGGCGATACCTTTGTCTACTTCTCCGGTGCCGATGTATTGCATCTTGGTGACGTATTTCGCACCACCAGCTACCCGATTATGGACCTGTATAACGGCGGCAGCCTGCGCGGCACCATCGCCGCTCTCGATCAGGCTATCGAGATCGCCGGTCCAAACACCAGGGTGATTCCGGGTCACGGTCTCAGCGTGGTTGGTCGTGCGGAGATGGTGGAGTTTCGCGACATGATCCTCGACGTACAAGGCCAGGTCCTCACCATGATTAAACAGGGCAAGAAGCTGGACGAGGTGATGGCCGCGCGGCCGACGGCCGACTACGATGCGAAATGGGGGCAGGAAGCAGGCTGGACGGCCAACGATTTCGTGCCGATCGTGTATTACGAGCTCGGCGGTTCGGGTCGATTGGACGACCGTTAGCCGAAAGCTTGCAAGCGTCCCTACGTCCCACTTAAGTTGCTAAATTGCAGGCGTCCACACTGTGGTTGCCAGGTTCTAGGGCTCGATAATTTTTCTGTACAGGTGCCAGGTCGCATGGCCTAGTATGGGCAGCGCGACTGCAAGTCCTATGAAGAAGAGAGCGGCCCCCACGGCCATAATCAATACGACAACCAGTCCCCACACCGCGAGTACGAAAAAATTGGAGATGAATGCTCTAACCGACACCCAGATGGCTGTGAATGAGTTCACCGGTTTGTCCAAAGTCAAAGGAAAGGCAACGACTGAGAATGCCATGGCGGCATAAGCGAATAGAAAGCCGACAAAATTACCATAAAAAATCAGCGCGCCGCCGTGACGTGTGGTGACTAACTGGTTGAGGAAGTCCGCAACTGAGGCTGGAGGAGTGTCTGCGAAGAGGCTGAAATAGATGATCTCCGCGGAGTAGAGCCAGCCGGAATAGAGCAGCGTCATCAGGATCGACAAGGCCAGGATTGGGGCAAACGCAGAGGTATGAACAAATCCAAACGCCCTGCGCCAGCGCATTCTCTGCCCGCGCTCGCGATGTCGGCTCATCTCGAAAAAAGCAATCGCCACGATGGGGCCGAGAAGGGTAAAGCCGGCCACCGTGGGAAAGGCTAAGAAGCGCAGATCCTTGCCTAAGGCAAACATAATAAAGACGAGTACGATCAGCGGATAATACAGTAGCAGTAAGGTGAGGGTAGAAATTGGTTTTTCGCTGTAATCTTCCCAGCCTTCCCGCAGCGACTGCCAAAGATCTTTCAGCGTAATCTTGCGAATCTTTATATCATCTGCATGCAGACATATGTCTCTAAATAAAGGTGCCTCATTCTGGTGAGTAAGTGCAACCATAACTGTACCGCCCCCGTCACATTATGTCCGCAGTATGGCCGCATACTTATGCTTCCAATGAAGTCAGCCCGACATCAAATTGCTGGAAGCAAATACTAAATGGCAGATTCGATCTCAAAATCCCCACACTGGCAGAACAAATTCCAAGAAATAAATCTATCCTTGCTAACAGTCTACTCTCGAAAATCTGGAGAGTACACCCCTCACAATACGGGTCAGATTCTGGGTATTGGCCTAAACCTGGATCCTCACTCATTGAGGATGCTAACGGGCAGGATTCGACACTTTCAATTGAGTCATCTCGATCCTCGCGTTCGTGCACGGGAGTATGGGCCCGCAACGACGTTGAATTGGTCCTCCAGTGTTAACGAGTAGTCATTGAGATTTATACAATTTGTAACAATTATAACCCGACAGGTATGCAATACTGCTGCCCGATCGAGGCGTTATTAAGTACCGCGTTGTACTCAGCCGATGCATACTGCCCCTCTCCCCTGCAATTAGAGAATAGAGACTGACTTGATGGCAACACACAAGGGATTGACAGGTGGCGCCTTTTGCGCGCTAGTGCTGAGCCTCGGCTCGCTTGCTAGTGCCCAGGATAATGTGGGTGATGAATCCACAGTCAGATACCCGGCCGCCTATTTTGAGGAATGGGTGCCGGTGACGGCCCAGGACATGATGGATCGAATTCCCGGGCTCAACAGCGGTGGTGGTCGCGGAGGATTTAGCGGCGGCAGTTTCAGAGGCCCGCCTGGAGGCTTTAGTGGAGGAGGTTCTCACGGTGGTTTTAGCGGGGGCAGTCGTGGCGGTAGCCGGGGATTCGGCGGCGGCAGTGGCGGCAACGAGATACTGATTAACGGCAAGCGCACAGCCGGCAAGAACAACAGTACCAGCAGCCAACTGGGCAGAATAACTGCCGACCAGGTTGACTATATCGAGATTATTCGAGGCACCTCCGGCGAGTTGGATGTGCGCGGCAGTGGCCAAGTTATCAACATAGTTCTGTTTCAGCAGTTCACCAGTTCCACCACGCAATATGAGGTCCGGGCTGAACGGACGTCGGACACTACGGTTTCTCCCTCGGCCAGTCTTTCTTACAGCGGTCAGCGGGGAGGCTTGAATTATCAATTAAGCGCCATGACCTCAGACATTCACTTTTTGAACTTGAGCAAGGAAAACTCCGTGTTGGGGGATTTCTCGCCAAACGACCTCATCCGCGAAGAACAAACCACCGACGGCAGCAATTCAAGCTTTGGTACGAACTTGAATTACGAGTTAAATTCAAACAGCAGTGTACGTTTCAACGCGCAATTTATGCAAGGTGATGGTGACACAGATTTATTTCGCCGTACCACCGATCTTAAAATTATTCCCAATGCTGTATTCCTGCAACGGGAAGAAAGTCCCAGCGACATAGAAAACTGGGAGATCGGCGGCGATTACGAATACAACAACGCCCGCGGTGATCGTTTCAAGATATTATTTATCAGCAATGCCTTTACTCGCTCCAACACCAGGGAACGCTGGGACCTGGAAGATGGCAACACCGAGATCAAGAACCTGTTCCTCGATTCCGATAGCACTACCAGAGAACGCATTGTTCGCAGTTCCTACACCTTCGATATTTTTACCGGACAGGATATCGAATTCGGTGCCGAACGGGCACAGACCATCCTCGATTCAAAGCTGGCGCTTGGTGTAGCCAGCAGTATCGGAACCCCTTCAGCCGGTCACGGTGGCCTGGTGCCGGTTTCAGTGTCCAATGCCAATTCCACGGTGGAAGAAATCCGCTACGAGCCTTTCGTGATTCATAACTGGATCATCAATCCGAGAATGTCTTTGGAATCATCGGTCTTGTATGAGCTTTCGGAAATCACCCAAAGTGGAGATGTGTCGAAGCAACGGGACTTCGATTTTGTCAAGCCCAAGATAGACTTCAGGTATGACCTGACGCCTACCGTGCAGTTGCGGGGAACTATCGAAAAAATTGTGCAGCAATTAAGCTTTCGTGATTTTGTTTCTTCCACCGATAGCCAAGATGAGGACTCGAATGTACAGGCGGGTAACGCCAACCTGCGGCAGGAATGGTATTGGAACTATGAATTCAATTCCGAGCTTCGCTTGCCAAATGATATAGGCGTCGTTAGTGGCAGAATTTTTTACGAAGACTGGCACGATAAAATTGAACGAGTGGACGTCTCTCCCTCGGAGGACGATCTTCAAAGTGCCAGTGGCAATATCGGCGATGGCACTAAATATGGCATAGATCTGAACGGTAGTATCCGCATGCGTATGATCAATATGCCCAACCTGCTGGTAACCGGGAACATCTCCGTCGAAGATTCCAAAATTACCGATCCTTTTCTGGGAATAGAACGGCGCTTCCAGTATGGTTACCGCGGCCAAACCAACCTGGGGTTTCGCCACGACATTCCGAGCTGGAATCTGAATTATGGCGTGAGTTGGAATAACAGGTGGGATGGAAATAGAAAGCGCTATGATATCGATGACATAGAATTGTCGGCTGGCGACCCGTACTGGTCGACGTTTGTAGAATGGAGAGGTTTTAACAACATGACCTTTCGTCTTGATCTGTCGCGAATTTTCAACGACAGTGAATTTTGCCGGGAACGGCAACGCTTCGTCGGCCGTATTTCCAACGGGATTCTCGAGGAAATCGAAGACCAGTGCGGTTCCTCCGGCAGCTCGGTGTCACTGCGAGTCAACGGTACCTTCTAACATGTAGCCCAAGCTGATCCTTTCCGGCTCAGTCTCCAATTGCACGAAGAATCAAGAGAGTTCAGGACACCCTGCGGGTTGCGGATTGGGCCTGTCCCCATCTAGCGGCTGCTCCTGCCCATCTACTGCCAACAGGACTTCGAATCTACTGATTTCAGACCCCCTTCGCTACGGACGGCCCGATTCATACCTGCTAATAATCGGCTGGACTGCATGCACGGGTTAAGCCATCATTCAGGTTGCCGGGGCTAGTCTTGAAAGCCACGATACATCACTGTTCCAACTGTTAGCAGGTGGCTCATATGCATAATAAAGCAAGAAATATCAGACTCGGACTGGGTAGTTTTCCCTTATTAGTGCTCTTGCTCGCGACCTCCGGGACCGTTGTTGCACAGAATCCGGTTCCCGTCGATGCCGATGGCAATTCCATCGTATTAGCGGACGATGATGTGGTTCGAGATGGCGCCATCGATACTCAGTTACCGTTGTTTAGCAGTGCCGAGCTACAAGAATTCGTGGGCCCGATTGCCCTCTATCCGGATAGCTTGCTGGCCATTATCCTCCCCGCTTCCACCTACCCGTTGCAGATCGTGCTGGCCGCTCGCTTTCTCGAACAACTGGAATCCGACAACACCCTGACCCCCGATGAGAGCTGGGATGAATCCGTGGTTGCCCTGCTGAACTATCCGGAGGTGATCCAGATGATGAGCGAGAATATCCAATGGACATGGCAGCTCGGAGAAGCTGTCGTCAGCCAGGAGAGCGATGTTCTCACTGCCATCACATCATTTCGCGAGCTCGCCTATGCCGCCGGAAATTTGAAATCCGACGCCTTTCAGGAAGTCAGCAGCAACAATGATTCCATCGTCATCACCCAGGCAAGTGAAACGGTTGTCTACGTGCCTTACTACGTGCCGGAAGAAGTGATTATCTACCAGACCGAGCCGGTCTATCACTACTATCCCACCGCTTACCCGGTTTACTATTATCCCTATGCTGCCAATCATCACTTCAGATCCAGTTATTTCTGGGGCGTAACCACCGCATTCACCCTCGGCTGGTGGGATCACCACCTGCATGTCTACCATCACAGTTATTCCCGTCATCCCTATTACGGGCATGATTACTATTCCGGCCACAATTACCGGCGCCGCAATATTGGTTCGTTCAACAGGTCCTATGTGAATAATAGTTATCACGTACCCAGGGATCGATACCGTGACGGCAGTTATTGGCGACCGCAAAGAAACAGCGGTGTGCGACCACTCGATCGTCGCTATGACAACCGCATTTACTCAGCGGATGACCCAGGTTCTGTCTCGATCGGAAGAAGAGGTAGTAGAGGAGGCAATAGGGGAGGCAACATAGGCTTGAATAATAACCGCGCCGACAGGCTAGCCGGTGCGGCCACCACTAACAACAATCGACGCACTGAAATAGCCGGAGAGACTCCGCGCCGCCAGAGCAATCGCCGTCAAACTGATAGATCCGATGGGCCGGTGGCAAATGCGTTTGCGAATACCCCCGTGGGCAATAATACTCCCACGGCGGCGAGTCGAGCACGAGTCGAAGGTGATGCCTTTGAAAGACGAGGCCGAGGCAACGGGAGACCGAGCGACGACCGTGGCGACAGGCTGGATCGATCCGCCGCGACGGCCAGCGTCGTCAACAATCGCAACGCCGAGGATGCTCCGCAACGGCCGGGAAATCGCCGGCAAAGCGATAGAAATGGTAGTTCAGTCGCGAATGCCTTTAACAGTCCTCTCGTGCCTGCCGCCACTAATCCTCCCTCGAGCATAGAACGAATACAGGCAGAAACCAGGGCCGGTCGCGCCGTGGTTGACGATAGACGGGGTAGCCGCAGAATCGGTAGTCGAGAAGGCACTGGCAATGCTGCGAGTATTGCCCGCACATCCCTGAATCGGCAAGTGCGCGCCGGGGTGAGCCCCACTGGAGAGAGGACAATAGTTTTCCAGTCGACGCCAGGTAATAGTGCCATCGTTCGTGCCAATCGACAACGCAACGTCGTCAAGCCCAGTCGGCGAGTTGCACCCGTTGAAACTCAACGTCGCGTAGTCCGGCAGGCGCCAACGCGACAGCGCGCAGCGCCACAATCCCGGAGCGTGCAACCGGCCCGCGCTAGCAGTCGATCTTCGGCTCCCGCCGCTGGCAGGAGCGCACGTCCTCCTGCCCAAAGCGCCCGGTCTTCTTCCAGTTCGCGTAGCAGCGCGCGACCTTCCTCCAGTTCTCGTAGCGCCGCACGTCCCGCCTCCAGTTCTCGCAGTACTTCGCGATCTTCTTCCAGTGCCCGCAGAGCGTCATCGTCGTCAGCACGAGCACCGAGTCAAAATGTTCGAAGAGGGGGCAGGACCAGGCGCGATCCGTAGACTTGGGCGTCCTCGGATCAGAGCCAATTAACGAGGCGATTACCTCGGCGTTGCCAACAGGAGAATTTCTGGATTTAATCTGGACAGTCAGAGCAGCCGCTTCATGACTACAATCATGGTAGTAGTCGGTTCTCTGCAGCTGAAGCCTAAGGCGCTTCAGTAGGATTTCACAATTTAGTGGTGCGAAATAATATGAAAATACTCCTGGGTCTTGCGATCGCAATGCTGTTCGTCAGCGGCGGATATGCGTATCAATTAATCGGACAGAATCAATTGAAGGAACAACAGGTGAGCGACTATAAAGCCCAGCTGGGCCAGTTGCTTGCCGAGACCGAAACGAATAGCCTGGCGCGGCTTGACTACGAGAAGCGAATCGACGCCTTGCAAAGAGAAGTCAACGTGCTCAACAGCCAATTGAGTTCCACGGCCAGTCAGCTACAAGTAGCGGAACAGGGGTCACCGGACACGCGAACGCTAGAGCGGGAAATACGGCAGCAAGTGGCTGCGGAGTATCAGAAGCGGCGTGATAACACACCGGCCGAATCCCGCTATGGCCTGGCGAAGCAGCTGGCGCAGATGGATCGGGTGGAGAGATCGGAGTTCATGTCCATGCAAAATCGTTATGGCGATTTCATCGGCTCTTTGGATGTCAGCGATGAGCGCATGGATGTGATTATCGGCGCCCTCAGCAATGTCATAGCCACGGAGAACCTGGCGCGGATGGAGCTCATCCAGCAGGTTCAGAGCGGTGAGGTGAGCCTCGAAACATTGCCGGAGAAGATGATGGGGGTTCATGACCAGGAGAGCCAGCTCGACGAGCTTTCCTATGTGTTAACCGAAGACGAGCTCGCAGCATTCAGTGAGTACCAGGACCAACAAGGCAACCAACGAATCCAGATACTCGGCGGCCCGGGTGGAGGTGTGCAGGAAAGCCAATCCTTCTTCGTGGGCTCCGGTGCTGACGGATCGCCGGTGAATGGAGAAATTCGGATACTGCGGGTACAGCCGGACAATTAGGGACACAAAAAAGGCGGACAGACCACGTTTTACCTAACTAGGTGAACCGTGGTCTATCTGCCTTTTTGTTGCTCGGTTTATAAGCAGGAGAATGTTGGTGGCGATCTACTCCGTTCCAGGAATGGCGCAGTCAGGCCAAGATGCCGGTCACGACTTTTCCAGCCACGTCGGTCAGTCGGAAGTCCCGGCCCTGGAAAGGAAATGTCAGTCGCGCATGGTCGATACCCAACAGGTGAAATATGGTGGCGTGGAGGTCGTGAACGTCCACCGGGTCCTTGACGATGTTGTATGAAAACTCGTCGGTTTCGCCGTAGCTCATGCCCGCCTTCACGCCACCCCCGGCCATCCAGATGGTGAAACAGCGTGGGTGGTGATCGCGGCCGTAGACGGTTTCGGTGAATTTCCCCTGGCAGTAGACGCTGCGTCCAAATTCGCCACCCCACACCACCAGGGTGTCGTCTAGCAGACCGCGCTCCTTCAAATCCAGCACCAATGCTGCCTGGGCCTGGTCGACGTCGCGAGCCTGGTTGGCGATACCGCTGGGGAGTCGCGTGTGTTGATCCCAGCCGCGATGGAAGAGTTGGATAAAGCGCACGTCCCGTTCCGCCAGGCGCCGAGCCAGCAGGCAGTTGCGGGCGAACGAGCCGGGTCTTTTCGAATCCGGACCGTAGCGCTCGAAGGTGCTCTCCGGCTCATCCGACAGGTCGCTGAGTTCCGGCACCGAAGTCTGCATGCGATAGGCCATTTCGTACTGAGTGATGCGGGTGCTGGTCTCCGGGTCGCCGAATTCATCGCGGGTCAGCTGATTGAGCCTGGCCAGATCGTCAAGAAAGCGGCGTCGGGTGTTGCTGTCGACACCAGGGGGATTCGACAGGTAAAGCACGGGGTCGCCGCTGGAGAGAAATTTGATACCCTGGTGTTTTGTTGGCAGAAAGCCACTGCCCCAGAGGCGGTCGTAAAGAGGCTGGCCACCGTTACCGGAACCTACCGAGACCATGGCTACGAAGGTTGGCAAATCCTGGTTCATGCTGCCGAGTCCGTAGTCCAGCCAGGCGCCGATGCTAGGCCGGCCCGCGAGCTGCGCGCCGGTCTGAAAAAACGTGATGCCCGGGTCGTGGTTGATGGCCTCGGTGTGCATGGTCTTGACGAAACACAGCTCGTCGACGATGGCAGCGGTGTGGGGCATAAGGTCGCTTACCCAGGCGCCGGACTGACCGTGCTGGGAGAAATTGTAAACCGAGGGCACGATAGGAAAGCTTTGCTGCCCAGCGGTCATGGACGTCACCCTTTGACTGCCACGCACGGAGGGCGGCAGGTCGGTGCCAACCAATTGCGCGAGCCGCGGTTTGTAGTCAAACAGCTCGTGCTGTGACGGCGCACCGGACTGGAATAAATAGATCACCCGCTTGGCCTTGGGGGCGAAGTGCGGTAGTCCGGGCATGCCTGTGCCGGTCTGCAGACCGGCACGGCTCTGGGCCAACAGATCCTGATTAAACAACGTAGTCAAGGCGGCGGCGCCGACACTGGAGCTGGCCAGGCTGAGAAAGTTTCGGCGCGTGAACAGCAGCTTGCGATCGTCTAGTGGATTCATCGATTCAGTCCTTGGTAATGGTTGCATCCAGATTCAGAATCAGGCTCGCTACCATCTGGTAGGCGGCCAGCTCGGCAATGTCCAGGGTCTGATCGCGGGCCGATTGCCCGGCGCTGACCAGTTGCAGTGCCGCGCCCCGGTTAGACCGATAACGCACGAGGTGCCCGCTGAAGGCATCGACCAGCACCGAGCGCACCGCGGGATCCGGCTCCCGGGCCGTCGCCATACGGTACATCGTTGCCACGGTCTGCTCGACCGTCGAGTCCGCCGACATGGTGCGTTCCGCCAGGGCCCGGGAGGCTTCGGCGTAGGTCACATCATTCATCAGGTTCAGCGCCTGCAGCGGCGTGTTGGTGCGGCTGAACAGCAGGCTGTGTACTTCTCGGGTCGAGGAATCGAAGGTGATCATGGCCGGTGGTGGCCGGGTTCGCTTCCAGAATGTGTACAGTCCCCGCCGGTATAAGTCTTCGCCCTCGGAGAGCCGATATTCCTGACCCCGTTCCACGATGTCGTCCCACAGACCTTCAGGCTGGTAGGGGCCCACCGAGGGCCCGCCGATGCGCTCGATGAGGAGACCGGAGATGGCCAGGGCCTGGTCGTGAATCGTCTGTGCCGGCAGGCGCAAGCGGGTTGCGCGAGCCAGCAGACGATTCTCCGGGTCCCGCTCCAGTAGTTGAGAGGAAACTGCGGATGACTGACGGTAGGTGGCGCTGGTGACAATCAAACGCTGCATCTGCTTCACGTCCCAGTTCGAGTCGATGAAGCGGGTGGCCAGCCAATCCAGCAGTTCGGGGTGGCTGGGAAACTCTCCCTGGGCTCCGAAATTGTCCGTGGTCTTGACCAGGCCGGTGCCGAAATACATCTGCCAGTAGCGGTTGACGGTGACCCTTGCCGTCAGTGGATTACCGGGATCGACGAGCCAGCGCGCGAAGCTGAGACGATTCTTTTCCTGACCCTCCGGCAGCGGCGGCAGCACCGCAGGCACGTCCGCGTACACTGGTTCACCCGGGTTGTCGTAGGCGCCGCGGATGAGCCGGAACGTATCCCGTCGCGGCTGCATTTCCTGCATTACCATGACCGTCGGATAACTATCCCACAACTGCTCACGCTGCCGCTCGAGATCTTTGACCGCAAGGAAGGCGGTGCGGATATTCGGTGGTGCATACTGGTTCAGGAAACTGAGCCGAAGCTTGTTGGCCTGCGCCGAAGTTCTTTGCTGCGGGTCCAGGGCGGCGATTTCGCTAACCGTCTCCGCGGTCGCCAACACCGCCGCCTCGAGGGGTGTGAGGACCTTGCCGTAGATGCGAACCTCGTCGATATGGCCCCGGAATCTCAGTTTCGAAGATCCGCTGGCGCCGATGCGAAGCGGCTCTCGTTGCGGCAGGCGGTTGCCGACAAGATCCAGCAGCGGCTTGAGTTGCAATGACTGCCCGTCGACATAGATTTTCATGCCGGAAGTTGTTTTCGAGCCGTCATAGGTCGCCAGCACATGTTGCCACTTATTCAGCGGCAGGCTCACCATGGTTTCGGCGGCGACGCCATCGTCGAGAATGCGAGTCGACAAACTCAGGCGAAGTTTGCCAGCTTCGAGATAGAATCCCCAGCCCACCTCACCCTGGTCACTGTCCCTGGCGCGGGAGAAGATCACGCCGGTTTCCGTGGTGGGATAGATCCAGGCTGCCAGGCTGAATTTGTCTTCATAATTCAGGTTTGGGCTGCTACCGGCGTTAATGAAGCGCTTGCCATCGAAGCTGGCCGCCGCGCCCAGACGCCCATTGACGAAATGGGGAAGCCCACTCTCCAGGCTCGCATTTACCGACGCACCGAGTTGCGTACCTGAGATGTCTCCATCCAGCGCATGATGTACCAGTAGCTGATCGCGGATGTTCCAGTCGACTTCGGCGTCAACGTCCGTAGTCCCACTGAGCGAATCTTCCCACCTCGCTTGCGCGGCACTCACTTCGATCTCTATGCGCGAGAATTCCTGCCGCGCCGCGTCAAGTTGTGCATCGAGTTCGGCGATCTCGGCTTGCTGGCTGCTGGTGGGAGCGGTGATGAACGGCGGCGAGTTGACATACTTGAAGCCCTTGCCTCGCTCGGGAATGTTGTTGAAAAATGCGATAGCCTCGTAGAATTCGGTCTGGCGGATGGGGTCAAACTTGTGATCGTGGCAGCGTGCGCAGCCCAGGGTCAGCCCCATCCATACCGCCGAGGTGGTGACGACTCTATCCACCGCATACTCGATCAGGAATTCATCCGGATCGATGCCGCCTTCGGCATTGAGGCTGTGGTTGCGGTTGAAGCCGGTGGCGATGCGCTGTTCGAGGGTGGGGTTGGGGAGCATATCGCCGGCAAGTTGTTCGATGGTGAATTGATCGAAAGGCATGTTGTCGTTGTAGGCATCGATCACCCAGTCGCGCCAGCGCCACATCGTGCGTTCGCCGTCGGTCTGGTAGCCATTGGTATCCGCATAGCGGGCCGCGTCCAGCCAATCCACAGCCATACGCTCGCCGTAGCGGGGCGATTGCAATAAGCGCGTGACCACTTTCTCGTAGGCATCCGCTGCGTCGTCATCGAGAAAGGCGTCCACCTCGCCCAGAGTCGGGGGCATGCCGGTCAGGTCCAGGCTCACACGGCGAATCAGGGTGGCGCGATCGGCCTCGGGGGAGGGGTTGAGGCCCTCCTGCTGCAGCCGTGCTAGTACGAAGTTATCGATGGGGTTGCGCGACCAATCCCGGTTTGCAACCACGGGTGGCTGGGGACGTTGCGGGGCGATGAACGCCCAGTGGCTTTGCCATTGGGCTCCCTGCTCGATCCAGAGTCGAACGTTCTCAATCGCGCTGTCGGTTAAAGCCTCGCGATTGTACGGCATGCGGAAGCCTTCGAGTTGCGCAGAGATTCTCTGATATAGCAGGCTGTCCGCGGCGTTGCCGGGGATGATGACTGCGCCGCCGAAGCCAGTGCGGGCTCCAACCATCCCCCCCAGGGAATCCAGGCGCAGACCCATCTGGCGATTCTGTGCATCGGGCCCGTGACAGGCAAAGCAGTTCCGCGACAGGATCGGGCGAATTTCCCGGTTGAAGTCGATGCTGCGCTCGGCGATCTGGATCCCATCGGCGGCTGTCGCAGCGAGTTCGCCTCCCCACTCGGCGCCGGCATCGATCCACTGGCGCACCGACTCGATCTGTCCTATGGTCAGGGAAAATCCCGAAGACGACGGTGGCATGCGCTGGATGACGTCGGCATGGGTCAGGCGCCGATACAAGGCGCTGGCCTCGGCATCGCCGGGTACCACCATCGTGGTCACAAAGTCAGGCCGGTCCAGTCGCAAATTGGCCATACGTCTGCCTTCGTCGGGACCGTGGCAGCTTAAACAGGCGGCGGCGAAGATCGGCAGGATGTCGCGGTTGAACTCGGTAGTTGCAGGGGAATTTGCCGACTGTGCGGTGGCGAGATCGATGCTCAGACCGGCGATTAGCAGCGCCGCAAGGGCGGCGACGAAATTGCGCGGGTTTCGAAATGTCATCGTCATGAACTGCTCCCAGGGGCTAGAGGCAGGGCGCGTCGCCTGCTGGTTCCAATAAGAGGACTATCGTCTCGACTGCATCCGCCGACGATTATTATTTTAGACTCAGATAGCGTGTTAAAAGCCTCAGCTCAGTCCTCAACTCAGTCTTCAACTCACTCCTCAACTTAGCCAGTTTTGGCTTCCCCCTGCTATCTGTTCATCAGCGACAGTTTAATTCGGTCAAAAAATCAATCTACCAGGATCAGTCCTTCGAATTCATTTGAGATTGTGCCCACACTACGATTAAAACCTCACTTCGTCAAAATAATTTGGGCTAGTCCTCTTCTCATCAAGCTCTCTTATTCAGAGGTGCCCTGGCCCGCTTTTGTTTGTATAGTGAGGCAGCGAATACAAGGGACTAATAAACCATATGGTAAAAACTGAATCTTTCCAGGGCTTTGGGGCAATAGTGCGGGTAGCGGCCGCGGCAGCTTTAATTATTGCGGTGCCGCTCAGGGCGCAGCAAGTTCCACAGTTCGAGGTCGATCCCCTGTGGCCGCAGTTGCCACTGGGAAATAATTGGCTCACCGGCGGATTGGGTGGGATGTGTCTGGACAGTCGTGATCATGTTTACATTCTCAATCGACAGAATGTGGTAGCCGATGATCTGGATGGAGCCATTCTGGCACCACCGGTAATAGAGCTCGACCCCGAGGGTAATGTGGTGCGTGGCTGGGGTGATCCGGACCTGCTGGGGGGCAGGTTGCATGATTGCCATGTCGACTCCGATCAAAATGTCTGGATCGTCGCCGCTGCCACGGGAGTGGTGCAGAAATACTCCAACGATGGTAGCGAGCTGTTGCTGCTCATCGGTGAACGTGGCAGCTATGATTCAGCCGATGGTACGCGGGGGGGCCGCCCGCTGAATTCCGATCGCGCCCGCTTCTTTCTGCCGGGGAGTATCGATATCGATGCCGCCAGCGGCGACATCTATGTGGCCGATGGCGAATTGCCGGGAGGAAACTATCGCATCGCGGTGTTAGACCGCAACGGTCGCTTCCTGCGCCAGTGGAGCTTGCACCGCGGCGAGGATGAAGGCGACATTACGCCTTTACCCCATTGTCTGCGCCTGTCCAATGACGGCCTGGTCTATGTCTGCGACCGGCAGGCGGATCGAATCCAGGTGTTTGACCAGATGGGCACCTTTATACGCAACATCGACGTCGGCTTCGAACCCACAAGCCCTGCCCAGGGCCGTAGCAGCGGAACCCGGGGGTCCGCGGTGGTACTGGCATTTTCTCCCGATGCCGAGCAGCGCTTCCTCTATGTGGTGAATCAGAACAGTGTGATGATCGACGTGCTGGACCGCAGGAGCGGCCGACTCCTGACCAGTTTCGGTGGTGGACCCGGACGTTATCGTGGGCAGTTTACCCTGCCACACGGGATCGCCGTCGACTCGGCGGGGAACGTCTACATCGCCGAGCAGGAAGGTCGACGCATTCAAAAATTCAACTATCTGGGCTTGAGATAAGCGCGGATAGAGACCCGGGCCGCAAAACCAAGCCCTGTCACCAGACCAAAAGAGATCAAATAATGACCGCAGCAGTAAGTTACGCCAGTGGCCCTTCCCATAAGGCTTTGCTGGGCATGCCCATCGGCACGTTGTTCGACGACATCGTGGCGCGACACGGTGGGCGCGAGGCGGTGGTATCCGTGCACCAGGGGATACGGCTCAGTTACCAGGACCTGGCCCAGAGAGTGAATACCCTGGCCAGGGCATTCATCGCCAGTGGTTTTAGCAAGGGCGATCGCGTCGGCATCTGGTCACCCAATAATGTGGAATGGCTAGTCACACAGTACGCCACGGCCAAGGCCGGCATTATCCTCGTCACCATCAATCCTGCCTACCGCCTCCATGAACTGGCTTTTGTGCTGGAACAATCCGGCTGCAAGGGGTTGGTGTTGCAGAACCGATTCAAGACCTCGGACTACGAAGCCCTGATCTGTGAGCTGTGCCCACAGCTGCAGTCCTGCGAGCCGGGCCAGCTGCGCTCGGAAAAGTTTGCCAATCTGACCACGGTAATTTCCATGACGGAGTCGACGCTGCCCGGCATCACCAACTGGCAGGACTTCCTCGAGCTTGCCGGACAATCGACAGCGGCAGAGCTGGCGCAGAGACAGGCCGAGCAGGACTTCGATGATGCGATCAACATTCAGTACACCAGCGGCACCACGGGCTTTCCCAAGGGCGCCACGTTAAGCCACCACAATATTCTCAACAACGGTTTTTTCGTTGCCGGGATTATGAACTTTGGTGTCGAGGACCGGCTCATCGTACCGGTTCCTCTCTACCACTGTTTCGGCATGGTCATGGGAAACCTCGGCTGTCTCAGCCATGGCGCCTGCGTCATCTATCCCGCCGAGGGCTTCGAACCAGAAGCGGTGCTGCGGGCGGTGGAACTGGAACGAGCTACGGCTTTGTACGGCGTGCCCACCATGTTTATCGCTGAGCTGGCGCTGCCAAATTTCGCCGATTTCGACCTCAGCTCCTTAAGAACCGGCATCATGGCCGGCGCTCCCTGCCCCATCGAAACCATGAAACAGGTCAACGAGCTGATGCATATGACCGAGGTAGAAATTGCCTATGGCATGACCGAGACCTCGCCGGTGAGTTTTCAAACCAGGGTGGATTCGCCGCTGGATAAGAGAGTCAGCACCGTCGGTGCCGTGCATCCCCACGTGGAAGTCAAAATTATCGACGCCGACAGCGGCAAGATCTGCCCGGTGCAGGAAATGGGTGAACTCTGCACCCGCGGCTATTCGGTGATGCTGGGGTACTGGAAAAATCCGGAGGCAACGGCTACCGCCATCGATGATAAGGGCTGGATGCACACGGGTGATATTGCGGTGATGGACGCGGAAGGTTACGTCAACATCGTCGGACGCATCAAGGATATGATTGTGCGCGGTGGCGAAAACGTCTATCCACGGGAGATCGAAGAATTTCTGATGACCCACACAGCGGTCGAAGCGGTGCAGGTCACCGGGGTACCGGATCCGAAATTTGGCGAAGAAATCATCGCCTGGATCAGCATCAAGGCCGGTTCCGAACTCTCCGAGGAGGCGGTGAAAGAATTCTGCCGGGGCCAGATTGCACACTTTAAGGTGCCACGATATATTCGCTTCGGCGAGGACTTCCCGATGACCGTGACCGGTAAGGTGCAAAAATTCAAGATGCGGGAAATTAGTATCGAGGAGCTCGGGTTGGAGGAGCAGGCGACGGCTTGAATCGACGGGAGGTGGTTAGGTTGGTTCAGTGATGGCGGTGTAGAACGCGCTGGGTGAGCGGCCCCTATTGTCTCAGCGGCTTGCACCCCTCCCGCGAGGTTCCTCCAGATAGATCTCCGAATCTGAAAAGGAATATGCATCTGCGCAGGATGGAGCCACCGGCTAGCGTGTTCTTCTCACTCGGTCAGGAGCCCTTGTAAACGGTCTCCTTCGGTCGCTCGGTGCGGCGCCTTAATTGCTGAGTCAACAGGGGCCGCTCACCCAGCGCTCGCAGTTCCCACTGAAAGCGGTGCAATACTCGCTAATTGCTGGCGCTCAGTTTCTGACTCGTTGATGATTCAGTGGGTGAAAGTCACCTCGTCGAAATCTGCGGCGAGACTCTGGCTTAATTGTCGTTGCGCTGCAGATCGTCGGGTCTCATCTTCATTGAATACCGACTCGAAAAAACTCAGTACCGCGATCTGGGTGATCATTCTTTGGCGGCCGGGGTGAACCGCTTCGGCAAAGCCATAGCCGCAGATCTCCGGCACGCCTCTTTGCAAATCGACGCCTTCTGCAACGGTACCTAACGCATCGAAAGCTGCGTTCGGATCATCCTCCAACGTGGCGAGTACACCTTCACAGCCGATGGTGTCTGGATTATGCATGAATCTAAACAGCGGATCGGCCAGGCCGATGAAGCCGAGGTGAGAACCACCGTCGATGGCGACTAACGAGGCGTTGCCGACACGGGATGGGATATCCGCGGCGTGACCCTGGAATGCCAGCAGGGCGTCCGCGGTGCCGGCGATGGCCAGGTAGGGTATGTCGGTGGTAGCGAAGAACTGGGGTGAGAACATCGCCGAAAGTCCGGCGATGGTGAGCGCCGCGCTGACTCGTGGATCTCGCAGGCGTACGTGATAGGTGGCGAGATTGGTGGTTAGGCCGCCGAGAGAGTAGCCGCTGAGGCCGATTCGATCCTGGTCGATGTTGCCATCGAATGGCTTCTCGTCTGCGGATAGCGCCAGCACGGAATCGATCAGGAAAGACACATCGGCAGGCTGATTGACCACATCGGTTCCGGTAGCACCGCCTTCGGTGGCGCCCGAACTCAAGGGATAATCGGCGGCCACAACGACATAGCCATAGCTTGCCAGGGTCTCCGTCAGGTAAGGCATTTCCGCCCGGTTGGAGAGGATGCCGTGGCTATGGACGATCAGGGGATGGCCAGCGTCGGTGTCTTGCGGATACCAGATGGTGGTGGGGAATGTGCGCTCCGGTTTGCCCGCGACGCCGCGGTTTTCACCGGTGGGGCGGGATTCATCGGCGAAGATGAAGTCAGCCTGGCCCACAGCATAAGGGCCGCTCTGCAACCAGCCGGCACTACTCGAATCGGAGTCCGGTGGCTGTGCGCCGGTGGCGATGTAGACCACAAGCGCCAGCACCAGCAACAGGACCAGCGGCCCTCCTACTCGTTTTAGAATCTTACGAATCATCACATCCTCCAAACATCGACTGGCCGTCATGTTTTCACATGCCCGGAGAAAATCCAAGTTCCTGGCTTCATTGTAGCGTTAAGAAGAACACTGAATTCGATAGGGGATTGGCAAGGGGTGCTGTTTTGTAGTGAGTAGCGCCAGGGACGGACGCGGGCAGGTTTTTGCTCCTGCAAAACCTGCATTCCCCACTTCCCTGTGGGTCAGCGGGCCAGGGATGGCCCACCCGAACGGAAAAACAGCACCCCTTGCCAGTCCCCGTTACACGCATCAACTACCCAAAAAATTATTCCATATGTTTGTAGGGATACCTCAGACCCTGACCGTTCTTCCGCCTGCTGATTGCCTAAACAGGTGGATGTCGCAAATGCCATGCAGTTGCCTGCTCATAGGCGTGGCCTATGCGGCACAGCGCCGGTTCCGACAGGCGCGAGCCTAGAAACTGCACGGCATAAGGTCTGCCGTCGTCGGAAAATCCACAGGGTAAGGTCAGGGCGGGAGTGCCGGCCAGATCGGCAGGAATGGTAAACTGCCCCTGGAAATGTCTGACAATTTCCTTGAGTGCATTAGCGTCCCCATACTGGGCCTGCCTGTCGGCCTCGAATACCGATCCACCCGCCGGGCAGATCGCGGCATCTACCTCGGCCAGCTCTGATTCGAAGCGCCGGTTGGAGTCTTCCCGCCTGGCACTGGCACTGGCATAATCTTTCGCCGTCATTGCCGCGCCCATCTCAAGCACACCGCGAAGATAGCCTCCGTATTCATCTGCCCTGGAGGGGAAGGTGTCGGCATGTACCGCCAGGGCTTCATAGGCGGTGATCGGTAACCATAGATTTCGCAGTTCCATGGGATCCGTCCTCGGCATATTTACCGGGACTGCTTCCGCCCCCAATTGCTGCAGGGTCTCTATCACCTCGTCGATAGCGCTAACCAGGCCGGGCTCGGTGCCGGTACTGATGTAATGCTTATCCACGCCGATGCGCATGCCGCCAAGATCGGCTGAATCCGGGTTGAGGCTAGCCGCAATGTCGGGCAGCGTGGCATCCAGCGTGGTGGCGTCATTGGCGTCGGCGCCGGCGATAGCCTGCAACACGATGGCGGCATCGAGTGTGGAGCGGGTCATCGGCCCGACATGATCGAGGCTCTCTGCCAGGGCCAGGACACCGTAGCGACTGACCCGGCCATAGGTCGGTTTAAGCCCCACAATGCCATTCGCCATCGACGGGTATCGGATCGAGCCACCGGTGTCGGTACCCAGGCTGGCGAAACAGAGCCCGGCCGCCGTGGCTACGCCCGAGCCGCTGGAGGATACACCCGCCCAGAGTTTATCTCCCCAGGGGTTACGGGGAATATCGAAATCAGGATTGTATCCGGACAGGGCGCCCTCGGTGAGATTCAACTTGCCTAACAGTACGGCTCCGGCCGACTCCAACTTGTTCACCACGGTGGCATCATAGCTCGGCACGAAGTCCTGCAGCACTTTGAGCCCGCCCATGGTTCTGACGCCGGCGGTAAAACACAAGTCCTTCACCGCCACCGGGATGCCATGCAGCGCTCCCCGGTAGCGGCCCGAGTTAATCTCCTGCTCTGCCTGGCGTGCGGCATCCAGAGCCCGATCGGCGGTCACCGTGGCATAGCTCAGCAACTGCTTATCCACCGACTCGATACGCTCGAG
Organism: Gammaproteobacteria bacterium; assembly: GCA_002731775.1. Classification (GTDB taxonomy): domain Bacteria; phylum Pseudomonadota; class Gammaproteobacteria; order Pseudomonadales; family Pseudohongiellaceae; genus UBA9145. The sequence goes on from PCCP01000057.1 coordinate 23,901, forward strand.
CATGGTCCGGGTCAGCTCAAGCGGTGAGATTTCCCGCCTCTTGATCAATTGCGCAACGCGGCTGAGACTTGCGTAGTGAATCGAATCGGACATGTTTGGCATACTCACGGTTATTGTCTTCTGCGTCGCCGGGAAATGAAGAAAGTACTCAAATGGATAGCAATACCGTCCGCCGCGCTTTTCATCGCCATGTGGCTGTTCGAGGTCTTGCCAGGGTAGAGATTATTTCCACGCCTTAGCGATAACGCAGCATTTCACGGTTCAGTTGGGAAACCCTGGTGACACCGAGTAACTTCATATCCCGCTCTATTTCGATCTTGAGATTCTGCAACGCCCGTTCCACCCCCGGCTGACCTGCGGCTGCCAATGCATACAGATACATGCGCCCACCGGAACAAGCCTTGGCCCCGGCAGCGATTGCCTTCAGAACATGGGTGCCTCGGCGTATGCCGCCGTCAAGGATGACATCGATCTTGTCACCCACGGCATCGCTGATTTCTGCGATCTGGTCGAAGGGCGATCGCGAGCCATCGAGTTGGCGACCGCCGTGGTTCGATATCATGATGGCATCGGCGCCGATATCCACCGCCTTCTGGGCATCGGCCACACTCATAATGCCTTTCAGGCAGAATGGCCCGCCCCATTTAACCCGTAGCGCCTCGGCATCTGACCAGTTCATGGACTGATCCAGCATCGAGGAAAAATAGTCGCCGATGGAGACGGCGACATTGGACCCTTGCTGGACATGGTCCTTGAGCTCGGAAAGCTCGAAGGATTCTCGCAGGAAGTAGTTCAGGGCCCAACCTGGATGGGTGGCGAAACTTAACAGGGACTTCAGGGTCAGGCGCGGTGGCGAAGTAAAGCCGGAGTACAGATCGCGCTCACGATTGCCGCCGGTGATGGTATCGACCGTGAGCGCCAGGGTATCGAAACCAGCCGCCTGGGCTCGTTCGACCATGGCGTCGTTGAGACCTCGATCCTTGTGAAAGTAAAACTGAAACAGTTTCGGGGTGGCGATCATGTCGCCGATTTCAGCCAGGGTCACGGTACCGAGAGCTGACACGCCGAACATGGTGCCGAATTTCTCGGCGGCGCGGGCGACGGCGCGCTCGCCATCATGATGAAACAATCGCTGCAGGGCGGTGGGGGAACAGAAAATTGGCATGTCCAACTTCTGGCCCATCACGGTCACTGACATGTCAACTTCTTCGACGCCGGCGAGTACGTTCGGCACCAGGTCGCAATCTTCGAAGGCCGAGGTGTTGCGTCGATAGCTCACCTCATCATCAGCGGCGCCGTCGATATAATCGAAAATCGGTCCGGGCAGGCGCTGCTTCGCCAACAGGCGTAGATCCTCCACATTGTGGCAATTCTTGAGACGTCTGAACATGGTAATGCCGCCTCGCATGATGCTGCGGCCACTGTCCTCCTATGGCAGTTGCTTATTCCTCGAATGCTGGATTCTAGCAAGTCTTGCGGAGTGCTTACGACCACTAATACGCGATTGTCTGAATTCGTCCGATCTCGTTGCCGGATCGATTACCGATTTTAGATCGGCACCCCACATTTTCCAGAGCATTTGTTATAGTCCAGAGAGCCTCTGACTAATTCATCGAGAGCAGGAGATTCAATATGCGCTTCGGTATTACAAAAACCATTCCTGCCTCACGCGGTGAAGCGGGCATAGAATCGCTCTACGATGGATCGCTCTCGGAGTTCGAATTTCACATGGCAGGCAATCCTTCGAGACTGAAGGTGGGGGACTATGTCTATACGATTTTTAACGATCAGCTCAGAGGACGCCTGCGCATCACCGAACTAATAGGCGGCAAGCTGAACCCGAATTCCGGCAGACCACGTACCTTGATTATGGTGAGCTGCCCGGGAGAAAAGATCGGCACGCCGGTGTCCCGATGCGGTCATCGTGGTACTCGATATTACGATGGTGCCGATTGGACGGCCCGTTAGCAGTATAGAATCTGTACCGTATTTAAAGTTGGGATTCGAGCGTAACGAATAGAGTCCCAGCCTGATTTTCTGTCGCAAATCATTGCAAAATGTCACATTCCTCGCGGTCCTGCTTCTTTATACTGCACCGAGTTAGATCGTTGTATTTGAACTATCTATCAGTACAGAGGACATGACATTGAGCAGTTACCGTAGTCTTGCTGAAGGACTACAGCAAGTGTTGGTCAGGAGTACGAAGTTTCTTGCAGCAGCAACGCTTTTACCCCTTTTTGCCTTCCATTCGGTAGTGTTTGCCCAGGATAACCTCGGGGACAAATCCACCATTGTCTATCCGGCTATTTACTTCGCCGAGTACGCACCAGTTACTGCCCTGGATATGGTCAACAGAATTCCGGGCATTAATATCCAGAATAATGCCGCAGGTTCCTCCAGCCGCGGTGCCTTTCGTGGCGGTCGCGGACTGGGCAGTGGTGGTGGAGGCACCCAGGTGCTGGTAAATGGCAAGCGCGTTGCTGGCAAGAATAATAATACCCAGGCCATGCTGGCCCGAATCACCGCGGAACAGGTCGCCGAAATCCGGCTGATTCGCAGCACTTCCGGTGATCTGGATGTGCGCGGCAGCACCCAGATCGCCGACATCATACTCTTCGAGGAGCTGAGCGACTCCTCGCTATCAGTTGAAATTAACACCAGCATCTATGCTGACAACCGCTCAGAACCAGGCGGGTCGGCGAGCTATGGCGGCAAGAGCGGGAACCTGGACTTCCTGCTCAGTGCCATCGCCGAACCCAAGTACGAGCACATGGTGGCCAGGGAGCACAGTATTCTGGCCGATTTCCTGCCCAACGATCGAATCCTGGAAAACCGCGTGCGAGAGCAAACCCAATACACGCTCTCTACCAATCTCGGTTACGAAATTAATGCCAACAGCAGTGCTCGCTTCAATGCGCTCTATTCCCAGAACGACAATCCGACCAAGGTATCCCGCAGGACCGTCGACTTGAGAAACCCTGGCAGCGTGCCATTCGACGAACGAGAGTTCATTCCCGGTGAACAGAGCAACTGGGAAATTGGCGGGGATTACGAGTACATATTTGGCAACGGCAACCGGGCCAAGGTGCTGTTTATTACGAATGAGAATGATACTGCCAGTACTCGCGAGCGATTCGTCGTCGATGCCTCTGGAGAAGAAACCAAAAATCTGTTTCTGGATGCGGCCAGTATCCTGCAGGAGCGCATCGTGCGTGGCTCTTACACCATGAAACTGTTTGATCAGCAGAGTGTGGAGTTTGGCCTGGAGCGGGCCCAAACCATCCTCGAATTTGATCTGCTCATGGGTCTGGCACTGGATTCAGGCACACCGTCCGCTGCTTATGGTGGCCTGGTACCGGTCACGGTGACCAATGCCAATACCCGAGTTGAAGAAATGCGTTACGAGCCTTTCGCGATTCACAATTGGCGGCTCAATTCCAGAATGTCACTTGAGACATCTTTAATTTACGAGACTTCCGAGATCGAGCAAGTTGGAGAATTCAATAACACGCGTAGCTTCGAGTTCTTCAAACCCAAGCTCGATTTTCGATTCGATATTACGCCGCAATTACAGCTGCGGTTCTTGCTGGACAAGTTTGTTCGCCAGATCAACTTTGCCGACTTCGTTGCCGCTACCGATAGCGAAGACAACGACTCCAATACCCAGGCGGGAAATGCCAATCTGCGGCCAGACTTCTGGTGGAACTATAATTTTACCGCCGAATATCGACTACCAGACGATGTTGGTGTAGTCAGTGCCAATCTTTACAAACACCGTCACAAAGACTTCATGCAGAGAATCGACGTGTCGTCCTCGGAAGATGAATTACGAGCTGCCAACGGCAATATTGGCACCGGGGAGATGTGGGTGCTGGATGTGAAGGCGAGCATTCGCCTCAAGATGTTCAATCTGCCCAATGTACTGGTGACGAGTCGAGCCAGCGCCAGAACCTCAGAGGTGAATGGTCCGCTGCTGGGAGATGAAAGATCGTTCAATAATTTCAATCGTGGCCAGTTCGATCTGGGTTTTCGTCATGACATACCGCGGTGGAGGATGAACTGGGGAATCAACATGACCAACAGCATCGACAGCGGCACCAAACGTTGGGATATCGACGATATAGAATCTTTCTACGCCGACCCTTCCGTGACGGCCTTTCTTGAGGTGATCGCCTTCAATGACATCACCTTCCGCCTCGATGTTCAGAATGCAACCGAGATCGATGATTGCCGTGATCGAACCCGCTTTGTCGGCCGCATCAGCGCTCAGATCCTGGAGGAAATAGAATTTAACTGTCGTGGGGCTGGCCGAGTGCTGGCACTGAAAGTAAGCGGAACATTCTAACGGTGGCGCCAGCTTCCCGAATTTTCGTTTCAGGTCGAGGGGGCTTAATATCTGCGTGCCAACGATCAGTTCTTTAAAGCTCTGCTTTTGATAAAAGATAGAAAGTAAAAAATCAAGCCAGCAGCAATGATGCCGATGCCGAATAAACCCTCGGCGGGTCTGCTCACTAGCACGAACCCCAAGGTCCAGCCGGTCAGGGCGAGATAGATGAGTGGGGGCAGGGGATACAGGAAGGTCCGATAGGGCCGTGGTAAATCCGGTTGCTGCCAGCGCAGCACAAAAATACCGAGGACGGTTGCAAAACTGTTCAGGGCCAGGGTGAAGCCGGCAAACACCAGGATCGACTCGAACGTCGAGGAGAAAATGAATAGCAAGGCGAGAGTCGATTGCAAAAAAATTGCTGTCGAAGGGATGCCATCTTCGTTGGTCTTTGCCAGCGGCTTCAGGGCCGGAAAGTCTTCGCCGATGACCTGTATCACCCGCGGTCCCGCCAGCGTCATCGCGCTGACCGTAGAGACCAGTAACATGGCAAAGACCAGACCGGTAAAGCGGCCGCCGAGATCGCCGAAGGCGGCTTCCGCGGCAATGTAGCCCACTTCGACCTGACCCACCATCGCGTCCATCGGCGCCGAATAAAGAAACACGAAATTCAGACTCACATACAGGATGGTCACCACCGAGGTTCCCCCCATGAGAATCCATGGCAGCGTCCGCTGTGGCTGCTCCAGTTCACTACTCAGATAGGTGGCGGCATTCCAGCCGGTGTAGGCGAAACTGACGTAGATGAGAGCTACTGCAAAGGTCCCGCTGGTGAGCAGGGCACCATCGCCGACGATGGGCATGAAGGTCACCGGTTGCGGCGTGTCAATCAGCACCAGCGCTATGATACAGAACGCCACGATTATCCCCACCTTCAGGATTGTAAAGATGAGTTGAAGCCCACCGCTGTTACGTCGACTGCTGGCGTGTATCAGGGTCACGCCGATTACGAGCCCGGCCGCCAGCAGCTTTTCCAGCCAATCGCTACTGCCACCGGGTACGATAGAGGTCGCGTAGGCGCCGAACGTCATCGCCGCCAGGGCGGTTGGACCCGCGAAACCGATGGTGGCGGAAACCCAGCCCGAGACAAACCCCGCGGCCGGGTGATAGATGCGCGTCAGGAAATTGTATTCGCCACCGCTGCGGGGCATTGCCGCCCCCAGTTCGGCATAGGTCATAGCGCCGCATACCGCAGCGAGACCGCCGACGGCCCATAGCATCAACAACACAAAACCCGAGCGAATGTCCAGCAGTTGAAAGCCGAGGCTGGTAAATACGCCGGTGCCAATCATGTTGGCGATGACGACGGCGGTGACCGTGGTATAGCGAAATTTCCCCGCAGGCATGGCTGGTGTTGCTCTGGATGGTTTGAGATTGCAGGCGGTATTATTGCTGCGAATGAGGGGGACGTCTATTTAAAACAGCGGGGGCCAGGGCATCACTGCATTATTCAGGGGTGCCCATGCAGCACGACATCACCGAGACGCTCTGGCTGAGCGTCGTCGGAGTTAAATTCCACTGCCGTCTTCGAGGACAATGCTGCTAAAACGTACCCCTTACCTTGAACACAAACTGCATCCCGAGCCTGGAACAGTTGAACTCTACCTCTTTCAAGATGCCATCGCGCAGGTAACCGTCGAATCGGCGTCTCTCGCCACAAGCTTTGGAGTCTTGCAGATTGATGCCCTCAAATCTGTAGGTGAGTCCACCGAAACCAACTTTTTCGACAAACACGCTGAGGTTGGTGGGAATGTCGATATAGATCTGGTTGTCAATATCGAAGGGAGTCCGGTTGCCTTCGATGCTGGCGTTATAATTGATGCCATAGTTCAGGCTCAGTGCCGGCAAGTCATGGCGAAACCCCAGATTGTAGCGACCACGGTCATAAGGACGGAAGCGTCGATCCGATTCAGCAGAGTAAAGCTCATTACGAATCTTGGCGTCCTGCACCGTTAGCGCAGCAGTTACCAGGGCCGCCGGCAAGCCGAGAAAGCTCAGGCGAATGCTGGCATTGCTGATCAAGCCGTAGGCGCGGGCAGGGCCCACGTTACTATTGGTCGATTGCAGGTTGGTGGCAGAAGGAGAGATATCTATCTTGCCGATCTTGTTGTTAAAATCATAATAGAAGGCACGTACATTCAGTGCACCGCTATCGTTTGGCAGCCTGTAATCCAGGCCAATTTCGGTCTGCAGGCTCTCCTCCGGCACCAACTCCGGATTACCGGCGACGGTGTCCTGATCATCATCTTGCTCATTGGTTGCTCTCGAGAAATCTGCAAAACTCAGTTGCGACACGACTTTCTCCAGGCTCGCCCTGAATTGCAGTGTGTCACTAATGTCGAAACGGAAATCCAGTTTGGGCTTGATAAAATCGAAGTCGCGCCGGTTGTTGACATCACCACTTTGTTCTATCTCGGAGTACTCGGCCACCAGTGAGCTTTCCAGGGACATACGCCGGTTGATCTGCCAGTTATGAATGGCGAAGGGCTCATAACGAATTTCTTCGACGGTGGAAAAAGCATTGGGGAAAGCAATCGGAGTCAGGCCGCCAAATTCCGGTGAACCCGCAGCCGCCGTTGGCAAACCCAGACGCAGGCCTGAATCCTGAGTTGTCTGCGCAGCTTCTATGCCGAACTCCAGACCCTGGCTCCCGGTAAGACTAAGAGTATAGGAACCGCGAACGATTTTTTCCCGGTAACGACTGTTTGTTTTTAGAAACAGATTCTTGGTTTCAGTGCCTCCAGGCACAGTGGAAATAAATCGCTCCCGTGTCGCATGATTCTTTTTATCATTGATTATGAAGAGGAATTTGAATCTATCGCCGTTCTCGAAACCGTGCTCGTAGTCGCCACCAAATTCCCAGTTTTCCGAAGTAGCGGGAGTGGATTCTCGCTCAAAGCTATCGACCGGCGTGGTGCCGTTGAAGTCGGTGACGGTGCGATACAACCTTTGTGGGGGATCGCCCTTATTGTAAAGCAGGTTCAATGCGATCCGGTCCCGATCGGTTAAGGCATAGGCCAGATTGCTGTTCAGGGAATAGGTCTTCAGATCGACATAGCGATCATCGTCCCTGCTGTCATTCGGAGAGAAATCGCCGTTAAAACTGGTTTCGAAACTCTCGCTATGGTGGTAACCAGTTCTCAAGCCGCCACTTAGGAGGTAGCTCAGGCGTCCGTTCTGGCCGCTCCAGGCGACGGCTCCACCGGGCTCGACTTCGCCATCGAAGAAGTGGGTGGCATTGACCTCGGTGGTAATGCTCGATCGGGATTGCGCCTCGCGTAAGATGATGTTCACCAACTGTCCGGTATTCTGCACATCGAGATCACTGGAGGTGCCACGGACAATTTCGATTGAGGCCACCTGATCTGCCGAGATGCGATCGAGCTGACTTCTGGCCTCGTTGGCCTTGCCGGCGAGCCGCTTGCCATCGATCAGAATCTGGGAGCTGGAACCCAGGCCGCGAATGGCACCATCGAAACTGCCAGAGCCGAAGCCCTGTTGCAGGATCAGATTAATACCCGGTACTCGATCCAGCATGTCATTTACTGTGAGCGGATTGTAGGCGGCGAAATAGCTGGCCGGATAGGTGATAGTCGAGTCGTCTTCTGTCGTATTTTGGGCATGGGCGTTGGCTAAAACGGTGAGTAATAAGACACAAGCCAAGGCAGAACTTCGATCGATCATATTCAAGGCTATCCCTGGTTAAAAGGCGCGTTTAGATGGACTTAGCAAAATCCCTGTAAATATTATCATTACCGCCTGTTAGTAAGTATGCACGCTAACAATTTGTCACGGTTTTATTCTGTTGATAATGGCAGGGGTTGGCACTGCAACCGGCAAAACCTGACTTTATGCCGGGGCTTCGGTAAAAATCACCAGGGGGCGTGCAGTCCCGTTGAGCTCCAAACCAAGTTCTTCAGCTTTCAGCAGGGCAGCAAGCCCGGCGACAGCCGAGGGTGTGCTTCTAATCCCTGCGTTGAAGGCGATCGCTACCGCATCTTCTGCCTCGGCATCGCTGATGGTCACGTATCGATCTGCGACCTTGTTTAGAACTTCTACTGCGATAATAGAGGGCTGCTTGCAGTCAAGACGGCCCATGACAGATACGGGCCCGGCCACGGTGACCGGCTTGCCGGCTAGTTGGCTCTGTAGCAGGCAGGGCGCTGCCTCCGGCTCGACTATGATGATTTCAGGTTGGACAGCCCAATTTAGTCGGATCATGTAGGCAGTCGCGGCGGCCAGGCCGCCGACACCCGCCTGCAGGAATACATGGGTGGGCCAGCTGTGCGTGAGCTCAAAGCGTCGACGCAGCTCCTCGGCGATGACGCTATAGCCTTCCATAATCAGAGATGGCGCCCTGGTGTAGCCCGGCCAGGAGCTATCGGCGAGGAGAATGGCATCGCTGGCACCGGCGTCTGCCAGTGCGGCCGTCATGCTGTCTTCGTATGTGTCCCCGGACCGAACTACATCGGCACCTGTTTGCTGTAGCCGCCGGGCGAAATATTCTGGCACCGAAGCGGCGAGGTGCACCCGGGCCCGGGCTCCGAATATTTGCGCACCGGCGGCGATCGCCATGCCGTGGTTGCCGGCGCTGGCGCAAACGAAGGTCATGGCGCCGGCGAAGTCACGAACGGGTTCTTCGAGGTAAGCTTCGGCATTGAGCTCGCCGTGCCCCTCTTGCTTCCACGCGGACGCAATCATTGCGGCCACCGCGTAAACTCCGCCCAGGGCCTTGAATGAACCCAGCCCCATGCGTGTCGACTCATCTTTCCCCAGCAAATTCCACGGGCCAAGGTTTTCTGGCTGCCGCAGCGGGGTCTCGCTATAGGCGGGGCAGGCGGCAAGTAACTTGAGTGGACGCGAAGGGTCGGGGGTAAATTCTGGGACTGGGGAGGAATCGCTGGGAACTGGCATATTGCGATTATAGAGTGTTAAGGCATCACTGTATTATTCAGAGGTGCCTTAACAGGGCTTATGTTGGGAAAAGTGTACCCTGACCTCGTTGCTATCCCCTGGGAAGCCTCTGCTGCAGGCACATCAAGCATAGTTGATCTTGGTCAATCTCATCTTCCCCGATTGGCTCTAGACTGGGCCCACTTTTGGCACATTCCAGGGAGAAGTTGTAATGCCGACACTAAACAAAATATTCGTTGTCATCGATCCGACCACGGTCAACCAGCCCGCACTAACCAGTGCTGCCCAGATTGCAGGTAGATCCGCGGAGATCTCCTTGCATGTGTACGAAGCGGTGGATAGCACCGAAATTAATAACGATGCGAGCGCCGAGTTAGCGCGTCACCGGACCTCGGTGGAGGCGCTGGTGGAGCCGATTCGGGCTGTGGGAACCGATGTAAGTATAGAGATTGAATTGACGCGCGATTGGCGCCAAGCGATCGCGCCGGCTGCGGAAAGAGCCAATGTCGATCTGATCGTCAAGATCGCAGGTGAACATAGCCTCGCCGGGAGACGCATGCTGAAGACTTTGGACTGGACGCTGCTACGCCATTCACATTGTCCGGTGTACCTGATCAAAAAGGACAATGTCGAAAATGGCGCCAAAGTACTGGTGGCACTCGACATCGCGCGAGACGATGAATTGCACAGCAATCTCAATGAACAAGTGCTGGAATATGGGCGCGCCTTCGTCGACAGTATCCCCCATAGCAGTTTGCATGCTGTGAATGCCTACGCAAGCTCCAGCGAGTTTGTTTATCCGTCCGATTTGGCTGAAACTACGGGAATCGGAAAATCAGAGGGCCACACTATCGAATGCGATTCCGAAAAGGTCATTCCGGAAATCGCTGAAGAGATAGGCGCGGATATTGTGGTCATCGGGACGGCTGCGCGAGACGGTTTCAAGGCGGCAGTCGTCGGCAATACCGCAGAACGAGTACTAGATGCGCTGCAGTCAAATATTCTGACCCCAGCCCATGACCCCGGCCCACTTATTGATTAGAATGCGGCCTTGAGGGACGTGTTTTGAGATTTCCGTGGGATAAGACCAAATAATGAGAACAGCGTGAAGCTGGCAAAGCAGTTGCAGAGGCTCGGTACCGAGACCGCTTTTGCGGTCTCTGCAGCAGCAGCGGCGTGGGCTGCCAAGGGCCATAAAATTTATCCTTTCCATCTCGGTGATATCAACATAGCCACGCCCGGCAATATTGTCGAGGCTACTGAAAAAGCAATAGCAGATGGTTACACCGGCTATTGCCCCGGAGCAGGAATCCCCGAGCTCAGGGCAGCGATCGCTGCCGATGTCGGAGCCAAGAGGCAGCTCAGTTACACGGCAGATCAGGTTTCTATCCAGCCCGGCGGCAAACCCGTCATCGGGAAGTTCCTGGCTGCAGTGATGAATCCGGGCGACGAGGTACTCTATCCTAATCCCGGCTATCCGATTTATGAGTCCCAAATCGAATATCAGGGTGGCGTCTCCGTTCCCTATGGTTATATCGAGACCGCATCTGGTTTTGATCTGGATCTGGATGCCATCGAGCATGGGATCGGTCCCAGAACCCGGGTGCTGATCTACAATAACTTTCAAAACCCCAACGGCGCAGAATCTTCTCGGGCGGAGATGGAACAGCTGGCGCAACTCGCCATCAAACACGATCTATGGGTATTAAGTGACGAGGCCTATTTTGAGATTCAATACAGCGGCCAGGCCGAATCCATCGTTAGCTTGCCGGGCATGCAGGAGCGATCCGTCATCCTCTACACCTGTTCCAAGCGCTTTGCCATGACTGGTTGGCGTCTCGGTGCCGCCATCGGACCCCAAGCTGTCATCGATGTCTTCAACAAACTCAACACCAATATCGAATCCTGTACCACTCACTTCATTCAGAGAGGCATGGTGGACGCCATCGGCGGCGACACCTCGGGTCCCGATGCAATCATCAATATACTGCGGAAGCGGCGAGACGCGGCCGTTGCCGGACTGAATGCCATCGATGGTATTTCGATCCAGGCGCCCAACAGCACATTCTATCTCTTCCCTAACGTCACCAACATCATGCAGCGCAAGGGGTTCACCGAGCTTAAGCAGTTGATGGAGGAGGCCTTGACCCGCACCAATGTATCCTTTTGCACCCGTGACCACTTTGGGCGCGCCGTCGAGGGTGAGAAAAACCACTATATTCGTTTCGCCTATTCCGGCATCGATGTCGAAGAGATCGAAGCAGGGATGGAGAAGCTGAGAAATTACTTCGAGGCTTGAAGAATCAGGTTCACCATTTCAGACACCCCAACAAAAATGAGTAGTTGCTCTTTAAGATTAATCGAGCTTGAGTGGTACCATTTGTTGAGGATGATACGTGGCCAGGCCAACCGCTACGAAGGAAGGCAGACCGATTAGCGATGCACCAGAGGGCGGCGACTATTTGGGTGTGTTCACTGGCATGACTTACAGGGCCTGTACCTGCCTACCAGGCAGGCCCACACGAAAGTATTTTTTTTGCACTCTAGTTTAAGGAGATTGACATGGGCAGAATTCTTTTAGGCTTTATTATGAGCATCGGCTTTATTGGTATAGCCAGTGCCCAGAATACACCGGCACCTTGTGGTCCGGCCGGCGACTTGTCGGCAGAATTGTCGACGAACGTGGCGTCCGATTCGCGCTGCTTCGAGTTGCGTATGTATACGGCGGAACCGGAACAGGACGGTGTTGGTGGCATTAACAATCTGCACCAGCGCTTCCGTGAACAAGAAATCGCGATCTTCGAAAAACTCGGCGCCGAGGTGGTCGCGGTATGGCAACGGCTCGATGATCCCAACACGCTGGTTTGGCTGTTGGCCTATCGCAATCGTGCTCACCGGCAAGAAGTGTGGGAGGCGTTCGGTAGCGATCCTGAATGGATTGCGCTCAGAGAAAAGTATCCGGTGCCGATTTCGGCCAACACCTTCATGATGAGTGCGACGGACTATTCGCACTTCAAATAATCCGAAGATTCGGAATCGCGAAGCAACGGGGCGGGGCAAAGGTAACCCTATCTTTGCTCGGCCCCTGTCTGTAATGGAAAATTAGAAAATGTACTTGTCAATTAACGAACAGGAACTCACTCAGCGATGAAACTCTACGACTACGGAACTGCACCAAACCCACGCAAGGTCAGAATATTTTTGGCAGAGAAAGGCGTTGAGTATGAACTCGTTCAGGTTGATATGGCAAAACGGGAGCATAAGTCACCGGATTTTCTAAAGATGAATCCCAGTGGAAAAGTTCCAGTGCTGGAGCTCGATGATGGGCGTTACCTGTCAGAGTCCATCGCGATCTGTCGTTATCTCGAGGGTGTTTATCCACAGCCGAATTTATTTGGAGTGGATCCGTTTGAGATGGGCCACATCGAGATGCGAAACCGGCAGATGGAAACGGAGCTGTGGAGCCAAATTGGTGTGTCCTGGGTAAACGGACCCGTCATGGCGAAGATAGGAACCTATACGCAAATTCCCGAGGCCAAGACAGCGAGTGACGCTAACGTGAAGAATTACTACGAACGACTCGATAGGGAGTTGGCAGCATCAGATTATATAGCGGGATCTCGCTTCACTATCGCCGACATAACACTGCTCGCCGGGATAGATTTTGCGGCCACCATGGTTGGATTGAAGCCGGACGAATCGCTCACGAATTTATGGCGTTGGCACGCCCTCGTATCATCTCGTGACAGCGTAGATGTCTTGCAATAAGATAGCCGAATAGATCATGGGGTCAGGTCTACTACTACACATGCATTGGCGTTAGCTAATGTGCAAAAACCGGCCTTCCCCCATGAATTCCGCGCGCTCCTTCATCGATTCCGGACTTTACTTGATCCGAATTCGATGGCTCGTTGGTGTCACCGACTCCTGCATTTGTTTTGGCACGGCAATGGTGAGCACTCCATCCGAAAAATTGGCCTTGATGTCCTTCTCGGTAGTACCGGGATAAACCGTAAAACTACGGTTTATCGATCCACTGCTGCGTTCTCGCCAGACTACTTTGCCTTTCTTCTTCTTTTCGGCCTCCGTTTTCTTGCTTGCCGATACGGTGAGTACGTCGTTCTCCAGAACGATGTTTATATCTCCCTTCTTCACGCCAGGTAAATCTGCGTGGATTTCGTACTCATCATCTGTTTCGTGCACATCCACCCGCATACCGACAGCCGGTTCAGAATTGTCGGATTTCGATGTGGGGCGGTGGAAACCATGAAAGAAGTCATTAAATAGTGAGTCAAAATCGAGTATTTGATTGCGGGGTACCAGATTCATTTGCTATTCCTCCCAGGATAAGGTTGGCTCGGTTAAGTCCTTGGGTCAATCGCGCAAGATTCCGTCATGCGTCATCATTAACTACCTGAGGTTGGTCTGAATCAAATCAAGGGTAGTGAGTACGCCTTTTGGGTTCCAGGTGACGGAGTTTTGATCCATGTCAACAAAGCGGGGAGGGTGAGAGATAACAGCGAAGTCCTATTACCGGATTGCAGCAGGTAAGTTCGGCCTTCTTCAAGCTGGGCCTGTTCAATACCACACTCGATTAGCTGTTAAGATGAAGATCCAAACACAATACGCGACTTGGATTGAACAGGATAAAAGAAGTGAGTAAGAAAATTACCCGGCGCCAGGCGCTACTCGCAGTTTCGTCAGCGCTGCTGTTACCGGTCGCCTGCAGTCAGTCGGAAGCACGCTTAAGTCGATCAAGCGCCACCTTTGCTCACGGTGTTGCCAGTGGTGATCCGGCTCAATCGAGCATCGTCATCTGGACGCGTGTGAGTGAGGTCGAAGATTCAGTCGACGTCGATTGGACGATGGCAAGCGATGCAAATTTCCTCGANGTCGTCGCCCGAGGNCAATACANCACCGACAGGGGNCGCGACCACACCATAAAAATTGTCGTCGATAATCTCGCTCCCGGACAGGAATATTATTACCAATTTNCGGCCGACGGATCGACATCACCGACCGGTCGTACCCGCACGCTACCCGTCGGTCATGTCGAGCAACTGGTTGTCGCCGTCGCCACCTGTTCCAACTACCCGTTCGGATACTTCAATGCCTATGAAGTGATCGCGAATGATCCGAGCATCGATCTGGTGGTGCATCTTGGGGACTACATTTACGAATACGACGAAAACGGCTTCGGTGGCGAGGCCGGTAAACGCATCGGTCGTATCCATGAACCACGCCACGAAATCGTCACTCTTGACGACTACCGCCGGCGCCACGCCCAATACAAGACAGACCAGGGTTCACTGGCAATGCATGCCCGCCATCCACTGATCGTTATGTGGGATGACCACGAGACCGCGAACAATCCCTGGATGGACGGCGCCAGTAATCACCAGCCCGAAGAAGGTAGTTGGGCCGCACGTCGGGCGGCGTCTCTGCAGGCATTTTACGAATGGCTGCCAATAAGGGACCCCGGGCCTGGTGGCAGCAGGGAAAAGTACTGGCGGCATTATAAATTTGGTGATCTGGTCAGCCTGATTACGCTCGAAAACCGACATACCGGCCGCAGCCAACAGATCAGCTACGATGAGCACCTGGGGCAGATTGACACGCCGGAGCAAGCGCAGGAATTTCTGCGTGTGGTCGTCGGCGCATCCAATCGCAATATGCTGTCACTGGAAATGGAGGGCTTTCTGAAAAGCGAACTGAAAGAGTCGGTCAGCTCCGGCCGCCGCTGGCGCCTGATCGGTAATCAAACGCTAATGGCAAAATCTATCGCGCCAGTACTCGATGAGGCTCTTTTTGACAGGCTGAGGAAAGATCTTAAAGGGGAAGGCGCGCGTATACTCGGCAATCTGACCCGCCTGGGTGAACTGGGATTACCGGAGGACATGGATATCTGGGATGGTTACCCAGTCGCCCGTGAGAAGTTTTATCAGATCGCAAAAGACGCAGGCGCGAGGGACTTGCTGGTCCTGTCCGGTGACAGCCACAGCTACTGGACCAACTCGCTGTTTGATGCGCCTGGGCTCGCCATGGGCATCGAACTCGGCGCCACTGGGATCAGCTCCCCGCGATCACTACTGGCGCTCGGTGCCCAGGGCATGCAGCGCTTCGACGAACTGAATGCGGCGAACAACAAGGAAATTGAATGGACCGATGGCCGCTACCTTGGTTTCATCCGTCTGCGGATCGATCATGAACGCGCCCACGCAGATTTCGTCACCGTTTCCGATGTCGAATCCCTTCGCTACACGACGCAGGCCGTACACGCGGTAGACATCGTCCATACTAACGGATCGCTTGGTTTCGAATGATATGTCCTCTTTTTTATGGGCTATGCAATGATTTTACCAACCAGGATTGCAACACCATCAGAATCCCAATGACCACTTCTGTCTGGTATTTCGTTATACTCAACGTTAATCTTTGGCTTATACAAATTCTAGTAATAAGTTAAGCTGCCCTTTTATTCTGAAAGCCAATCTAATTGCAGGAGCGTTCCATGAAACAATTAAGACACCTAGTATCTATCCTGGCTGTCGGTGGTCTTCTTGCCGCCAGCTTTTCGACTTTTGCCGCTAGTACTTCGGCTGAGCTGGTAGCCAATGCGCTCATTCACGACGATCGACCCAGTGAAGATGCTGCCGATGACGCTCGCCGCATGCCGCTAGAGGTGCTGGCGTTTGCGGGAATAGAAGCCGGCATGTCTATATTCGAGCTCGAGGGAGGCGGCGGCTACTACACGGAAATCCTGAGCCGAGCAGTGGGACCCGCCGGCAGCGTGATTGTGCAAAACCCGCCATCGTTCGATGCGTTCCTGGGTGATGGTCCGGCAAATCGCATAGCTAACAATCGTCTGCCTAATGTACGCAACACCCGGACCAATTTCGATGAACTGGACGCGGCCGATAATTCGATCGATATGGTTACCTGGATACTCGGTCCTCATGAGCTTGGCTTTGAGCCTGCTGAAAACGTCACTCTGGGAGATCCCGAAACTGCATTTGCAGAAATCGCTCGGGTGCTGAAGCCAGGCGGCTTATTTTTGGCGGTGGATCATATAGCACCGGCGAATTCTGGCCTCGACAGCGGCGGAACCCTGCACCGGATACGGGAAGAAATTGTTAGCGACTTTGCAGAGGCGGCGGGCATGGAAGTGGTGAGAATTTCCCACCTTCACAAGAACGCAAGCGATCCTCTCGATAGCAACGTATTCGACCCTTCCATCCAAGGCAAGACGAGTAAATTTATTGTGTTATACCGAAAGTAAAGAGAGGGGGACAGGCCACGTTTTCTTATCGCTATCCCGCTCTCATCGCCGCACTTCCTTGACCGGTCGATAGATGCCTGCGCAAGTGCGCCTTGATAGCGCAATCGGCGGTAAGCCACAGTGGTCATTGAATTGACCAGAGGTTCCCCAGCGGCCAACTACCGCACCGCCCCGGTGCCTTCGCCAGACATGCCCGGGGGCATCCCCTACATCATCGTTAACGATGTTGCGGAACGTTTTAGTTTTTATGGCGTACGGGCGATTCTCGTCATCTTCATGACCCAGTATCTCATGACCGGTGACGGCGTTCTCAACACCTATTCGGAAGAAGACGCCACCTCCTATTTTCACCTTTTTACCGCGACTGCCTATTTCCTCCCCATCATCGGCGCCATCGTTTCCGATGCGTTTCTGGGAAAATATCGCACCATTATTTTTCTTTCCCTGGTGTATTGTGCGGGGCACTTGGCCCTTTCGATGGACGACACGCGCATCGGTTTGTTTCTAGGCTTGACGTTTATTGCTCTCGGTTCTGGAGGCATTAAACCCAGTGTTGCATCCCATGTGGGTGATCAATTCGGCAAGAGCAATCAACATCTTCTGTCACGGGCCTTCTCCTGGTATTACCTTGGAATCAACATTGGCTCATCCACCTCGTCATTACTTATACCCTGGCTACTTGAGCACTATGGTGCTTCGGTAGCATTCGGAATACCTGGTGCATTCATGCTTGCCGCTACGCTAACGTTCTGGCTAGGTCGGCACAGATTTGTTCACATTCCGCCTACAGGTGTGTCCTATCTGCATGACATTACCGGACCTGAGGGGCGTCGCCTGGTTAAGCGACTGGCATTTATTTACATATTGGTGGCTGCCTTCTGGTCGTTGTTCGATCAAATGGGTAGCACCTGGGTATTGCAGGCGGAGCAGATGGATAAGAATGTATTCGGTTACGAACTTCTCTCCGCTCAAATTATGGCAGCGAATCCGTTTCTGATTATTTTTCTAATCCCAGTGTTCACCTACATAATCTATCCATTCATGGGCCGGTTTTTCGAGCTTACTGCCGCCAGGAAAATGTCCATGGGGATGGTGCTTGCGTCGACTCCTTTTCTGGTCACGGCGTGGTGCGCGTATCAAATTCAGAGCGGAATCTCGCCCCATATATCATGGCAACTGCTTGCCTATCTGTTGCTCAGTGTCGCCGAAGTAATGCTGGTCATCACCTGCATGGAGTTTTCATATACCCAGGCGCCGAAGCGCATGAAGTCACTGGTGATGTCATTCTTCTACCTTTCCATTTCCATGGGCAATCTTTTTACGGCAGCAGTGAATCAGTTCATCCAGAACCCGGATGGCTCTTCTAAGTTGGACGGCGTCATGTATCATCTGTTTTTTGCGGGATTCATGGCTGCGGCTGCCCTGATTTTCATTGTCTACATGTACTATTACAAAGAAGAATATATCGTGCAGGATGAAGCCGTGCAGCAAATTAATGATTGAGTCATGTAGCTGGCCCAGATAGTCAGGAAATTATCTGGAGAAGTACCACCGCATGGAAACCGAAACCCGATGTGAGCAATAATCTAATGAGTATAGATACTTTCGATTATAGTAAGAGCAAGGCCCTGTTCAGTCGTGCAAATAAAGTAATTCCCAACGGCATCTCGGGCCACTTTAATCCCCTTGTACAGAAACCGAATGGCACCTATCCCCACTACTGCGAGCGTGCCGAGGGATCTCGATTCTGGGATGTGGACGGTAACGAATATATCGACTATATGTGTGCCTATGGCCCGATGATATTGGGTTATGGCAATTCCCTGGTGGATGAAGCGTTTCGGTCACAGCTGGGACGGGCCGATACCTGCACGCTGGCATCTCCGGTGATGGTAGAACTTGCGGAATTCCTGGTTGATCTTATCCCCATGGCAAATTGGGCCACCTTCGCCAAGAATGGCGCCGATGCTACCAACATGGCGGTGCTGATCGCGCGCACCGCCACCGGGCGCAGGAAAACCATTGCTATCGACGAAGGTTATCACGGGGCCTCCCCGTGGATGCAGGCACGGGAGCGCAGCGGGATCGACCCCGATGACCATAGCGATGTGATTCGGATTCCCTGGAATGACACGGCGGCTCTGGAGCAGGTACTGGATGATAATGAGAACAATGTTGCCGCCTTTATTAGCTCTCCTTACCATCATCCTGTCTATATGGACAATATTCTCCCGGCTGATGGTTACTGGTCAGAGGTACACAAACTGCTCAAACAGCACGGCGTGGTTTCCATCTGTGATGATGTGCGCGCTGGCTTTCGGATCGATATGGGGGGTTCCAGTGAATACTTCGGTTATTCCCCCGACTTAATCTGTTTCTGCAAGTCCATTGCCAATGGCTATCCAATCTCAGCGGTGCTCGGGACTGACTCGCTGAAGGAAGCCGCAGGCGCAATTTTTCAAACTGGAAGCTTCTGGTTCTCGGCTGCACCCATGGCCGCTGCATTGGCCTGTCTCAAAGAGTTGCGGCGTATCGATGCGCCTGCCCGTATCATGGACACCGGCAGGAAGCTTGCCGATGGTTTGATAGAGTTAGCTCGGGATCATGGGCAAGAATTGAAGGTGAGTGGCATGCCGTCGATGCCTTACCTGCGCACCGTGCACGAGGACGGCATTGAGTTCCACCAGTCCCTCTGTGGAGAATGCACCCGGCGCGGCGTGTTCATGGCGTCACATCATAACCTGTTCATCTCGGCAGCTCATAGCGACGCAGATCTGCAGCGCACCTGGGATGTATTTGGGGACGCCTTGAAAGCATTGAGGTGACAACAAGAAATAGAAGGAGACCTGACCCCGCTTGCCCCTAATTCCTAAGGTACTTGGTGACCTTCCGATCACCCACCGACGCGCCCCAGATAACACCGTCGTCATCAACTGCGATGCCCTCAGGAAAACTGGTCCCGCCATGGGGGCCAGGATCGGGAATGAAGTGCTGCACGATGCCGTCGTTTACGCTGCCTATCCGAATACCACGGTGCCAGCCAGGGTTGTAGCCGTACTGACCCTCAGCCTGGCGTGACTCAGAGTCCACCACGTATAACATATCGTTATGAATTCTCACGCCGCTCGGTCTGCCGAAATGCTCCCATATCGCCAACAACTTACCTTCTGGCGAGAGAATCTGCAGGCGGTTATTGGTCCGGTCGCCGACAAAGATGCGGCCCTGAGAATCGATGGCTAAGGAATGGGGGCACTCGAATTGCAATGGCCCCTGGCCTTTGGATCCCCATGCTTCGATAAAATCGCCCTCGGGAGAAAGGTGCAAGATGCGCCGATTCGATTCCGGGTTGATGTGGCCGTCGGCGATATAAAGATCGCCATTGGGTGTTATAGCTAGATCTGAGGGCTCATTAAATAGACCGGGCGCCACTCCGCGAATGCCCGGTCGGCCCAATTCGATCAGAATTTCTCCTCGCTGGTTGAATTTGAATATCTGATTTCCCTTGACGCCATCTTCAACGCCGGCGTCCACTACCCAGATATTGTCATCTTCATCCACCACGATGCCGTGGGGGAACACAAACATGCCAGCACCGAAACTGCTCAGAAATTCGCCATCGGGGCTGAATTTTAGAATCGGGTCTACTGTGGAACCGGAGCAGGTATTGACACCACAACGCTCGAATACCCAGATGTTTCCCGCGGAATCTATATCGATTGCGTTAGCCGACCCCATGATCCGGTTATCGGGCATAGTGACCAGATTATCGTAGCTGGTATAGCCGTTGACGATGTCGGGGAGAAGGTTGTTTTGTTGGGCAAAACCCATGTTTACAAAGATTGTTAAGATCGCACAGGAAATCAGATTGCTTGCTTTTTTAGAATGCATGGTCTTGTCCTCAGAAAATTTCGAAGCGATTTCATTCAAGCTATGACAATTAGTGTCAGGCTCCATCTGCCTACATGTTCAGAGAATCCCTGATTGTGGGGAAGTATACCAAGGGGATACTCATAACTTAACAACTTTAGGGGCTAAAAAAATAAGCGAGGCAAGCTTAATGATTCGGTTGCTTCTGCTTTATCCCGGACCGATAACACAGCTGTACGGCTTCCCATTGGAACTCCTCTAAAAACTTCCTGCGCTTTGACATGACACACTTCCTGGCCCATTATCAGACTTTTCTGATGTGTCCATAAAATCAGGGTAGAACCCATCAAACAATCATAGGGTTAGGAATATACATGTCGCAAACAAACTCAAGATCCAGACGTAATTTCCTCAAAGGTGCAGCGGTGGTCGGTGGGGCGGCAAGCTTGGGTGCTTGCACTAGCCCACCATCATCAGTTAACTCAAGCCCTTCGGCTATCGCCCGCTATGAATCCAGTCCCAGCTTCTATCCCAAACACAATGAACGCACTAAAGGTTGGATGCGCTTTATCTGGCAGAAGGCGACCACAGCAGATGACTGGGGCTATAGCGAGGACATTGAGCGACCTTGGGGAATTAATCTACCTCGTGGAGAAATAGACTGGACCGAGGACGGAAAGGGGCCTCACCCCTGGTGGGACCAGTACACGGGTGCGCCCATGCTCAGCTATCCTCGCTTTGATCTGGCAGATTCCAGCTATGGCATCATGCTCATGGCTGATCAGACTCCGGCCTGGCGCGAGGTCTACACCCGTATCATGGATGAACTGGCAACCAGGCATACCTCTTATTGGGCTGCTATCGATTGGAATACCTTTATGGGCCCGAGCCCAGACAGGGAGAATTATGGGCCACTTAATGCACCTGGTTATCAGGCATGGCCGGAACATGTGCGCGGAAATTACGACTCGCCGGGTTGGACTGCAAATGGTGTTGAACCGTGGGGACTGCAAGCCGATCCCATAGGTGCCGACGGCAACCTGTTCTTTCGCGGGTGGTTGAATCTGATTCTGTCAATTTATAAGTATGTTTCCGGCGATGATAAATGGGAACAACCCTGGCAAATAGCTGGTTACGAAAATGAGCATTTTGAATGGACTCAGCCAAAAATTGTCGAACACCTACACAGGCAATATATAAAACATCCGGAAGGCCCTCATTGCGAAAACACAAAGATCTGGCCTTACTGCAACTCAGCTGCCGGACTCGGTATGTATCTGTCTGATCAACTCGGCGTAACCAATTCCCACGGAGTATTTGAAAACTGGGTAGAATTCTTGCGGGAAAACTACATGGGCATCAACGATCAGAATCAGATCGAATGGATGACACTATATTATGATCCTCTGGCAGATTTTAAAGTGAATGTACCCGGTGCCAGCGCAGGTGGCGCAGGTACCGCATTTTACTTAATGCCGCAATCGCCTGAGATAGCTACGCAGATATACGACGCGCTTGCACATGCCAGTGGTTGGCGTGATCCCGCGCGAGAAATCCAGCCCAACGCTCTTGGTATGGTGATGGCCAAGGCACTCGGCGACCATTCCGCAGTAGACCGCCTCAGTGCCGCTGCCGAGCGTTATTCAGGGCCAAAATGGTTTGGCGAGGACATGGACAAATTTGGCTGGTGGTTCAACTATGGCGAACCCTGGCCTCGGGGCCAGGGCTCAGCCCAGCAAATGATTAGTGAAATTGCCGAGGGTAACTGGATAGATGCCTTCAAGGTTAAGCACTTGGACAAATACACCGCGCCAACACTGGAAGGCGTGGACTATCCAAGCCTCGGTGTCGACACAGCGTGGAATGATAAAGACAGTGGTGTGCTTAACATCGGCACCTATGCGGCGGATCGGAATACGGCCGGACAGCCGACGAGTTGGCAAATTACCAAGCTGCCAGATGCGGCAAAGGCCATAGTCATCTGTGACGGGGCGACGATCACGAATGTACAAGTCGTCAATGCCAATACCATTCGCGTACCGACCGATATTGGGCAACATCAATACCAAATCTACACAGGCTATTTCGGAGAAGAAGTTGCTATGGCTAAACCCGTTCCGATGACAGTTGCCAGTGCTTCGAGTGCTGCTTTAACCAGGCGCACTGCCGAGCAGAATGCCAAAGCGGCGGAATCGGTTATGGCAAGTGGAGCAACGGGTTGCCCATGCTGTGCAGGGGCGGCCTAAGCCAGCAACAGGGGATACTTTAGTTCAATAGATTAGGAAATTCGATTAGGATCAGCTCATGGAACAGATGTGTCTGCTACGGACCCTCTGACCCCATTTATTCATCGCATTGCCTTTAGCTTGATTAACCAAGTCCACCAGCACTATCCTTATGCCTTGTTCTCAATAAAAACCAATATGCGAGGTATTCGGTATGTCTAAATTTAAAACGCTAGTTGCATTGATAAGCGTCGCAGCGTGTTCGCTCGTGGTATTCAGTGCTGCATCCCAAGTGGATTCCATAAAGCTCGCGACTGATGTGTCATTTCAACAATGGCAGGCTGTATTGCACGCCCCTGAAGGCCGGGTTGATCGTCAAGTTAAGGTTGTCGACATAGGGAATTCCCATGTTGCCGTGGGTGTATTATTTCGAGACCCAATAGCCGCCACTGATGACCCTGTGCGCGGTATTGTCCATACGCGGGTATCTGAAGTCTATTACATTACCTCAGGCTCTGGTGTATTGGTAACCGGTGGAACCATGCTGGGCCGGAATGATATTCCGGCGAACAGTGACATTGTTACTGAATTGGTCGGTGAAAGTTTCTCCACCTCTGTTGCCAGAGGCGATGGTCAGGTTCGCTTAGTGTCTGAGGGAGATATAATTGTTATTCCAGCAGGCGTTTTTCACGGGTGGCATGAAGTTGAAGAAAGAGTTGAAATGCTTAGCATTCGACCAGATCCAGAGAGAGTATTGCCAGCCGGTTATGTGAACCCCTACGCTGAATAAACCTTCAGGGTAAACCTTCAGAATAAACCTTCAGGGGACACTGATAGTTTAATAGCTTAAGAATTTCGAAGAGAATAATTTATGAAGCAAATGTGTCCGGATTGGACACTTTGGGAGATGGTGCCCAGGGGGACGATTCTGATCAGTACCCATTTGATTTCGGTTGCCTCGATAAATCAGAGCCGCTGTGAAGTAAATCGAACCACCGATACGAGAATTTTCAGTAAACTGCGTGACCGATTCTTTAATTGA
The DNA here is from genome assembly GCA_002731775.1 of Gammaproteobacteria bacterium. Taxonomy (GTDB): domain Bacteria; phylum Pseudomonadota; class Gammaproteobacteria; order Pseudomonadales; family Pseudohongiellaceae; genus UBA9145. The sequence goes on from PCCP01000057.1 coordinate 47,612, forward strand.
ATAAATGCGTTAAAAAGGAGGAATCAAAGTGTGCTATGAATTCGTCAGTTGAGTTTATACAAACTACTGTATTTTCACTCTGACCCCATTTATTATTATTTTGCTCTGAACATTTTTACTTATCTAGTCTTATCTAATCTATGAATGATTGACCATCAAGTTGGGCGGCAATTTCTGTTGGGATTGCCAGTTCGAGATGGTTCATTATCGATGGCAGAATATCCACAATCGCTGGTGTGTTGCTGAAGTGATCGTTCAGGTTTTGGCTGTTAGTGGCAATCCAGGTTGTGCGTTCACGTGCGCTCTGACCACCATGGTTCCTCCCGGTGGCAACGTCTCTGCCATGGTCAGTGGTCACCACGACTAACCAATTTTCATTATGGGTGTTTTGTCTGCTTTTTACTGCCTGCCAAATTTTTCCGATGTTTGCATCCATCGAAGATACCGCTTCAGCTAGCTCTAAGCCATCACCAAACATGTGACCGACATCATCTGTGAATTCCAGGTACACCCAGGATAAATCAGGTCCATGTTCCCGCACATAGCTCGCTGCTTCGTTGCTGACCAACTCATCAATATTTCTTATGTAGTTTCTGGATTCATCGTGGGGAAAGCGCACCAGGTCTAGCTCGAATCCATCAAAGTAATAATCAAGCTTATATCCTCCGGCCTCACTCAATCCGTCACCGATCAGCACCGTCCGGTTTTCCAGCCAGGTTGAAAACAGTGCTGTCTGTAATGATGAGTCTTGTTGTTTGGTAATTCTGAAAATATCCCAGTACTGATAGTTAGGGTCTTCGATGGTATTGCTATAAACATTGTGTTTGTTCGCCCATGTTCCTGTTAGCAGGCTGTTGTAGCCGACCGCAGAAACCGTAGGGCTTTCGGTCGGTCCACCTATTTCCCCACCGACATAAGATCGAGTATAGCCAGCATCGCCCGCGAGATCTTCGATATGGGGTGTGTTAGCAATTTCAATGATATCCGCTGGAATGCCATCAACAATGATAAATATTGCTTTCGGCGTTCCAAGAGATGGCGTATTTGCCTGGTGGCAGGCTACAAGAGAGAAGGCTATAACTACGGCGGCTAAGATTCGCGGCATTGCCAAATTAGCAAGCGACATGAAGGGGGTGGTCATAACAGATCCTAATGCTCAGGATGTATGACGGAAAGTCTAACAGGGATTAAATGCGGTCTGTTAGACGTGATGACAATGAACCGAGGTATTTTATCCCCCGACAGTAACAATAATGCAGATAATACTCTCATTCGCCGTTGTCATTGTGCTGACAGTCTCGCTCGCCCTGGTTTGGCGTTGCGCTAATCTGAATAAAAGGGGTCAGAGTCAAAATACCCTGGCCCATTTGATTGCCCCATTGATTTATGCCCCGCTAGTCTATCAGGCGATAGCCCGAAGGGGTGTATTCGATTGAGCTGGGGAAGTCCAATTCCTCAATTTTTGAACGCCCTACAAAGACTGCATCATCAGTTGTTCTGCTTGGCCCATAACGCCGCATAAATTCGCTTTCAGCTTCACGGTCGGGTATCTGAGCTGTGAGTGCCATGCGAACTATTTTGGCGACTTCTTCAGGTTTATCACGCTGAGGATAGTGGCCTGCTGTCGGCAATATCCAAAAGCTACTCTCGACCTCTCGGTCGTTTAGATAGGTATCCCATACATGATTGGGAATTCGAATGGGATTGACGTTATCCGCTAACCCCCATAAGTAAGCCACAGGTACTGTGCTGCGCGGTAAATTTTCCAACCAACGCACTTCGTTCGCCTGACGTTCTAACAGGTATCGACCAACATAGAGCAGGGAGATATTGCCCTGATTGAAGGCGAAGATGTCGGCGAAGGCTAGAGATTCCGGTTCGCCTTCTGTGCGCCGCGGTTGTGCCGCTCGTGCCTCTATCATTCGCTGACCGGCTTCGGCATCGAGTAAAGACAATTGAAAAGGAAGCAAATTTGCGAGTGGGAGAAACATGCCACTGTTGGATAGGAAATGATAATTAATGGTGTATCCAGGGCTTGGGTTATCCAGGTAATTCCCGAGAAAAGCTAGGCCTATGCTCACGCCGCGATCATGAGTAAAGAGCGCGAAGTCCTCAAAACCAACTACTTCACGAACGAAATAGTCCACGATCTCAGCATTTTCAGCCAACATATAATTGTAGCCATCGAGTGGCTTATCGGAGAATCCGGAACCGGGAAAATCCAGCGCCGCGATGTGATATTCGTCTTCGAGAAAAGGGATCATCTTGTAGTAATCGAAACTGGAGTTGGGAAAGCCGTGAATCAGCACCAGCTTCGGATTCGACTCATCACCCCAGGTTCTATAGAAGACACTTACCTTGGCAGCGTTATTGTCTTCGGTAGTCGATGTCCATTCGAAATAATCGCCCCCCTGATACCAGTCTCGCGCCAGCTCAGAATAGAAAACGAAATCATCATCCTCAGCTAGCAGCGTCTGGGGGCTGAATACAATAACGAAGAGAAGAGGAAACTTTTTCAATAGAGTCATGGTTGGTACCTAATGTTCTGGTATAGATAGTGTAGCGGGGCGAATTAGCGGTCGGCCAAGCGTCCGCAGCCGCCGAGTTCGTAATACAAGTTGGAAACGAAATCTTCCGGGGCCCAAGCACGATCGTCGATCCATTCTGCATCATAGCCGGAGGTCGGTCGTGCCGCCATCACTTCATCCAATTTATTCCCTTCGCGGGTCTGCTGAGAACCTGGCCCTGAATGTCGGGAATCATGCCACGGAATTTCACTATTTCTCCACGGCCAACCACCTCTAGGCCACGACCCGGTATAACTTTAGTGTTGGGGCCGGCAGTATCAATAGCCTTATCGAGAGCAGCTATTGTGCCCCTGAGTGTGTGACCGGTTGAATCCAAGATCTTTATTTCTGGGCTGATTCCCCTATCAGCTACTAGTTGAACTGATTCATGGTGTTATCTTTACCACCTGCTTTCAATGCCGCTTCACCGGAAAAATACTCCTTGTGGTCATCTCCCAAATTCGATCCGGCCATGTCCTGGTGCTTGACGCAGGCCAGTTGTCCTCGAATCTCCAAACGCTGCACACCACTAACGTAGGCCAGCATGCCTTCCTCGCCGAAGTATCCTTGCGCTAGCTGATCGATGCTAAGTGCGACAGTGTGATAGGTGGGCAGGGTAATCAGGTGATGAAAGACGCCAGCTTCGCGAGCTGCGTCGAGTTGAAATTCCTTGATCTTGGCATCGGCCTCAATAGCCAGTTCTGATTCATCATAGATGGCGCTCATCAATTTTTCGCGGTTATACCCGGACATCTCGCGAGACTGTTGCTGCCAGCTATCGAAAATCTGTTGCCGAAAACTCAGCGTCCAGTTGAATGAAGGGCTATTGTTGTAAACCAGTTTTGCATTCGGCACTACCTCACGAATGCGTTTCACCATGCCACCAATCTGATCGACACGGGGCGTAGCGGTTTCAATCCAAAGCAGATCGGCGCCGTTTTGTAATGATGCGATGCAATCAAGCACTACCCGGTCCTCACCAGTGCCTTCGCGAAAGCGGAACAAGCCGCTGGAGAGCCGTGCTGTTTTTTGTAGTCTGCCGCCGACTTTAATGGCGAGATCGCCATTTTCCATCGCTGCGACATCGTCCACCGGCGTTAACTCCAGAAACTGATTGTACTGATCTCCCAGATCCCCAACTTCCTCGGTCACTGCGATTTTTTGGGTAAGGCCGGCTCCTAGAGAGTCGGTCCGGGCAACAATAACGCCGTCATCAATACCTAATTCCAAAAATGCATAACGTACCGCGCGGATTTTTGCCAGAAACTCTTCATGAGGTACTGTTACTTTGCCGTCCTGATGTCCACACTGTTTGGCATCGGATACCTGGTTTTCCAACTGGATGGCACAAGCCCCAGCTTCGATCATTTTCTTGGCGAGTAAATAGGTCGCTTCCTCGTTACCAAAACCGGCGTCAATGTCAGCAATGATCGGCACCACGTGCGTCTCATAGTCCGAGATTTCATTCTGCACACGTTGCAATGCCAGGTTATCGCCAACAGCGTTAGCCTCATCCAGCCTGGCAAATAGATGCCCCAGCTCCCGGGCGTCGGCTTGTCTGAGAAAAGCATAGATCTCTTCTATTAGCGCCGGCACCGAGGTTTTTTCGTGCATGGACTGATCTGGCAGCGGGCCAAACTCAGATCGAAGTGCTGCGATCATCCAGCCAGAGAGATAGAGGTAGCGTTTGTTGGTAGTGCCGTGATGTTTCTTGATCGCAATCATTTTCTGTTGTGCGATGAAACCATGCCAACAACCCAGAGACTGAGTATAGGCCGATGCATCCTTATCGTAAGCCACCATGTCTTGGCGCATAATCTTCGCCGTGTAACGAGCGATGTCGAGTCCGTTGCGAAATCGATTCTGCGCCCGCATGCGAGCCGCGTGTTCTGGGCTAATCCCATGCCAGCTACTTCCTGCGGTAGCTTTCAGGTCAGTTAGTTGGCGAATATCACTACTGTACTGTGTCATTTTCTGTTCCTGTAAATTGCGAAGTAACAGCGCCCAGGCTGCAATTCTCTGAGAAAATTCCAGCCGACGGAATCAGCCTGAGCCAAGGTTTAGAGTTGTAATTCGATCTGTTGTTCAGAGTTACCGAGCACAATCGAAGACGGGTTTTCTTTTTCCCCATCGTAGTCGCTGAACTGGCCTGGGTTGAGCAGTCCTACGCAGAGCCCTGTTTTCAGATGTGCAACCAGGCTCATCAAATAAATTCGGTACTGAAGTACGTCGCCGTGGGAGGCGCCATTCAATGGGAATATAGAATCAAGAAAATCCTCAACCGTCCCATTGGCAACAATTTGATAACCGCTCAGACCTTTTCCCTGGGAAATGTTGGCTTGACTTAAGGTGTTCATAGTCGACCTCTCTTCATTAGCTTTGCTCCCTAGTGATGAAATCTATCTGCAATATCATCAGCTCCATTGGTAGTGTAGTATATTTAACTGTGTAACTTCACAATTAAAATTTTACAATGTAAATTTCACAATAACCTTAAAGCTGTTGTAGACTGTCGCCTACACCAGCAAAAACGGACCATCGCTATGAAAGCAGCTAATCAAACCCTTTATCGCAAGGCGCATTTTCTTGGAACCAAGATCCGTAAGCTGCGTAAAGACAATGGCCTAACACTGGATGACCTGTCGGTGCGCTGCATCTACCGCGACGCAGAGGCAGCACCGTCGGTGTCCTATCTGTCGATGATCGAGAATGGCAAGCGGGTTCCTTCGGAAGATATGTTGGAGATCATTGCCAGTGTCTTCGAGAAAGAAGTGAGCTGGTTTTATGACGAAACCCTCGAACATGAGCCATTGGTGCCGACAAAAAAAACCTCCGGTGGCATCGCCGGTATCGCACTGGAGCCGGGTTTCCTGTTTTCCCGGAATCACCTGCAAATCGCCATTCCGGAGCTGCTGTCTCAGAGTGGTATCACCGGCCGCCAGTTTGGCCATCTCCTGATCCGAGCCCACCAGGAACACCACCAGAATCGCTTTCCCGATTTGGAAAAAGCCGCAGAAGATATCGGCAAGAAAACGATGCCGCTAACGGTTGCTGACACCATGGCAATTTGCAAGAGATTGGGGCTGAAGATCAAGTGGTTCGACCGTGCACCGGAGATCATTGATGACCCCGGGCAGAAGGGATTCAGGACTCTGGTCAGATCCTTCTTTGATGCTCCCGGGACAATTTACTGCAATGAGAGATTGCAGCAACACCCCTCAAGGCTCAAATACGATCTGGCCACCCACATAGCTCACTGTGTACTACATGACAACGACGGACTGCGCAGTATTTCGGCGGTAGGCGGTAACACCCACGATGCCAAATCCTGGTCCAATCAGGCGCAGAATATCGATTCTAAAGACATACTTCACGCCTGGCGCGATTTCGAGTGCAGTTTCTTTGCCGGCGCGCTGCTCTGTCCGAAAATCCCCTGCCGGCAGTTTCTGAGTCGTCATGCCTACTCCCCGCAGAGCGCCGCATTGCTGGAAGTATCTGAAGCTGTATTAATGCGCCGCATGACCGCGGTTTCGCCCTACCCCTATTGGCACTATTTTGATGCCTACCCACCGGGTAAGTTACGCGCCGTCTATCGCGGCAATGGCATTCCACTACCCTGGGGAAATCTGGGAGTGATGAACGATCCCTGCAAACACTGGTCTGTGTTTACACTGCTGGAGACCAATAGCTCCCGGGACAGTGCACAAATATCACTGTTGCGTAATGGTGACGAGACCAATTTGTATTGCTGCAAAGCCATTAGAGTTGCCGATGCTGCTGGCAATCGCCATGTTGTTTGTGTCGGCATCGATTTAGGACCAGCTATCGAAACCCAGGGTATAGCCGTGGCGGACGTAGTGGCTGAGGTGGCAGAGGCCTGTTATAAAAATGGCGGTTCTGCACCGGTGCCCCCGGGCGCAGCCAAAATCATCCGTAGCGTCGCCAACATTCTTAGCATCGACTGGATAATTGGTGGTCTGGAGAAAGAGGCCAGCATTATCTGTCCACGTAGCTCAGACTGCCCGCGAAAGCCATGCTGCGTAGCGAAGCCTGCCCGGCGTAGGCCGATGACCGAAGACATCCGCGATGAAATCCTGCAACAAGCCAACTAAAGATTAACCTCAGTACGGTGGCCAACATATCAGAATAAGAGAGGTGGCTAACAGGATTTGGCTACTCAGCTTTAAGGAGTTTGATCTGGGCTTTTTCGACGAATAAGAGAACAGGGTGGAGTCAGTCGGAGCGAATCCGTTCGCTCCAAAAGTGTTAGCCATGTCGCCAGTATAAAGTGTTAGCTATGTGACCGGCATGGACCAGAAAAGAATGGTGCCTAGGGGGACGATTTTGATCAGCACACATTTGTTTTCGGTTGTCTCGACAATTCAGAGTTGCTGTGAAGTAAATCGAACCATCGACACGAGGATTTTCAGTAGAAAGCGTGACCGATTCGTTATTTAAATCATCGAGTTAAAATCGAGGAATCAAAGTGTGCTATAGAAATCGATAAAATTGTACAGTGGTGCTGTGATCTCAGTACCCAGACCCTCGGATTTTGAACCAGCTGAGTTCTTCAGACGACCTTCGTTAGGGGTGTTTTCAAAAACTATTCATCATCAGTAAGCAGCAGGTACATAGGTGAACATTCTTAGCTGGGTTATTTATATTCCATTGCAGATTCTATTTCTTCCTATTGTTATTTTGGGTGCATTGCTCGTTGCCTATAAACAAATAGTGGTAAGCAAGAAACTCGGTCTTTCCATGACTGCGATAGAAGTAATAAACGGTCGATGGACCATGCACATATTCGGAATGCGTGAGGATAAGGCAACAGTAAGTCTCGCGGCAGCATTGCCGAATACGTCCTTATTTGGGCTTTGGCTGTGCCTCTTCCCGCTGTGGATAAAGCATAAGATTTCTGGACGGCTTGCTCTATATCCGCGCGTGCCCGAACTCGGTTCAGAAACTATAGCAGATCTTATTGTAGCCAGAACTTTGTATTTCGATCGTGTTATCGAGCGAGCTGTGGGACAGGTGGATCAGTTGGTGGTCATGGGCGCGGGTTATGATATGAGAGCCTATGGAAAATTGCAGTGTAAAAACGTTTCATTCTTCGAACTCGATCAGCCGAGTGTGCAGACACATAAACTAGCGTCTCTGGAATCATCAGGTATTGCCTCTGAGCATGTGACTTTCGTGAGTGTCGATTTTGGCAATGAGAATGCAGTGGAGAGATTGATCGAGTCTGGCTTCGATACAAGTAAGAAGACACTCTTTCTCTGGGAAGGCGTGACTCTGTACTTGTCGGAGGCAGACGTTAGGAAAACAATGGGAGATATTCGCAATACAGCTCCTGCTGGCAGTGTGCTACTCGCAGATATTTATGCTGAGCGTTTTATCGCATTTGCTGGAAAAGGTTCTCGTAAAAAGACTCTAGACCAGACTGGCGAGGGTTTGGACTTTGGGCTTAACTTCTCTACAAACCACGATGAAGTGCTGTCGGAATTTGTGGAGAGTGAGTCGATGTCTATTGGAGAGACTTTCTTCATGGGGCGAAAGAATGACAAAGGCCCGTTCGTCGTGGTTGTAGAAATGACAATTGGTTGAGGGAAAAAATTGCGGTAGTAGGATTGAGGCTGCAATGATCGCTCGAAATACAGGCCCCGAGAATAATGGTGCCCAGGGGCGGCTCCGAAATTCCTTGTGTTTATTGCCTTCTGGGCAATTAGGTTCGATTTACGTACCGACAGACGTGCCAACCGAACATTGATACCCCCTCTGAAACGCATTGAAGGTGCGGTGATAATATAGCCCCCGGGAGGCATTTCCGCGTCTCTTAATCATTGTTGTACCACCCTCTATACATTAAAGTCGGATTTGGAAAAAATTCTGAAAAAAAATTGGAATTGATAATTATGAACTGTTATACATTGGCACCCCACGGGAAACACCTATGAAATCCAACACGAATGTTGATACCAAGAGTGCAGCAAAAACCGGCAACCAACCCACACTTATTGTAGCGATTGAACAGAACTTCCCACAGGAAGAGCGAATTATCACTGACACTCTTGCTCCGAAACTCTACTCCGGTGCAGATCGTTTTTGGATTCAACTAACGAAGATCTCCGTCTTTAGAAACTGGATAGTAG